>NZ_JBITWC010000009.1:0-144289 GCF_044543515.1 Vreelandella lionensis | reverse complement strand
AAATGCACAAAGAACGGGAAAATAGTGCCTAAATTTGCAATTTTTTATCAGCTCAAGTGAGCGTTGACGAATATCGGTAATTATTCAGACCTTCCCTAAAGGCAAAATCTCCTTGACAGAAAATCTTGCCATACCTTCGATATCAGGTATAACATATTGAAAAGAGTCAGATGCAAGAATCACACAAGTACTAAACTCTCTTTCTATGCTATCCAACAGAATATTTTGATGCTTTTTATTTAATGACACACTCGCAAAATTATCTATTACCAAAAACCTCTCGGCAGAAACTATTTCCGAAAGACAATCAATATCGTTATACTGTCTTTTTATCTCTTTATCGCAAAGTTCAACTATATCACTTTCATTTAAATTATCTGCATCAATAAATACTGGTTTCTTGCCATAACTAAAAGCGTCTTTATAAAGTGACTTTGCTAGAGCTGATTTTCCTGATTGTTCCTCACCAAGAACAAGAGTATAGCCTTCACTTTCTGGTAGCCGTGCTGATGAAACCTCTAAAAAACTTTCATCATCTGAGTCCAGGCCTCTAAGATCTGGATATATATAAATATCATCCAATCTTATAACCTCTGTAGCTCTACTTTTAAGAACGACTTCTGTGTCATTGAGCCATGCAAAAAAAGAGCTTTTATGAACATAATCTTTTTTGGTAACCAGCTCTTTTTTTGAAACCGTCTCTTTAATTGCAATTTTTATTTGCTCAACGACTTCTAGAAATACACTATCCTTATCGTCGTATTGGCTGATCCAATTTTTTTCGGGAACACTTTTTAAATTTTCAAAAGGAGCACCTTCGATATCACATGGCCTCAACATAACAGGTATTACCCTTGCACGGCCTTCTTCATGAAGCTTTATAGCATACTTCATTTCATGGCCATAACAATATGATGACCCAATGAAATCTGGGCTTACCATAAGAAGTATTACAGCAGCTTGGTTAATATTCTGATCAATTTCATCGCTTTTTACATCACCAGCGACAATGTCTCTGTTATGCCAAGTTTCGATCACTCCTCTATACTTTAATCCACTTAAATGTGAGATCATTTGGTCTTTGTAATTTTCATCTATACTACTGTAGC
This sequence comes from Vreelandella lionensis, assembly GCF_044543515.1. Taxonomy (NCBI): domain Bacteria; kingdom Pseudomonadati; phylum Pseudomonadota; class Gammaproteobacteria; order Oceanospirillales; family Halomonadaceae; genus Vreelandella; species Vreelandella lionensis. The sequence goes on along the minus strand of NZ_JBITWC010000009.1, from coordinate 143,180 downwards.
TAATAAATATTTTTTTCATTCTTCACCTCGAGACAAAGCACTCTTATTAGATAATTTATTGAGGGCTCTTTTTATTGAATCTACTATATCGAGAAAAGCAGAATCTTGGTTTTCCCATAAAGTAACGGGACGACCATCTCTTGGTGCAGCCATTAGCTTACCAAACGGTGCTTCTTGCCAATCGCAAGGTCTTATAATTATTGGCATAACAATAGCGTCTCCGCTATAGTGTCGTTCCATGGCAACTTTCATTTCAGTATCAAAACAATAATCTGAAGCAATAAAATCAGGACTAATTAAAAGCAAAATAATGTCATCATTTCTTACATGCTCGTCAATTTCTTTATCCAGCTCACTGCCAACATCGATAGCCCTGTCATGCCAAGCCTCAATAACACCTCTTCTTTTCAATAAAGAAAGCTGTGTATCAAGCTTATCTCTTATATCTTCGTCTTTATGAGAGTACGAGAAAAAAATTTTTTTCATCTTTGCACACACCATTTTTAAGATCTTTTATAAACAAATTTCAATAGCTCTATATCCGACACCATCAGTATAGATAGGAGTTAAATCATCGACTAATAACCATGTTAAAGGCCACTCTTTTATCTATAGACTCCACACCCTCAACCGGCTCTTCATAACTCCAAGCAATATCCCGCCGCTCACCCAGCGAGAAATACACCGTATGCCCTTTAAACGGGCAATAAGTGGTCGTTTCCGAAACAGTAAGTAAGTCCACCCGCACGTCTTCACGTGGGAAGTAGTGGCGCGGCGGGTAGCCGTGTTCGCGAAGTTCCAGCGTATTGGTGGAGTCGGCTAGCAGAATGCCATCCACCTGCACTTGCATGCGCTGCTTGCTAGAGTGAAGCGTTATGCGGGCATTCTGCATCGTGTAGTCCCTGCGGCATTGTCTGCTCTAATGCTTCGAGACTAGCAGTTAATCTAGGTTAAGCCCACTTTAGATGGTTAGTTTTTAGTCGGAAACTCATACTTAGCTATGTAAGTTAGTCATCACTGCCACGCTACCGCTTATGGCACCGTGGTGAATGCGGCACAGTACTAAGCTGGGCTGGGTGCCGTTAGCTGTCACGGTTAGCTCCCCTGATGCGTTCCAGCCACCGCTATTACCGCAGGTTTGCCAGCCGCCCGTGGTGGAAACGTGGTTGGCGAGCAGTACCGGCAGTTGGTGGCGCTTTGCAATGGTGGTGAGCAGCTCGGCATCTTTTACATAGCCGCCTGGGGAGATCAGCGCGCTGGCGAGATATACGTCCGCTTGTTGTTTGGCGGCGGTAGCGGCGTGGCTTGGGTGGGTGAAGTCGGCGCAAACGGCCAGGGCGATGCGGGTGCCGTTAACGTTGATGAGGCCGCTCTCAGTGCCGGGGGCACAGTAAACCTCTTCTCCTTCGTGAAGGTGCTGTTTTAGGTAGAAGGTATGTTCGCCGTTGGGGAAGCAGATCACCGCTGCGATGTGGGGTTTGCCGTTGGGGTTGTGCAGTGGGCAGCCTGCTATTACTACCGTGTTATTGGCGACGGCCGCGGCGGTGAGGGCGGCAAAGGTGGCATCGTCGCGGGGCATGGCCAGTTGGCTGAGTAGCGCCAGCTCGTAACCGGTGAGCGAGAGTTCGGGAAAGGCCACCACGTTGGCATCCAGCGCGGCGGCGCGCTCTATGTAAGCCAGGTGCGTTTGTAGGTTGTCGTCTACCGCCGCTTTGCTAACCGGCAGTTGGGCGAGTGCAATGGTGATGGGGGCTGGTGTGGTAGCTGTCATTTTTTCCACTTAGCTGGCTGGGTGCAGGCACAGTCGCGGGCTAAAGCCACCTCCCACTGCTGGCTCACTCTCGGGGGCGATTCAGTTGCGGGCTAATAGTGATAGCGGCAAGAAATGACAGTGATCGCGTGGTGATCGACTGCATAAACAAGCCGATGAGTATCGTCTATACGTCGAGACCAAAAGCCCGCTAGGTTTTCTTTTAAGGGCTCTGGCTTGCCGATTCCCTCAAAGGGGGAGCGCTTTACATCGTTTATCAGCTTATTAATGCGCTTAAGGGTTTTCTTATCCTGCGCTTGCCAATAGACGTAGTCGTTCCAAGATTCATCTGTCCAACACAACAGTCGCTGACTACTCATCCATTAACTCTCGTGCGCTTGTTTGGCCAGCACGATATTGCGCTATTGAGCGGTTAAGGTGTTCAGCATTTTTAGGCGAACGAAGCAGGTGCACTGTTTCCATTAGGCTGTTGTAATAATCCAGCGACATCACCACGGCATCTTCAGCATCCCTGCGCGTGATCACGGTGGTATCCGCATCATTAACGACGCCATCCAGCACAGCTTTCAAGCCATTCCTCGCTTCTGTAAAAGACACGATTTTCATACACACCTCACATGTACTATTTAGAGTACAAGTCTAGCCGTTGCCCGCAAACCTGTACAGTTAATGAGACAGAACGACCGCTTCAAGCCTTTTTCACAAACTGCGCGGTCACCATCATGTCGCCTGCGCCGTCTACTTTGCAGTCTAGCTGGTGGTCTTTGCCCTCTTTTAGCCGTTTGATGACGGCTTTGGTGCCGATCTTGAGCACTTGGGAGCTGCCTTTCACCTTGAGGTCTTTGATCAGCGTGACCTTGTCGCCTTCGGCGAGCGGGGTGCCGTTGGAATCGGCCACGTTCACGGCCTCTTCGGCGGCGGCTTCTTCAGGGTTCCATTCGTGGGCGCATTCGGGGCAGATGAACAGGCGTTGATCCTGATAAACGAATTCCGACTGGCAGCGGGGACATGGCGGGCAAGACATAAGCAGTGGCTTCTGTGATGAATGAGCGGGTGATGATACTGAGCCAGGGCGGCCTTGGCGACTGGCGAGCGCCTTGGGTAGCGCCGCCGTGGGCGCTGGCGAGGCTCAAGCGCTGGCGTCGTCCGCGTGTTCGGTGGGGTGAAACGCCTCTTTCTGCTCGGCCCATTTCAGCAGCGCATCCAGCGCGGGGCAGAGCGCTTGGCCCCACTCGGTTAGGCGGTATTCCACTTTGGGCGGCACTTGCGGGTACACCTTGCGCGCCACGATGCCATCGGCTTCCAGTTGCCGCAGTTGCTGGGCGAGCATCTTTTGCGAGATGCCGGGGATCAGCTTTTCAAAATCGGAGTAGCGCTGCACGTTACCGTCGAAGAGGTGGAAGAGAATAATCAGCTTCCAGCGCCCTTCCAGCATTTTTAATACATCTTCCACTCCGCTGGCCGCGCTAGTGGGCGTGTAAATCCTTCTCATGGGTAAGCCACTTACCTTTTTGTGCGTTCTTGATAATCGGTAAGCCTAAGCAGAAGATCCTCGTACAGCAACCACGATGAGGAAGGCTTACCATGAGCGTGTCACTCTCTACTCCCATTGCCACCTATATCGACATTAGCAACGGCGCGGATGATGCCTCACTGGCGGAGTGCTTTACCGCCGATGCCCGCGTGGTGGATGAAGGGCAAACCCACCAGGGCATTGCCGCCATTCGTGCCTGGTTACGCGGCACCCGCCGCCAGTTTGAGTACCACGTGGAGCCCACCGACGTCTCTCGCGATGGCGACAAGATGGTGATTACCACCACCGTGACCGGCGATTTTCCCGGCAGCCCGGTGCAGCTGTTTCACCATATCGAACTGGCCGATGAACGCATTCAAAGCTTGGAGATTACCCCATGAACCTGCAGCTTAGTGGGCGTCGCGTATTGATCACGGGTGGCGGTAAAGGCGCGGGCGCGGCGGTGGTGGCGCTGTTTCGTGAAGAGGGCGCGCAGGTGCTGACGACTGCCCGTAACCGCCCCGCTGCCCTACCTGAAGAGCTGTTCGTCGCTGCCGATCTCACCACTGTGGATGGCTGCGCCACCGTGGCAGAAGCCGTGAAGGCGCGCATGGGCGGTGTGGATATCATCGTGCATGTGGTGGGCGGCTCGTCTGCCCCGGCGGGCGGCTTTGCGGCCCTGGGTGAAGAGGAGTGGCAGCAGGAGCTGAACCTGAACCTGTTCCCCGCCGTGCGGCTAGACCGCGCCCTGCTCCCGGGCATGCTGGCCCAGGGTGAAGGGGTGATCGTTCACGTGACTTCTATTCAGCGGGAGTTGCCTTTACCGGAATCCACCACCGCCTACGCGGCGGCCAAAGCGGCGCTCTCGACCTATAGCAAGAGTTTGTCGAAGGAGGTGTCGCCACAAGGGGTGCGGGTGGTGCGCGTCTCGCCGGGTTGGATCGAGACGGAAGCCGCCGTTGCCTTGGCGGAGCGTCTGGCTGAGCAGGCAGGCACCGATTACGAGGGCGGCAAGCAGATCATCATGGGCGCGCTGGGTGGCATCCCGCTGGGCAGGCCCTCTACCCCGGCGGAAGTGGCGAACCTGATTGCGTTCGTGGCATCGCCGCTGGCGGGCTCAATCACGGGTACGGAGTTTGTGATTGATGGCGGCACAGTACCGGTGGCGTAGCGCTTGAGTCGGCGGGTATCTCAATTGGCGTTGGCGGGCGGCGGCTCCTAGACTGAAGCTTCGTTTCTCTTGAGGTACCCGACCTATGCGCGTTTTTTCTAATCCGGTCGGTGCCGGTTCACTCTGGTTCGATAATTTGGTCACGGCGGATGGTGTGCCGGTGGCCTACGACCCCCAGGCGCGGGCGTTTATTCCCATGCCGCCCTTCTGTGCCAATCGCGAAGTGATTGGTTGTAACTGGATTGCCCCCAAGCATGGCGAGTTCTGCCGCGCCTGCGCGATGACCGCCCTGGCCCCAGACCCTTCCATTTCCGATGCGATACCCAACTGGGCACACACCGAGGCCGCCAAGCGCTGGGTGATCGATAACCTGGGCCGCTGGCACTGGTTTCGCCCGGAAGACCCCGGCGCGCCGCCGGTATTTCATATGCTGGCGGAAGGCGGAACGCCTGTCCCTATGGGGCACGTGGGCGGCGTGGTAACGATTAGCGTGGCGGAAGCGGATGCCGTGGTGCGCACCACCCGCAAAGAGGCGTTGGATGAGCCTTACCGCACTATGATTGGCCATATGCGCCATGAAATTGCCCATATGCTGTGGTGGCGGCTTAGCCTGCGGGAGGATTTTCTGGCGGCCTTCCGCGAGATGTTTGGCGATGAGCGGGAGGATTACCCAGCGGCCTTGCAGCGCCACTACCAAAACGGCCCGCCGGCGGATTGGCAAACGCGGTTTCTGTCGACCTACGCCTCTTCTCACCCCCATGAGGATTGGGCGGAAACCACTTCGCACCTGCTGCACTTAACCGATATCACCGATAGCTTTGTGTCGTCGGGCATGACCTCGCCCGTGCTACCGAATGACCACAATTGGGATGCCTACGCTGAACCTGATTCAGAGCGGCTGATTCATATTGCGGCATCATTGGTGGCAGGCGTAAACCATGTAAACCGTTCGATGGGGCTGTCGGATCTCTACCCGTTTGTGCTTTCCGAAGTGGCGCTGCGCAAGCTGGCGTTTGTTCACAACTGGCTGCGGCGCGGAGCGCAAGGGCTGTAGCTACTTGCGCTTTGCTTGTTGCGGGTTAGTGAAGTCCCAGCGTTTCAATCACCGCTTCAATCTGTTGGCGAGCTTTCCCTTGCAGGGTGTTCAGCGGCTGGGGCAGGCAGGGGGCGCTAGCGCGACCGGTGAGTTCAGCGATGGTCGCCGCCACCCGCAGGCTACCGCCGTATTCGTGATACAGCGCCCATAGCGGTGCTAAGGCATCTGAGCGGGTTTGGGCCTGTTCGGCGTCGCCCACTTGGGCGGCGCGTGTTAGCGCCAGCGCTAGTTCTGGATAGAGCCCGCCAATCACCGAGTACCACGCCTCGCAGCCTGCCAGCAGGCCCGTCGCGGCGGCGGGGTCGCCGCTGATGCCAATGGTCACGTTACTAGGAATCAGCGCCCGCAGCCGCGCTACTCGGGTTTTGGCGTCTTCTAGGTTGTTAGGCACTGGCGGAATTTTAATCGAGCGCACCTGGGGCAACTCGGCAATGCGCCCGTGCAGCTCATCGCTGAACGTAAAGTGCGTGGTGCCGGGGTTGTCGTACACGCACAGCGGCACGCTAATGGCGCGGCTGACGGTACTGAACAGGTTAAACACGTCGTCATCAGTCAGCTTTTGGTACGAAACAGGCGCTAATAGCAGGCCGCTTGCCCCGGCCTGCTGGGCATTTTCGGCATTGGCCAGCACATCGCGGGTGCGCAGCGCACCAATGCCCACCACCACCGGCACCCCCGCCGCACTCTCCACGCTCAGCTTGGCCACCCGCGCCCGCTCCTCCACGCTTAAATAAGCGTAGCTGCCGGTAGAACCCAGCACGCCAATGGAATCCACCTGCGCCTGCGCCAAACGGGCCACGAGCTGGGTAAACTCCTGCTCGTTGATGCCCTGCTCATTCATGGGGGTTAGCGGAAACGCACTCAGGCCGGTAAACATGGGGGTGTCCTTTTAGGGGGGTTATTGCACGAGGCGGCTACTCAAGACTACTGCCCAAAGCTAAGGCCCAAGCGCAGCGCTTGCAGGCTATCGAGCTGTACCGTCACCTCATCAGAAAACAGCGGGTGGCCTTGTAGCTGCATGTTGACCGCTGCTTGAGAGCCACGGTAGCCAAGCGTCACGGCAACATTGGCGCTGTCACTCACTGGGGCCAACCAATCGTACTCAACGTTATCTACGCTCAACGATGAAAGCCCACGGGCTTCTAACTGCTCCTCGACTTCCTTCTCGATCACCACACCGTAGTAGACATAGAGTCCTGCGTAGCCCAGCCCCAGCAGTACCAGCAATGAAAAGAGCTTGCCCATTGTCTTCCTCTGTTTGTGGTCATTTGCACGATAGGTGATGGATTACATCCGGCGCTTTAGCGACGCGTAGACGTTGCCTTTGTCACGCTTACCCACAGCAATAACGTAGATAAACAGTTCATCATCCACTACTTCATAAACCAGACGATAGCCTACGCTTCGAAGCTTTATTTTATAGCAGGCATCGAAACCACTGAGTTTATCGGCAGGCACACGTGGGGTTTCTAGCCTTTCAGCCAGCTTCTTTTTGAACTGTTGTTTGACGGGTGGGCTAAGCTTTTCCCACTCTTTCAAGGCCGCGGGCAAAAAGCGTAGCTTATAGGTCATCCAGTGATACCGTGACGGCCTTGTCTTTATCGGCGCGACGCTCTTCCACTAGCTTGGCCAGCTCGTAGTCTTCCAGCATCTCCATCATCGCCTCATAAGTTTCTACAGGGACAAGGTAAGCGGCGGGCTTGTTGTGATTCAACACAGCAATGGGGGCACCGCTTGCTTGGGTCAGCAGTGCCGAAGGGTTTTTCTTTAGCTCAGAAATACTGACCGAAAAGTTAGCTAATACTTGGTGCATGGAAACCTCCTGAAGCCATAAAAAAGCTCCTTTTATAGCCCTCATATTAGCTCTTTTTTTGCGACTTCTCCAAGCGTTCGCTGTTTACATTCACCGCACATCGATGCGATGCCTAATGTCTACACCCTCTCACACTCTCCGCCAGTTCTTTCACCAGCCCATGCACCCGCGTCACGGCGTCATCGCCGCTGCTGGCGTGTTCGATGCAGTCCACCAGTGCAGAGCCCACGACCACGGCGTCGCTGAAGCGGCCAATAGTGGCGGCCTGTTCGGCGGTGCGGATACCAAAGCCTACGGCGATGGGCAGCGGCGTGTGTTCACGCAGCTGATTAACGGCGCTTTCCAACCGTTCCGGTGTGGGGGCACTGCCACCGGTGACACCCGCCACGGAAACGTAGTAGATAAACCCGGAGGCGTTGGCCAGCACTTTGGGCAGCCGCTTGGCATCGGTGGTGGGCGTGGCTAAGCGAATAAAATCGATGCCGTGCTGAGCGGCGGGCTGGCACAGCTCTTCATCGTGTTCGGGCGGTAGATCCACCACGATCAGCCCATCGACGCCGGCCTTGGCAGCATCGGTTAAGAAGCGCTCGACGCCGTAGCAGTAAATCGGGTTGTAGTAGCCCATCAGCACGATGGGGGTGGTGCTGTTTTGTTCACGGAACTGGCGCACCATCTCCAGCGTTTTGGCTTGGGTCTGGCCGTTTTCCAGCGCTCGCAGGGCGGCTTTTTGAATGGCGGGGCCATCGGCCATGGGGTCGCTGAACGGCATGCCGAGTTCAATGATATCCACGCCTGCTTCCGGCAACCCGTGCAGCAGGCGGCGGGAGGTCTCGGCGTCCGGGTCTCCAGCAGTGAGGTAGCTGACCAGCGCCGGGCGGTTTTGCTGTTTGAGCGCGGTAAAGCAGTGTTCAAGACGAGAGGTGCTAGTCATGTCGTTCTCCTGTATCGTGCTCATACGTTTTTCACTCCGAACTTATCCCCCAGATGATGGGCCACGCTCATCATGTCTTTATCGCCACGGCCACTGAGGTTGACCACCATCAGGTGCTCGCGGGGAAGTGTCGGCGCGCGCTTAGCCACTTCAGCCAGGGCGTGGGCAGTTTCTAGCGCGGGGATGATGCCCTCTTGGCGGCAGCAGATTTGGAATGCTTCCAGCGCTTCGTCATCGGTGGCGGAAACGTACTCAACCCGCCCTTGCTCGTGCAGCCAAGCGTGTTCTGGGCCGATGCCGGGGTAGTCCAGCCCTGCGGAAATCGAGTGAGCGTCGATAATCTGACCATCTTCGTTTTGCAGCAGGTAAGTACGGTTGCCGTGCAGCACGCCGGGGGTGCCGCCGTTCAGGCTGGCGGCGTGCAGGCCACTGTTAACGCCTTTGCCGCCTGCTTCTACGCCCACCATGTGGACACTTTCATCATCAATAAACGGGTAAAACAAGCCCATAGCGTTGGAGCCGCCGCCCACACAGGCAATCAGCGAATCCGGCAAACGGCCCTGTTTTTCGAGCATTTGGGTGCGGGTTTCGTGGCCAATGACCGCTTGGAAATCGCGCACCATGGCTGGGTACGGGTGCGGGCCTGCCACGGTGCCAATGATGTAGAAGGTGTCGTCGACGTTCGTGACCCAGTCTCGCAGCGCTTCGTTCATGGCGTCTTTCAGCGTGCCGGTGCCGGAGGTGACTGGCACGATCTCTGCGCCCAGCAGCTTCATGCGGAACACGTTGGGCTGCTGGCGTTCGATGTCGGTGGCGCCCATGTAAATCACGCAGGGCAAACCAAAACGCGCAGCCACGGTAGCGGTGGCAACGCCGTGCATGCCTGCGCCGGTTTCCGCGATGATGCGCTTTTTGCCCATCTGCTTAGCCAGCAGCACCTGACCAATGCAGTTGTTAATCTTGTGCGCGCCGGTGTGGTTAAGCTCTTCACGCTTGAGATAAATGCTCGCGCCGCCGAAGTGCTCGGTAAGGCGCTCGGCAAAGTAGAGCGGGCTGGGGCGGCCGACGTAGTCGCCCTGAAAATAGGCGAGCTGGCGCTGAAAATCCGGGTCGTTTTTGGCGGTGGTGTACTCCTCCTGCAGCTCAAGAATCAGCGGCATCAGGGTTTCAGCGACAAAGCGGCCACCGAAACTGCCAAACAGCCCGTTGGCATCGGGTAGGCTTAAAGGTTTGTTCATCACGACCTCTGCGTTTTGGGTGCGATTTAGGGTTGTGATGACGTTAGCGCAGGCAGGCGGGAAGAAAAATCGATAAGATGGCATCAACCTGTGAGTTTTACGCAACTATTGAAAGAGACACCCATGCAACACAGCCTGCCGCCCTTAAGCGCCCTGCGCGCCTTTGAAGCCACCGCCAGGCTAGGCAGCGTAACCGCCGCCGCAGATGAGCTAAGCGTGACCCACGGTGCGGTAAGCCGACAGCTAAAGAGCCTGGATGAGCATTTTGGCGTAGCACTGTTCGCCAAAGCCGGGCGGGGGCTAGTACTCACTCACCACGGAGAGCAATTGCAAAACGGCGTGGGGGAAGCCTTCGCCAAGCTCAGGGATAGTTGCACCCGGCTCAAGCATGAGGTGGAAGAAGCGCCGTTTACCCTGGCCTGCCCCGGCAGCTTGCTGGCCCGCTGGCTGATTCCCCGTTTAGACCGCTTAAACCAGGCGCTGCCGGAGCTAAAACTTCAGGTGGTGGTGAGCGATTCCGAGCAGCCCGGCCAGCCGGAGACCAGCGCAACGCTGGCCTTTTTCGAGCCACCTTGGCCTGACGAGGGCGAGCTGATTGAGCTGATGTCTGAGGAAATTTGCGCCGTGGCCAGCCCACGCTTGGTGGATGGGTGCGATGCCTCTCATCCCGCATCGCTGTTTACCAACAAGCTCCTTTACACCGCCTCACGCCCCCAAGCGTGGCCCCAGTGGGCAGACGCCCAAGGGCTGGAAACCGACGCATTGAAAACAGCCCTCCAACAGGGCCAAGGTTTCGCGCATCTCTACTACCTCATAGAGGCTGCCGTGGCGGGCCTAGGGGTCGCCATCGCCCCGAAGCTACTCGTAGAAGATGATCTGAAAAGCGGACGACTTGTCGCCCCTTGGGGCAGCATCGAAACCCCGGCCAGGCTCTGCCTGTGGCTGCCCAAACACGCCAACGCCCGCCGCAGTGAATCGCTGGCTGATTGGTTACGCAAGGAGTTAAAAGGCTAGAGCCCTACCCGGTGCGGATACACCACGAACGCCAGCTTGTTGCCATCCGGGTCGCGGACATAGGCGACATAAAAGCCTTCCCCGTACTGCGGCCGAAAGCCCGGTGCGCCTTCGTCGCTTCCGCCGCTTTCCAGGGCGAGCTGGTGCAGCGTGTCAACTTCTTTGATGTCGGTAAATTGAAAGGCGGTCATGGTGCCGTTGCCCACGGTGGCGTCGTGGCCATCGAAGGGGTAGCCCACGAAGTATTGGGGCACGTTGACATCGTCTGGGTCGCCAAATGAGACCCCGCTCTCGTCCTGCCAGCAAACATCTAGCCCCATGGCATTAAACAGCGGCGTGTAGAACTGCAGGGCACGCTCTAGGTCTTTGGTTCCCACCATTGTATACGCCAGCATGTTATGTCTCCTTTTGGATGCTTATAGCGTTTGAAGCTACGCCACAACGCCAAACAAACGCCCGATGAGAGAGGTCAGTGCCATCGCCAATGCCCCCCAAAACAGCACGCGGAAGGCGGCTTTACGTACCGGGGCACCGCCTATTTTGGCTGCTAGCGCCCCTAACAAAGCCAACAAAGCGAGCGATGCCACGGCGACCAACGGAATCAGCAGCACCAGCGGTACCCACCAGGCTATCAAAAGGGGAATTAATGCCCCAGCGGTAAATGTAGCGGCTGAATAGAGTGCCGCCTGCAGAGGCCTCGGTTGAGTGGTATCGGTGATGCCAATTTCATCCCGAGCATGGGCTCCCAGCGCGTCTTTTTGCATCAGTTGCTCAGCCACTTGACTGGCGAGTTCAGGCGTTAATCCTCGCTCAACATAGATCTCTGCCAGCTCCTCTTGCTCGGCCTCAAAATGATCGGCAAGGGCGTTACGCTCCATTGTTAAATCGGCACGCTCGGTGTCTGATTGCGAGCTGACCGAAACGTACTCCCCCGCCGCCATCGACATGGCCCCCGCTACCAACCCCGCCACACCCGCCAATACAATATCGTTTTGCGTGGTAGAGGCTGCTGCTACCCCAAGAATCAGACTGCTGGTAGAGACAATGCCATCGTTAGCGCCCATCACCGCTGCCCGTAGCCAGCCAGCACGATGAGAGCGGTGGTGTTCTTTGTGGGTCATGGAGCAACCTCTTGAGGACCTGGGTTCAGCTTAGTTGATATTAGGTGAAGTCTTGCCCCTGGGCACTAGCTATAACGAAGCCCAGCTAATGATCCGAACAAGCGTCCTATGAGGCTCACGGTGCAATTCAGAGTGGTTCAGTAGAACGTGCGTTTGTCATGTTAGGCAGGTAAGGTCTTACATGGCTTTATCTATCAAGGTGTTATTATGTTGCGCTATTCATTGCTAACGACGCTAACGCTATTAGCGGCTACGTCTACCACTGCCGTAGCGGCGAGCGATACACCGCTTACTCAGCAGCTTAACGACTTGAAAAATTTCCAAGTGATTGCCCATCGCGGAGCAAGCGGGCATGCGCCGGAAAGCACATTAGCGGCCTACGAGCTGGCCCATGAGTGGGGCGTGGATTATCTGGAGCTAGATGCTCAGCTAAGCGCTGATGGCGAGGTGGTGATCTTCCACGATGGCACCCTTGAACGCACCAGCGATGGCGAAGGCCATATCCATGATTACACCCTGGCTGAGCTGAAAGCGCTGGATACCGGCTCGTGGTTTCACGAAGCGAATCCCGAGTATGCAGATACGGATTTTTCCGGCACGCAGATCCTGACGCTTAACGAGCTGTTCGACCACTTTGGTCAAACGACGCGTTATTACATCGAAACAAAATCCCCTGACCTCAACCCTGGCTTGGAAGAGGCATTGGTGGAGCGTCTTGAAGCCTACGATATGATTAATGAAGGCCGAGTATTGGTGCAGTCGTTTGACCAGCAAAGCCTGCTCAAACTACAGGCGCTCAACCCTAACCTGCCGTTAATTCAGCTGCTGTGGTACTCACCTAGCGAGCAAAACAGCGAACAGTTGGTGGAGTGGCAAAACACTACTCCAGGGCCAAGTGAGATTAACGACGCTGACTTTCAGGCCATTGCCGAGTATGCAGCAGGGATTGGCACCAACGCGATCTATCAGGGCAACGAAGTGATTGATGCGGCCTTTATTCGCCAGGCCCAAGCTAATGGCCTGTCGGTACACGTTTACACCATCAATGAACCAGATGAGATGCAGCGTTTAATGGCGCTGGGGGCGAACGGCCTGTTTACCGACTACCCCGACCGCCTGCTTGAGTTAGTAGAGTAATCACCCGCATTGACGCCTTTAGGAGGTCGCATCGGAGGAGGTGAACTCCTGCGGTGTCACGCTGGCGAATTTCTCTACAAAAAACACCAGGGTTTCAGGATGCCGAAAGCGCCTTTCAAAGGTTTCCTGCCCATTCTCTGAACGGCGCGTTATCCGAGCATGGTAGGCACTGCCTACCTTAGCCACATTCACGCTATTTTCATGGCCAAGCTCTCGGTGCACGGCGGTCACCGTCGCTTTAGTCTCGAGCATTGTTGCAAGCCTTTGCGCGGTAGAACGCTCTTCATCAGTCGCCCACAGCGGCTGGTCGCGGTTGCCATAATGGTAAAGCAGCACCGCCAGTAGCATGGCGAAGATGCTGCTGGTGAGCATCCAAGTCAGTAAAACACCAGAAACAGGCATGGTCAGCATAATGACTAGCTGTACCACGCTACCCACCACAAACACCCCTGCCAACGGCCGCCACATACGCTGACTCATGACACTGCGCTTTAAAACATACCCCCACAGCCCGACCACGCCCAACGCACCAAAAAAGAGGTATGCCATGGCAAGAGGCGTTCCGCCGCCGGAAAACACGGCCACGATACCTATCACAGGTAGCAGGCTATAAAGCCCGGCCAGTAGAACGTAGGCACGCTGAAGGGACATAGGATGACTCCTTATTTCATGGTAAAGCCGCGTTTCACCAAGAAATCACGCATATGGGGGCGCAGCTTGCTATCAAATAGAGGGGTTAGGTTGTGCGACCAATCACTATTTTTATTGCCGCTACTACGAGATTGATAGTACGCCTGCATGGTGTCGTCAAAGGCGGCTACATGGTCACTATCATCAGTGTAGTAGTCCTCTTTAAGAATCGCTTCAACGGGCAGTCGCGGCTTCACCTCTGGCTGGTGGGCGGGGTACCCAAGGCACATACCAAACACTGGGTAAACATGAGCGGGCAGACGCAGTAGTTCGCTCACCGCATCTGGGTTGTTACGAATGCCGCCGATATAGCAAATACCCAGCCCTTCCGATTCGGCAGCTACGGCCACATTTTGTGCCATGAGCGCGGTATCCACCGTGGCGACAAGCAGCTGTTCCGTCATACCGCGCTCAACGTTGGCGCCCGTGCGGGCGGAAGCTTCTGTTGGGCGCTTCATATCGGCACAGAAGACTAGAAACGCCGCACTGCTAGCGACATAGCCCTGCCCGCCTGCCAGCTCGGCAATGGCTTCACGGTTATCCGGATCTTTCACATGAATCACCGTGTACGCCTGTACATGGCTAGACGTGGCAGCGGCCTGCCCTGCTTTAATCAGCTCTAACAGCAGGCCGTGGGGGATCTCTTGATCAGTGAATTTACGAATCGAACGGTGGGAATTCAGTAGCTTAATCACGTCATTCATAACATTTTCCTCTTCAGTGCTTTTCGATAAGCGGGTTAGCGTTTGCGACGATAAAACAGGCCTTGCTTACACTCTCGCTGGGCCTCAACGTCGCCACGAATCTGCGCATGACTGATCAGCGCAAAAATAAACGTACCGCCAATCACGTTACCGGCCAGCGTAGGCAGCGCAAAGCCCACCACCGCGTCGTACCAAGAAATATGACCATCGAACACCAGATACAGCGCTTCACTGGTGCCGACGATGATGTGGGTAAACTCACCAATCGCCATGACATAGGTGACGATAATAATGATCCATACCTTCGCCTGATCGGCGGCGGGAATCAGCCACACCAGCGTCGCAATCATCCAGCCAGCAAGAATCCCCTTAGAGAACATTTCCATTGGCGTGTTCGCCATCATGTGTTCACCTAAGGCAATAAAGGCTTGATGGGTAGCCTCATCAAACATCGGCATATGCAGAAAGGTAAATGAGGAGAGCGCAGCGCCAAGCAGGTTACCTACCAGTACCACCCCCCACAGCCGACCCAGGGCGCCAACATTGGGCAGCGTTGGGTGGCTCATCACGGGTAAAACGGCGGTGACCGTATTTTCGGTAAATAGCTGCTGCCGGGCTAAAATGACAGCGATAAAACCGACGGTATAACCAATACACTCCACCAAAAAGCCAATATCCGTTTCCGGCAAGTGGGCATGCATAACACCCCGCGCCACCATTGAGAAGCTCATGGAAATACCGGCTGCAATGGCCGACCAGAGCAGCGCCATGGAATCGCGGGAGAGTTCTTTTTGCCCTTCTAAGCGTAGGTGCTGATGAACTACCGCCGCCCTGGAAGGCAGCTTAGCTTCACGCTCCTCTTTGGGGGAACTGGCGTCCTGTACCGAGGTATCACGCTGCGAACTCTCTTCGCCGTGCTCTTCCCCACCTTCAAAATTATCATCCGCTTGATGATGCTGGCTCATGGTTGCTCTCTCCCTGATAAGTCATCAGCGTAACCGTATTGTCTACACTTGGGTAGACGGTCAATGTGGTTAACACTGGGTTGTTAACGTACGGTGGTTAAAGAATTTTTACGTGATGTTGCACGCGTGAAAGTGAACGCTCGCTATACTGCTAATAACCCACTGAGCCCAATAACAATGCTAGGAAGCCGATATGTCAAACGCCTCTCACTCCCCGTCAGGTCAGGCATGGAATGCCGACCGGTACGCGGAACATGCCAGCTTTGTTCCTGATCTTGGCCATGACGTGGTCAAGCTGCTCTCGCCCCAGCCAGGGCAGCGCATTCTGGATCTTGGCTGCGGCGAAGGTGCATTAACTGAGCGCATTATGCAGCTAGGTGCCGATGTACTGGGTATCGATGCCTCTGCTGATATGGTGGCCGCCGCCCAAAAACGTGGCGTAACGGCACGAATCATTGACGGCCACCAGCTGCCCTTTGACCATGAGTTCGATGCGGTATTTAGCAATGCAGCACTGCACTGGATGCTGGATCCTCAAGCAGTGCTGGCCGGAGTAAAACGGGCACTGAAGCCCGGCGGGCGTTTCGTAGCGGAATTTGGCGGCCATGGCAACGTGGCCGCCATTTGCACTGCGCTCATTGCCTCGCTGCAGTTTCGCGGCATTAGCTCTAAAGGCCGCCACCCTTGGTATTTTCCAACCACCAAGGAGTATGGCAACCTGCTTCAAACGGTTGGCTTCCGTGTGGATAGCATTGAACTCATCCCCCGCCCAACGCCGCTGCCTGATGGCATGGCGAGCTGGCTAGAGACGTTTGCCAGCCCCTTCTTCCACGGGCTGGAAGATGATCTGAAAGACGCTATTTTCGATAACACGCTGAATCTGTTGGCCCACAGCCTAAGCGACGGCCAAGGTAACTGGACAGCGGATTATGTGCGCATCCGGGTGGTTGCCCACACTTAATCTGGCCCTTCTTAACCTCTCTCTTTAATCACATCTGGGGCAGCTAGTAAGCCGCCCCAGATGTTGTAGTGAGCGTGGCGGGTTAAAACTCGTCCCAGTCGTCGTTACTATTCACCGTTTGCGGGGCAGCAGGTTTGACAGCCGGGCGACGCTGTTGCGCCTCTAACGCAGGCGGGGCTGCGGGTTGCTCGCTGCCTTCCGCCAACCGGAAGGTGGCCATCAACGTCGCCAGCTGGCTCGCCTGCCCCTCCAACGCGTTAGCTGCCGAGCTGGTTTGCTGCACCAGCGCAGCGTTTTGCTGGGTCACCGAGTCCATTTCTGTCAGCGCGGCGTTGATCTGCTCGATGCCGCTATTCTGCTCGCGGGTGGCGGTGGAGATTTCACCCATCAGCGTGGTGACTTGGCGAATGGCGTCGACGGTTTGGTTAAGCGTTTCGCCACTCCGCTCCGCCTGGGTGGCACCGCTGTTGATTTGCGTAGTAGTTTGCTCAATCAGGCCACGAATCTCTTTGGCCGATTCCGCACTGCGCGTCGCCAGTGAACGCACCTCACTGGCCACCACCGCAAACCCGCGACCCTGCTCACCTGCCCGCGCGGCTTCAACCGAGGCGTTCAACGCCAAGATATTGGTTTGGAAGGCAATCGAGTCAATCACTCCGATAATATCGTTGACCCTATCAGCGCTAGCGGCAATCTCACGCATCAGCTTCACGGTTCGCTCTACCTCTTCGCCGCTGGCCTCTGCGGACTGGGAAGCCGCCACCGAGAGTTGGTCGGCCTCCTGGGCTATCTCGGCATTTTTACCCACGGTAGTCGCCATTTGCTCCATGCTGGAGGCGGTCTGCTGCAGCGCCGAGGCCTGCTGCTCGGTACGCGAAGAGAGGTCTTGGCTTCCCGATGAGATATCACTCGCCCCACTGTAGACGTGCTCACTGCTACTACGCAGCGACATCACTAGGGTTTTCAGTTTGTCCTGCATTGCTGAAAGCCCCTGAAATAGCTGG
The DNA here is from genome assembly GCF_044543515.1 of Vreelandella lionensis. Taxonomy (NCBI): domain Bacteria; kingdom Pseudomonadati; phylum Pseudomonadota; class Gammaproteobacteria; order Oceanospirillales; family Halomonadaceae; genus Vreelandella; species Vreelandella lionensis. The sequence goes on along the minus strand of NZ_JBITWC010000009.1, from coordinate 126,051 downwards.
CCAATCTCATTGCGGCCACGGTCTTCAATCTTTCCGGTTAAGTCACCGTCGGCAATTTTTGCGAAGTGGCCCAGTGCTTGCTGAATCGGTGTCACCACGCCACGCATCATCGCGATACGAATCACCACCGCCGCGATTAAAGAGAACAGCAACAGGCCGATGGCAATAGCTCCGCCGATAGTCGCTAAGCGCCCTACCCGCTGCATCACCTGCTGACCGCGAGCTTCGGTGTAGGCCACCAATTCGCTCATGGACATATCAAGATTAGCGCCCAACTCACCCAGCGCTTCCTGGCGACGCTGTATCTGGAACGGTGCTGCGTCTAGCAAGGGAACCATGCCTTCGGTAACAAAGGCGTGATAGGCAGCCACTACCTCAGCACGGTAATTAGCAAGAGTACTTTCAGGCACCACGGGGATCGCCGAAAGCTCTTCAAACCGTTCTTGAGCAGCCACAACGGCCTCACCCGCCATCGCTAAGCTTTCCCGCCCTTTATCCGGATTCCCCTGCATACTCAGGCTTGCCGAGCGATCTAGAAAGGTTTGCGCCCTTAGCGCATTCACCTGGGTACGGTTTGCCAAATTCGCCAATCGCACGTTGGTGTTGTTGATCTCTTTAAGCGCTTGGTCGCTAGTGTAGCTGGCATAAAACCCCAGCCCACTAATAAGACCTATCATCACAACCAACAATGCTAAGGCAGCCGTCAAGCTCCATTTTATGGATAGTTGCTTCATTGGTGCGTTCCCTTTGTTTTATTAGATATTGCCCACATTTCAAAAGAGTAGAGCAAAATGAAGTGAAGTACGGCGCGTATGCGACTTTTTTATACCAACAATTTATCAATAACGGAAAAACAAAAAAGCCCACCGCCGTTAAGCGGTGGGCTCTATTCACGGCTGCAGAAATTAGGCAGCGGTGTCTTTCAGGGTCGCCATATCGATCACGAAGCGGTAGCGCACGTCGCCTTTCTCCATGCGCTCAAAGCCTTCGTTGATCTTATTGATATCAAGCATCTCGATATCGCAGGTGATGTTCTGTTCGGCGCACAGCTTGAGCAGCTCTTCGGTTTCAGCAATACCGCCGATCAAAGAACCCGCCACTACGCGACGCTTGAACACGAGATTGAACGCTTCGATGGCCGGTTCGATAGGCTCCAGCAGCCCGACCAGAATGTGCGTGCCATCGTACTTCAGCGATGTCAGGTAGGGGTTCAAGTCGTGCTGAACCGGAACGGTGTCCAGCATGAAATCGAAGGTTTCAGCGACGGCATCCATCTGTGCCTGATCGCTTGAGACCACTACATGGTCAGTACCGTTACGCTTGGCTTCTTCTACCTTGGCTTCAGAGCGGGTGAACACGGTCACTTCGGCACCCAGCGCTTTGGCCAGTTTGACGCCCATGTGACCCAGGCCGCCCATACCAATAATGCCCACTTTATGGCCTTTACCCACGCCGTGATGCTTCAGCGGTGAGTAGGTGGTGATACCGGCACACAGGATCGGCGCGGCGGATGCAAGATCAATGCCGTCAGGCATTTGCAGGACAAAGTGCTCGCTGACCACGATGGAATCAGAGTAGCCGCCCTGGGTCAGGGTGCCGTCTTGGCGGTCCGGGCTGCCGTAAGTCATGGTGAAGCCTTCCAGGCAATACTGCTCTACGCCATCTTTACAGGCGGAACAGGTACGGCAGGAGTCAACCATGCAGCCAACACCGACTAAATCACCGGCTTTAAAACGGCTCACGTCGCTGCCCACGGCAGTGACGCGGCCAACAATTTCGTGGCCCGGCACAACGGGGTACTGGCTCATGCCCCAGTCGTTGCGAGCAAAGTGCAGGTCGCTATGGCACACGCCACAGTAAAGGATTTCAATGGCAACATCGTCGGGGCGCGGCTCACGACGATCAAAGGTAAACGGCGCGAGCGGCTTTTCAGCGGAAAACGCGGCGTAAGATTTTGCTTGGCTCATGAAAACTCCTTTTTAATGCATCCCGCAGGTGCGGAAAGGTGTTTCTATTATTGGCTGCTTAGCGGGAGATAGCGATGAACGAAGCTACGTTTTTTTTGCTTATTCCTCTATTCAAGTGCAATAAAATAACAAAAAATGTCATAAAAACGTCATAATTATCGCCGCCGATGATATTCACCCGCGTAAGGAGAGCCCCGGTGGAAAGCACTGCACAAATGGGTAATGCCCTTGCCGACCTGATTACGTCGCTTGTCAAAAGCGATGGCATCAGTGCTTCGCGCTTAGCACGCGTAAACCTACTGTGTCTGGGCAGGCATCAGGTGCGTACCCCATTGATGTATGAACCCAGCCTGATCATCATCGCCCAAGGGCGCAAAGTGGGTTATTTAGGCGACCGTGAGATTCACTACAACCCAGGGCATTACCTGGTGCAAACGCTGCCCTTACCGTTTGAATGCGAAACTTACGGCTCCCCCGAGGCACCGCTACTGGGTATTTCAGTCAAGCTAGACCCCGCGCTGCTTAGTGAGATGGTCACCGCCATGGGGGATATACACCAGCCGCAAACGTCACCCATGCCGATGGCCTCGGTGGCGATGAATTACGGCATGCAAGCAGCCGTCCTGCGCTTGGCACGCACGCTGCATGACGACGTAGAGTGCAGCACAATGGGGGATGCAAGGATACGCGATGTGGTGTTTGAAGCGCTGAAAGGCGAGCAAGGCCCTGCCCTGAGGGCGCTGGTGAAGGGGCACGGCAATTACTCACGCATTGTGCAGGTGCTCTCTCAGCTACACACTCACTTTGCAGAAGACTTCTCTGTGGAGCAGCTGGCACAGCAGGCCAATATGAGCGTCTCGACCTTTCACCAGCATTTTAAACAGATTACCCGTGCCTCTCCTGCCCAGTACCTAAAACGGCTGCGCTTAATTAAAGCGCAGCAGCTGCTGTTGCAGGATAGCCACAATGTGAACCAAGCGGCGCTGGCGGTTGGCTACCGCAGCGTGCCGCAGTTCAGCCGGGACTATAAACGCTACTTTGGCGAGTCGCCGCTGCAGCATCGTCGCCAGGAGCAGGCGCTGCGCGCCTGATGGCTCCTGGCGAGCCAAGCTTATTTAGCGAAGATCTGACTCTTATCTTGGAAGGCTTTGAACTCTAGCGCATTACCGCAAGGGTCTAGCAGGAACATGGTCGCCTGCTCGCCCACTTCGCCTTTAAAACGGATGTAAGGCTCAATGATAAAGTCGGTATCGCGCTCTTTTAGACGCGCGGCCAGGGCTTCCCACTCATCCCACTCAAGAATTACCCCGAAGTGCGGTACCGGCACGTTGTGACCATCCACCGGGTTGGTGTGGGCGCTCTCTTGGCCGGGCGTTTTGGGGTGCTCATGAATCACCAACTGATGGCCGAAGAAGTTGAAGTCTACCCAATGGTCGCTGGAGCGGCCCTCTTCCAGACCAAACACGTCATTGTAAAAAGTACGCGCCAAGGCAACGTCGTACACCGGAATCGCTAAGTGGAAAGGGGAAAGGCTCATGGAAATCTCCTGGTGTGTTGCTGTTGTTGGGGAATGTCGCTGGGAATGTCGTTGGAAATGTATTTGTGAATGGCTAGCGCGTTGCGCTACCACCGTGTCACTATCCTAAAAGGCGTGATGCAAAAATAAAATCAATTGTTTTTTGATCTATTCATAACTTTTATTGATGAAAGCATAGACTATGATTCGCGAACTCAAGACGCTCATCGCCGTGGCTCAGCATGGCACCTTTGCGGCAGCAGGCCAGCACATTGGCCTAACGCAAGCCGCCGTGAGCGCGCAGATGAAGCGCTTGGAAGCGGAGCTTGGCGTGGAGCTATTCGAGCGCAGCGGCCGTACGGCGGTACTTACCCAGCGCGGGCAAGAGACGCTGCAACAGGCGCAGGCGCTGCTAGCGTTGTACGGCACCTTGGGGGCGTCATCCGCTGGGCAGGAGGTCGCTACTCGCGTCACCTTAGGGGCGATTGCTTCCATTCAGCGCTCGCTTTTGCCAAACGTATTGGCGCGCTTTCACCGCCAGTTTTCCGAGTGCCGCACCCGGGTAGTGCCGGGGCTTTCGCTTGCGCTGATGAATCAGGTGGATGCGGGGGAGCTGGATATGGCAGTGATCATTCGTCCGCCCTTTTCACTGCACAGCGACCTGCGCTGGCAGCCTCTGGCCCACGAACCGTTTCGCTTACTGGTGCCCCGGCAAATGGCCAGTGATGATTGGCGAGAGCTACTCTCCAGCCAGCCGTTTGTGCGCTATGACCGCGCGTCGTTTGGCGGCCGTCAGGTTGATCGATTTTTAAGAGATAACCACTGCCAAGTGCGGGACGTGTGTGAGGTAGACGAACTAGAAGCGATCGTGCAGCTGGTGACCAACGGCGTGGGGGTGGCGCTGGTGCCGCAGCCAAGCGCCATCCGGCGCTGGCCTGCCGGAGTGCGCGCCATCGATTTGAAAGAGCACACCTTCCATCGCGATATCGGCATCGTTCACCGCGCCAGCGGCCAGCTAAGTGAACCGGCTCTGGCACTGGCCGCCCTGCTGACGCAAGTAGCTAGCGCTACAAACTAAAACGCCAGCCCGGAGGCTGGCGTTGGAAAGCACATCACACGCATGGCTTACGCCTCGGTGGTGCTCTCTTCTTCCGTGGTGCCGGACGCTTCTTTAGGCTGTTCATTGGCCTCTGCTTCGTCTTGAACATCGCTCTGCTCAACGCTCTCGGCAGGCAGGTTCATAGGCTCGTCCAACTGCAGCGTTTGCGCCGTGTAGGCACGCACGTCGCTCAACAGCTCAGCCTGTTCGGAGGTGGGGTAGAACCGTTCTTTGTAGGCACGCTTTGTCATGCTGTATAAATATCAGGGTAGTGAGGCGAAGTCAATCTGGCACCGCTACGCGGTGCGCGCTTGTATCACCGCCCGACTGGGCGATGCTTTACGCGCTGTTTGGTAAAAAAATTAGACGAAAATCTAACAAAGAACCTCGACAACAGGAATATAAAAGAAAACTTAAATGAGAATGAAAGGAATTAACGCATGAAGCCAGAAGATCTGGAGACGTTGGTGACGCGAAAGATGCCCTTTGGCAAATATGAAGGCTGGATCATTGCGGACTTGCCGGGCCCTTACCTGAACTGGTTTGCCCGGGAAGGGTTTCCCAACGGGGAGATTGGTCAACTGCTGCAACTGATGCATGAAATTGACCATAACGGCTTAAGCGATTTGTTAACGCCGCTGCGCCAGCGCTAACAAAAGTGAGTCACGCGCCCACTAGCGGGCAAACAGCGCCTGCTCACGCTCTTCGGTATAGCGGGCGCTATGCTGGGCTGGGTCGTTTGGAAACCGGCCTAGCGCAACGGCTTTTTCGAAAAAGCCGCTGGCCGGTAAACCCTCCCCCCGACGGCTGATGACCAGCGTGGCGATCATTGGCCGCCCGGCGGCTACATCCTCTTCCATCAACTGTTCAAGCGCTTGGGCCACCCGTGCAATGGTACGCGGTGGCGTCAGCCCTAGGGTGTTGGCTACCTGCTGATAGGTCATGGGCAGCGCGCTGGCCGGGGCCTGGGTTAACAGTGCGCGGATGGAAGCCGCTAAGGGCGAAGTGGCATGGGAATGGCTCATCGGAGTGACTCTTGCGTTCGGGTATCGGGCCGGAAAGATAGCCACGCTACCATATCGCTGGCTATGCTGTGGCCAATGCCTGTTATTTCAAACGGTGCTCACAAAAACGCAAGGGGGAAATATGGCCGATAAACTCCACCAGCAACGCCATAAAAGCCGCTGGCCCAAGGTGCTGACGTGGTTCAGTGTGCTGGCGCTAGTGGCAGCGGCACTATTAATGGCGGGTGCAGGCCCGGCCTATCGCTGGGAATGGGTGGGGTTGAGCGAGGCTTTCAACCTTCTGCGTAACGGCGTTTATGCCGCCATGGCAGCGGTGGCGCTTAGCGTGTTAGTGCTGCTCATCAGCGCGATCACTCGGCGTGGAGGAACAGCGTTCGTCGCCATAGCGGTATTAATCGCCACTGCCGCCCTGCTCTACATGCCTTGGCAACAGTGGCAGCGCGCCCAACAGGCCCCGGTGATTCATGACATCACCACCGACACCCAAAACCCACCAGCGTTTGTTGCGCTACGCGAGGAGCGCGAAGCGGCTCCCAACGGGTTAGATTATCCAGGCGATGACACCGCCGAACAGCAACGGGCAGCCTACCCGAACGTTCAACCGCTGGTAGTAGAGGCTCCTGCCACCACCGTACTCGCCGCCGCTCAAGCAGAAGTCGAAGCGGCGGGCTGGGAGATTGCTGAGATTACCCAAAACCGTTTGGAAGCCACCGCCGTGACCCGCTGGTTTGGCTTTGAGGATGATGTGGTGATCCGCTTAACCGAACAGGGCCAGAGCACCCAGGTAGATGTGCGCTCTGCATCACGGCTCGGTGCCAGCGATGTGGGCACCAACGCGCTGCGTATCGAGGGCTTTTTAAACGCGCTGCGCGAGCGGCTGGAGTAACCGCCACATACCGAGACTAGTGGACATGTTTTTTATGCAGCGCGCGCTCACTCAAAGTGATATCACGCAGCGTGCTTTCACGGGAGAGAATCTCCTGGGCGTCCAGCTCACCGATGGGCACCGCCATGTTGGGAGGTATATCGCCGCTAAGCTGTAGGGCTTGGTAGCGCAATGCGCATACGCGTAAAAACGAGGTGAAGTTGCCCAGATCGTGCCCAGCATCAATCGACTCATGGTAAAGCCGGGTGATCATTTGGGCGGTATTCATACCATCGCGCTGGGCGATTTCTTCTAGCAGTTGCCAGAAGTAGTTCTCCATCCGTACGCTGGTTACCATCCCGTCGATGCGCAGCGAGTGCGTAGCGCTTCGCCATAGCTCTGGGTCAGCATCAATAAACAGTTTGCACATAACGCCCCCTTGCACTTACTTGCGCCCATTGTATGAGTTCAGCATAGCGGTTGATGTAATGCGCGCCCAACAAGCGGGCGCGCTCCTTCGCTTTACTTGTTCAATAGCGCCATAAACTGCGCCAGCCAAGCTGGATGGGCGGGCCATGCCGGGGCAGTCACAAGATTGCCATCGGTAACGGCATCGGTGACTTCCAAGTTGGCGAACTGCCCGCCAGCGAGCTCGACTTCCGGCTGGCATGCGGGATAAGCCGAGCACTGTTTGCCCTCCAGCACCTTGGCCGCGGCCAGTAGCTGGGCGCCATGGCAAATCGCCGCCACCGGTTTTTGGGTATCAAAAAAGTGCTTCACCATGGCGAGCACTTCTTGATTGAGCCGCAGATACTCAGGTGCCCTGCCACCGGGCACGACCAGGGCGTCGTAATCGGCCGGGTTGATGCTGGCGAAATCTGCATTTAGCGCAAACCGGTGCCCGGGTTTCTCGCTGTAGGTCTGGTCGCCTTCAAAGTCGTGGATCGCAGTGGCAACCGTATCCTCCGAGGCTTTACCGGGGCATACCGCATCGACTTGGTGCCCCACCGCCATCAGCGCCTGAAAGGGCACCATGGTTTCGTAATCTTCTGTGAAATCACCGGTAATCATTAAAATACGTTTGCTGCTCATCTCCGTTCTCCTTGTGATTGTGTCGAGGTGGAGCACACGCAATAGACGTGTTTATTGAGACTAGCAAGCGCCGCGCTCAGGCGGGTAGTACACCCTTACTACACCGTCAGGTCATTTCACTCAGTACAAAAAAGCCCGCTGAGAACCAGCGGGCTTTTGGCTACTTAGTACTTAAATAACGAGCACTAGAGCAGCGCGTCGATAGGCCGCTGGCCATCAAGCAGCGTGACTTCTTGATTGATGAGGCCAGGGGTTTGCACCACACGTAGCAATGCATAGGCCACGTTGGCCCGAGAGATTTGGTTATCCCCCGCTTCTTCGACGGTACTGGCAAACTTATGGGTCGGCGCATCATCGGTGAGGCGGCCTGGTTTTAGAATTACATAGGAGACATCGCTATGACGAAGATGAGCATCCGCCGCAAATTTGGCCGTCATATAGGGGCGCATTTTCTCTGGGGCTTCCAGCGGTTTTTCCGCCCGAATGGCGCTGACCATGATATAGCGCGACAGCCCGTGCTGGCTGGCAATGTCCGCCGCACGAATCGCCCCAAATAGATCGATCATCAACGTTTTATCTGGCCCGGTATGGGGACCAGAACCGGCGGTAAAGACGACTTGATCACAGCCCTCAAAGGCGTGCTCAAAGTCACCTTCAAGATCGCCCACCACGGTTTGAATACCCCGCTCCTGGAACCAAGCGGCCTGCTCCTCACTGCGAATCATGGCTTTAATAGGCGTGCCAGACTGCTTAGCTAGCTCGCAAAACTGTTTACCGATTTGACCATTGGCACCAATCACTAGGGTTGTCATATTGCCTCTTTGTCAGTCGCATTTCTCTTATCAGTGTAGGCAATACGTCTAAAGTTCAACCGCTTACTAAAAAAACAGCGAACACCTTCCGGTGTTCGCTGCTAGCTATCGGTAAAGGTTCAAGCTTTCGATCAGGTCAGGCGGGCGGTATCCTGCTTCGCAGGTAGCGCAGCCTGATGCTGTCCAGGGCTGTGACTCACGTGGAAGCGGCTGACCAGCGTGTGCATATCGCCTGCGCGATCGTCCAAGGTCTGACTAGCGGTAGAGGCTTCTTGTACCAAGCGGGCATTTTGGTGCGTGACCTGATCCAACTGCGAGATCGCTTGGTTAATCTGGTCGATACCCGCCGACTGCTCTTTAGTCGCTCCGGCAATTTCCGTTACGTAGCGAGTCACTTCGGATAGGCTGTCGATGATTTCCTGCAAGTGGTGGCTGGAGGCATTTACCAGCTGTTCGCCTTCACTCACTTTTTTCACGCTGTCATCTACTAGGTGGCGAATTTGCGCCGCCTCTTCCGCACTGCGCCCTGCTAGTTTACGTACTTCCTGGGCAACCACCGCGAAACCACGCCCCTGCTCTCCTGCCCGGGCGGCTTCTACCGAAGCGTTCAATGCCAGAAGGTTCGTTTGGAAGGCGATATCATCAATGGCTTTGATAATAGAGGTAATCTTTTCGCTCGCCTGCCGGATATCGCTCATGGCAGCAGTGGTGCGCTTGGCAACATCGCCCGCTGAACGCGCTCGCTCATCCACACTACCGCTGGCACCTTTAGCTTGGTCGGCGTAGTCAGCGGTCTGTTTTACCGTGGCGGTTATCTGTTCCAGGCTAGAGGCCGTTTCAGCCAGCGATGCCGCCTGCTGATCGGTCCGCTGGGAAAGGTTTTCATTACCGGCGGCAATCTGACGGCTGCTCGCGGCAATGGCTTCGGCGCTTTCACGAATTCTCGCCACCATGCCTTCAAAGGTATCCATCATTCGGTTAAATGCCTGGGCCGCTTGCCCGACCTCATCATTACGCTCTAGGGCTAAGCGCATGGATAAGTCGGCATTTTCACCGGCAGCGCCGCTGATGTTCTCCATCTGACGCCGCATGGCCACTAGTGGGCCCAGCACACGCACGAGGGTGCGCCAGCCGAAGATGGCCAATACTACGATGACGCCTAACGTTACCAAAATCAGCAGCGTACGACCTGCGTTAGCCAGGGTTTGGGCTTCATCGCTGGCACTTGCTGCCTTCTCTACCGTGTAAGCTTCAATATCACTGAGTGCATTACGCATTTGCATGGTGGCCTGGGCAACATTCACCAGAGCCGCTTGCACTTGGGCACCTAACGTCAGCTGCTGCTGGCGTAGGGCGTAAACTGAGTCGGCATCTTCAACCATCAGGCCGTTCAGCTCGACGATGACCGCATCAAGCCGCTTAATCATTTCGCGCTGTACAAACGTGGTGTCCGGCGCAGTTGCGATGGCAGCAAGTGATTGGCGCGCTAGCGAGACTTGCTGAGAAATTTGGTTACTGCGCAGGTTAACCAGCGCATCAACGCTATCAACCTGCATCATTTGGCGCCCTAGGTCTGAAAGAGTGGCAACCGCCATACGCGCGTTGCTACTTAGCCGCCCGACATCCACCTGCGCGCTAAAGATGTCATCTAATAACCGCGTCGGCAGTGTAGTTGTTCCCTCCTGCCGCCAAGCTTCTACTAGCTCACGTTGGATGCGCGCTTCACGCACTTGAGCCAGCGCTGTGCGGCCAGCAATATCTTCGGCGCTGTGCATCACATTAGTAATAGCAGCTTCCATTTGAGCAATCTGTTCGGCCATTTGCACCTGCAGATTCAGCGCATCGCGGCGCACACCCTCCAGCGCCTCATCGCCCGTCAACAGCGCCTGGAAGTGGTTATCCAAAGCAGACAGCTGCCCAGCGGCACCGGTTTCCTCAATATCCGCAAGCCCCTCTCGAGCCTGAGCATAGCGCTCTTCTAATGCGCTGCGGGGAGTGATGTCCGCCAACGCTTGCGTATCATCAGTCGCCAGTAAATCAGCATGCCGCTGTCCAAAAGCGCCCATGGTAAGCACCATGCTGCGGCTAGCGTCCTGCAGCGGCAGCACCTCGTCGGTAATGAAGTGCTGAACGTTAATTAAACGCTGGTTGGTCATCCAGCCCGTTCCTGCTAGCACAATGGCACCCAGTACAGCGGCGACAAAGAGGCTAATCAGCATAGCGCGGATACTTATGGTCTTTTTCATTAGAGTAGTTCGCCGTGTCAGAGAGAATGCAAACAGAAGAGTTACTGAGCTACGCTGGCCCAATCCAACGGCTCGAACTGGCCGTTTCGGATAACCGTAGGCCAAACAGCATCGCTTGCCTGATGGTCATTCGGGCCAAGAGTGAGCGGCTCCCCAACGCCTATATCAATACTGCCAAGGCTTAATAAGCCATCTACAACCGCTTCACGATCAGGGTTACTACCCGCGGCTTTTACACCTTCTACAAACAGCTTGGCCGCAAGGTAGCCCTCCAGAGAGATAAAGTCAGGGGCAGCGTTTGGCGCATACTCTGCCAGCGCTTGGCGATACTCTTCTACCGCAGGAAGGTCAGCATCTAGCGGTGGCACTACCTGCGTCACAATAACGCCCTCTGCTCGTCGTGAACCCAACTCCTCTAACAGCGCCTGGCTACCTACAAACGAGACGTTAAGAAAAAGCGTGTCAGGTAGGTCTTGACGAGCTTCACGGATAAAATCTGCTGCCGGCCCGAAAGTGCCAACAATGATGACCGCGCGTGGTGTGACTGGCGCTTGGAGAATAGTCGCCAAGCCCTGATGGATATTCCGGGTCCCACGGGTAAAGCGGCCATGAACCAAGTTAGCCGTATTGGAGAAGCCCCGCGCTTGCATAGCACTTATCGCGCCGTTATAGCCCGCATCCCCAAAACTATCGTTTTGGGTAAAAAAGGCAATTTCCTCCGGTTGAATACCTGCGCTAAGCAGCCCATCCACCATGGTGGCGGTCTCTTGTACGTAGCTTGCCCGATAGTTGATCACATAGCGGTCCGGTGGCGAACGGCGCAGAATACCTGCCCCTGTGAATGCACCAAACAGCAGTGTTTTCCCTTGGTTATAAATAGGAATGGTGACCGCTGCGGTGGGCGTACCCACATTGCCAACGGCGGCCAGTAGGTTCTCATCACTTACCAGATCACGGGTATGCTTGGCAGCCTGCAGCGGCGCATATTGATCATCATAGGCTTTTAAAGCCAACTGATTGCCGTTGACGCCACCTTCAGCGTTTATCTTGGCAAAGTAGGTATCAATTCCCTGCTGCATACCGATGCCTAACGGGGCAGCCCCCCCGCTTGAAGGGGCAACGATGCCCACCGTTAGTTCTGCCTGCGCCAGTGGCGCTGCTAACAGCCCAACTACCAATAGCCATGTTTTTGTACGCCGCATTAATTCTCCCCCTACGTAGTGCTGCTTTCTACTGTTATCGGCGGAAGAATATACGACTTAAGCCTAGCTAGCCTTAAACAGAATGTAATAAAACGTGTCGTCGGCTAGGCTGGTCGCTCAATGGAAAAACGGTCAGTGATGCGCACGTAGTCGCTGCCCGCTAAGCGGCCTATTGGTTGAAGTATTTCCATATTGACGTGACGACCATCCCATACAGAATCATCTGCATGGATCGCGACTACCTGCACCAGTACTAGGCTGCCTGCCAGTGGCCGGTCACCAAAACGAATGACATCCACCAGTTTGCAACCAAACGCCACCGGTGCCGCAGCTATCCGCGGTACGCTCACGCCCGGCATGGCGGCTTTTTCCAGCCCTGCGAGTACAAACTCATCCTCGCCTCTGGGCAGGCTCGCGCTGGTGGTGTTTAACGCCTCAATAAGTCCTTCCGTGCCCACATGCACCACGCACTCTTCCACTTCATTTAAATTACGCAACGTGTCTTTTGGCTGGGCGCTGCCGTCCAGTAACGGTGAGAATGCCAAAACAGGCGGATCAATGCTGGCAACGTTGAAAAATGAGAACGGTGCAAGGTTGGCGTTACCACGTTTATCTTGGGTAGCCACCCAGGCAATAGGCCGAGGGCACACGCTGCCAGATAGCAGACGGTAAAGCACACCTGCACTCAATGGCGCTTTCTCTAACAGGACATCCATGGGCGCTCCTTTTGAACGGTATTTGAAGGTACTATTTTGTGACGCTCTACTTCGCTTTACGTTTTGCCATTAACTAGGCTGCCCAGCAAGGAAACGGACTATGAATATTGTCATTCCAGATGACTATCAGGATTGTGTGCGAGGCCTTGACGCATTTGCGCTGCTTAACGGTCATAAGGTGACCATTTATAACGATACGGTTGGCGAACTGGATGCGCTGGTCGAACGCTTTAAAGAAGCGGATGCGTTAGTGCTAATCCGCGAGCGAACGCCTATTACAGCTGAGCTATTGGCGAGGTTACCCAAGTTAAAAGTGATCAGCCAGACGGGGGGTGGCGCTGCCCATGTGGATCTTGATGCCTGTCGGCAACATGGCGTGACGGTGATGACCGGAAAAGGCTCCCCCTATGCTGCTGCCGAGTTAACCTGGGGGCTGGTGTTGGCGGCAATGCGGCATATTCCCGAGGAGGTTGACAACCTAAAAGCGGGCCGCTGGCAGCGTACTTTAGGGACTGGGCTTAGGGGCCGCACGCTGGGCATATTTGGCTACGGCAAAATTGGCAGCCTAGTCGCTCGCTATGGGCAAGCCTTTGAGATGAAGGTATTGGTCTGGGGCCGTGAAGGCACCCGTCAGCGTGCTACAGAGGCTGGCCTGGCGGTGGCAGAGAGCCAAGAAGCCCTGTTTGCACAGTCGGATGTACTCAGCCTGCATCTGCGTTTAAATGAGGCTACCCGGGGCATTGTCACCGCCGCACATCTCGCACTAATGAAACCAACCTCCCTGCTAGTGAACACCAGCCGAGCACCATTAATCGCTCCAGGCGCGCTTGATGCTGCTTTAAAAGCAGGCCAACCCGGCCGTGCCGCAGTGGATGTATTTGACGAAGAGCCCGTGATTAACCACCCGCTGTTAGCACTGCCTAATCTCATTGCTACCCCTCACCTAGGCTATGTAGAAAAAGATAGCTATGAACTCTATTTCCACGATGCGTTTAACAATGTGCTGGCGTTTGACAGCAACCAGCCGATAACTAACTTGGCAGGGTAGCCATACAGCGGGCCGTCGCCTCTGTGTTAAATGTGCTAGCCTAAGATGCTACATGCGACACAGAGGAACTGAATGCTCACTATTTCCAATAGCGTCAGCGTGGCGGACTGGGAAATTGATATTAGCCAAATTCGCGCCCAGGGCGCTGGCGGCCAAAATGTCAACAAAGTTGCCTCAGCGGTGCATTTGCGTTTCGATATTCAGCGCTCAACGCTGCCGCCGGTTTATAAAGAGCGCCTGATGGCACTCTCCGACCAGCGCATCAGCAAAGAAGGCGTGGTGATTATTAAAGCCCAAAGCTACCGCACCTTGGAGCTGAATAAAGAGGACGCTTTGAACCGTCTACAGGTATTGATTCGAAGCGTGGCGAAACAGCCAAAAGCGCGCCGCCCAACCAAGCCCACCAAAGGCTCTCAGCGGCGTCGGGTGGACCATAAAACCCGCAAAGGCAAAATTAAGTCGCTGCGTGGTAAAGTGCCGGTGGGTTAGCAGGGAGCTGCCCTTACTCTTTTATACGTGCCCCTCTTTTATACGTGCCCTCTCGATACCTGACACAGTGACCGTCATGCCAATCCCATCTCGTCCATTATCGCCTTGTATTCACGTTTGCCAAATTAAGCCGAGCACCGAGGTCTGCCAGGGCTGCGGACGCACGCTGGATGAAATTGCCTATTGGGGTAGCATGACCGAGGCCGAAAAGGCCCCGGTATGGGAGCGCATTGAACAGGAAGGTTATGTTGTAGGCGGTGTGACTACCGATTGAGCACTTCACACTCCACCACCTACTCGCTCAACATTACTCGCTGTGACGGTCGCTCAGGATATGGTGAAGCTCGCCACAAGCCACCATCGGGTCGTCGCAGTTAATTACAATCTTGGAGTCCGCCAGTACATAGCTGCGCCCGGTAATGGTGTTTTCCACCACTTGGTAAGCGCCCTCCTGATGAGTACCAGTAAAGGTGCCGATAAAACCAGTTTCCCGCAGCGATACCGTTTCCAGCTTATCGCCCAGCTTTAAACGCCCTTCATAGTTCATCAGCGCTAGCCGTGCTGAGGTGCCGGTGCCCGTGGTGCTGCGGCAGATAACCCCGGGATGCACATAGGTGGTCGAACGCGAGCGGATATAGCCTTCGGCTACCTGCTCTTCCGGCCCCATAAAGTGCAAAAACGGCAGCGGGCCCACATCTCCCAAGGTGTAGTGGGAGAAGCCTCGCTGCGCCTGAATCGCCTCAACGATTTTATGGGCGCAGGCGGCAAGTGCCTGCTCTTCATCTCGCACCAGCTTGAATCCCAGCGCCTCGGCATCTACCAGGGCGTAAAAGCCGCCGCTATAAGCGACCGAGTAGGTCACGTCACCGATCCCTGGTACTTGGATGGTATCCCGATAGGTATCGATATAGCTGGGCAGACCTTCACACGTGACCGATTCCACCACGCCGTTATGCACGCGGGCTTCAATTTGCACCAACCCCGCAGGCGCTTCCAACTTAAAGCGCTGGATGCCCTCCTGCTTCGGCACAATGCCGGTTTCCAAAACGGCAGTGGCCGTGCAGAGCGTGTTGGAGCCGGAGTAAATCGGGTAGCCCATCACTTCCATAATGATATATCCCGCCACGGCTTCCGGGTCTGTGGCAGGAACCAGCAGGTCTACCGACATCTCTGGAATGCCATAGGGCTCTTCCAACAGCAAACGCCTGAGGCCATCGGCATCGTCGCGCAGATACTCCATCTGCTGACGAACCGTAGCGCCGGGTAGCGCATCAATACCACCGGTGACAATACGGCTGACATCGCCGCCCGCATGAGTGTCCAACAATTGAATCGTATGGAGGTTCTTCACAAACCCGCCTCCTAGGCAGTGGTAAGAGCAAAAGGTGCGCCGTGATTGTCCCACTGGGCATCGGGAACAATCACGATTTTACCCAGGTAGTTACTGCCACGGTTTACAAAATAGCGTTCGGCATCATGTAGCTCGGAGAGCTTAAAGGCGCCATGCAAAACGGGTTTAAGTTCGCCGCTGCGAATCCAGTCAATCAGCTGCTCTGCCTCTTCCCGGGTGCCGTGGGACACACCGAAAATCTGCACCTGATACAGATAAATGCGGGTCCACATGATTTCGCTGATATTGCCGCCGCTGGCACCAGCAATGGAAAGCCGTGGATAGGTGGTGCGGCGCTGCATATCGCCAATCATGGTGTCGATGAAAAGGTCGGTCATTTCGCCGCCTACCAGATCCATCACCGCATCAATCGCTTGGCCACCGGTTTCCGCCAGCACACGCTCGACAAACGTTGGCAGGTCGCCACGGTCAATCACCGCTTCCGCCCCAAGCGAAATAAGCGCATCGGCTTTATCAAGCTGACTTACCGCATAAGGGATCGCCCCAACAATGCGACACAGCTGAATGAGCGCCGTGCCCACCCCGCCGCTGGCGCCGCTAACCAACACCCGCTCGCCTGCGCGCACGTTGGCGGCAGTCATCATGTGGTAGGCCGTTTGATAGGAGCACATGCCCATAGCGGCCAGCTCAGCATCATGCAGTTCAGGGTTAGCGACGTGGTGAAACTGGTCGGCAGGCACCGCAATGTAGTCAGCATAGCCGCCATCAGCACCGTGGCCGTAGTAGTCCGGCGTGAGGTTAATATCACGACGCTCATCGGCGTAGATGTTGAAATCCAGTAGGCCACGCTCGCCGATACGATGCTCATCCACACCCTCACCTACGGCGACAATGCGCCCGGCAACATCGGCCCCTTGAATACGCGGGAACGTTAAGGTTGGCGAACCGCCCATGGCAAACGAGGTAACCTCCTCCTTGCCCTTCGTCGGGTAGAGCCCTTCGCGCGCTTTGCGGTCGGTGTTGTTTTTCGCGGTGGCCGTTACCTGGACGAGCACTTGGCCAGGCCCTGGCTTTGGTGTCGGCACATCCTGTCGATACTGCAAAGCATCCACATCACCGTGGCCGGTTAATAACATCGCAGACATCTTTGTTGGGATGGGCGTCGCGTGGGCAGTGTGTTGCGTGTCGGCCATGGGCTGGCTCCTTATTAGTGCATACGCCGCGACAATAACAAACGCCCGGCGAGGTTCAAGATATTAAGAGAACAAAACTGCGAGATGCATCAAAGGGCTAGCCAAAAACAGGTACGCCGATCAGTACGCCGTGTAAGTAGAAAGCAAACAGTCCGTAGGCCACCACGCCAATGGCAATCGTTGCCAGTGTCGCGGGCAGCGAGGTGGCCTGAGGCGCTGAAGGATGTTGGCGGCTACGCTGCTTGGCAGCTTTAAACGCCAAAATGGCCCATACAAGGAAAGCAGCAAAAAAGAGGATATCGCCCAGTCGACCATTCACCAGCAGGTGGGCGAACGCCCAAATTTTAACTGACAGCATCATGGGGTGGCCTAGTTTGGCCTTGATAGCGTTACGCGGTACGTAAGCAGCTGCCAGCATAATAAACGCAGGTAGCATCAATAACGCCACTGCATGGCGTAAGCCCATCGGCGGAAACCAGATATGGATAGGGTCCAAGCGCGTTAAGCCATAACCATAAATCGCGAGGGCCAGCCCTATCACGGCCACGGCTGAGTAAGCCAGCTTCCAGGTACCTTCGCCGCGTGCGGCTATTTGCTGCTGTCGCCAGGATTCAGCAAAAATGCGTACCGAGTGCCCGCCAAGAAATATTAGCAGGCCTAAGATCATAATCGTCATGGTGTTCACTCTCTGGTGAGTTGCAGGTCTTTGGTCGACTGCGAGCATGCCACACTCCCGCGTAAACCACATGGCACGGCGTCAACTTTTCGCCAATAGTGATGGGATGAAAAACACGTCAAGCTAGCCAACCAGCCGCATCCCTCAGACCCTGCCAAGGAACGGTATGCTTCACTTTATCTCTGCGTATCATCGTCGCCTTACCTGGACCTATTTTGGCCTGTTTATCGCCATCGGCATGACCGGCGGGCTGCTAGGCCCTGCCCTGCCCCATTTAGCCGCAGCGAGCGGTTCTTCCATGAGCCAGATTGCAGTACTGTTCACCGCCCGAGCGGTGGGCAATATGAGCGGCGCTATTGTAACGGGGCTGCTGATGGACCGCTTTAACGGCCATCGCGTGTTGTTAATGATGGGGGTACTGGCGGTGGCAGGACTCGCCTTGGCGCCGCTTAGCCCGCTCCTGGTGCTATTAACGCTGCTGTTTATGCTGTTGGGCTTTGCGGAAGTATCGCTAAACGCGGGGGGAAATACGCTACTGCTATGGCTACACCGCGATGCGGCAGGCCCAAACGTGAGCGCGTTACACTTCTGCTTTAGCTTCGGCAACATGCTTACGCCGCTGATTATGATTGCCGCACTCTCACTTACCGGGCAATTTCATCTCACGTTTTGGATTGTTGCATTAAGCGTGGCTGCCATGCTGTGGCCACTTTCGCGCTTTGCCAGCCCGACTATGCCAACGGTAGACCCTGACCCAGCCACTTTGGCAGCGCTCAAACATCGTGACCCACTGCTGCTGGGGCTATTTATGCTGCTGTTTTCCATTTATGTGGGCATTGAAATTACGTTTGCTGGCTGGGTGACGGCGTATGGCGCGCTGTCAGGGCTGACTACCGAGCAGGCGGCACTGCTGGCCACCCTATTCTGGCTAGCGCTATCTGCTGGCCGTTTGCTGGCCATTCCTCTGCTGCGTGTTTGTTCACCCTGGCAGGTGTTAGCCAGTTGTTTGGCGCTGGGCTTGGGTGCCTCGGCCGGCCTGCATTTTAACTGGCTGCCTCTAAGCCTCGGAGCACTGCTGTTTGGGCTTTCGGCTTCTGCTTTTTTCCCAACACTTTTTGCGCTATGCAACCAGGCCATTGTGATGCGGGGCCGCACCACCGGCGCTATTTTTACCGCAGCGGGTAGCGGTGCGTTGATTATTCCGTCTTTAACAGGCCCGCTGCTGGATATCGCCGGGGCCCGGGCTTTTCCTATGTTACTGGCCGCTCTGTGGCTCTTGATTGCGCTGGGGCTTTGCATGCTGGCATTTCGTTTACACCAACTCACCGCCCGACAAGGGCTTTAGAACCAGTCTTTGCGTTTAAACAGCCAGATTAAAATACCGCCAATACCCAACATGGCCCCCCATACAAAGAAGTAGCCGTATTGATAGCTAAGCTCAGGCATATATTCGAAGTTCATTCCGTAAATACCGGCAATGAACGTCAGCGGAACAAAAATAGCGGTAATCACCGTCAAAACACGCATGGTGATATTTAGCTGGTGAGAAGAAATAGAGATATAGCCATCCACCAAGTCACCGCAAATATCGTAGTACATTTGTGTCAGCGTATAGAGGCGCTCAAAGCGCTCCTCTACATCGGTAATCGCGTGCAGGGTTTCACTCTCACCTCTAGGTAAGTGGGCGTAGTCATACGCCGTTAGCTCTTGAGTAATACCTTTGTGATAGCTAAAGATACGCCGCATTTTCACCAGCCGCGAGCGGTAAGTCGTAATTTTACGCATCAGAACATCGTTGCCGTTTTCGAGCAGCTCATCCTCAAGATCGCTAAGTTCCATCTCAAACTCCAGCAGGCTATCAATATAAAATCCTGCTGAGGTATACATCACTTTTAATGCCACATGCTCTGGGGAAAGCGCCAGCAACGCCTTACCCTGCTCATTTAACAGCCGCTCAATACTCAAGGCTTCTCCGGGGTGAAGCGTTATCAAAAAACGTTCGCCGATAAAGAAACAGACCTGCTGGGGCACAAAATTAAGCTGGGCATCGAACGATGAAATGCCGCGATAAATAATCAGCGTATGGTTCTCAAACTCTTCAATTTTCGGCGGGTGTCGCTCTTTATGGGCATCTTGAATGGCCAAGGGATGGCAGTCAAAACGCTCTAGCACATCACGCTCCTGCGCTTCGCTTTCGCCTTTCATATCAACCCACAAATGGGCAGTGGGCATTGTTTTCCAGTCGTCGATTAGGCGTACATCCCCCTCGCGCACATCGCCTTCTGGGGTGGTTAATATGCAACGAATCATTTTCTTCCCTGGGTTCGTTAAGTCTTGGGCTTGTTAAGTCTTGGGCGTTATATCTGCCGGGCGCGTTAGCTCTATACGCGCTTTACCCGCCCGCTTCGACATATACATTGCCACGTCAGCTCGCTTTAACAACTCCTGAGCCGTTTCAGACGCCCCTGGCAAAAATAGCGCTACACCGATGCTGGTACTAACCCGTAAGGTAGCGCTGCCAACATAAAGCGGCTCTTCAATGAGGTGAATCAGTTTCTGAGCCAATGGCTCTAGCGCCTCGGCGGTGACTCCTTCTAGCAGCACGACAAACTCGTCTCCTGCCCAACGGGCAACAAAGTCCGTCTCGCGAACGGCATACTGCAAGCGCTTGGCAACGTCGCGCAGCAGTTCATCACCCATGGCGTGGCCATGCTGGTCGTTAACACGCTTGAACCCGTCTAAATCAAGAAACAGCACCGCAAGCGGGTTTAGGGTACGGCGTACCCGCGCCATCGCTTCGGATAGGCGCTCGTCAAGCGCACGGCGATTAGGCAACCGAGTCAGTACATCTTCACGGGCCTGTTGATCCCGAAGCCGCTCTAGCTGCTGGCGCTCAGTGATATCGTGAATAAACAGGCTACGGCGCATCCGACCATTAATCTCATAGCTTTTCAGGCGTACTTCGACCGGCAAGCGGACGCCATCACGGCGCGTCGCCTCACAAGAAATAGGCGCAGATTCATCTTGATTGGGTAGCCCTTGGGGAAACATAAGCGCCGTTAGTGGGCGCGTTAAAGCTTCTTTGCGACTCCAGCCAAATATACTCTCTGCAGCACGGTTCCAGTCCAGCACCCGCTCTTGGGCGTCAATGCTCAGATAGGCATCGTAGGCAGACTCAATCACCAAATTGAGCTCGCGAGTACGCCGCTCGATTTGCTGTTCAAGGCTTTGATGAAGCTCAGTGAGCGCTTTTTGGGTGGCAATACTATTTTTTTGCTCTTTAATGAGCCGTTCGCGCAGGTGAATCTCACCGGTCACAATGTCGGCTAAATCTTGCAACGCGGCCTGCTCCTGAGCGCTCAACTGCCGCGGTTTGCTATCCATCGCACACAGCGAACCCAGCACCAATCCCTGTGAGTTTTTAAGCGGAATGCCTGCGTAAAAACGTATTCCATCAGGTCGAGTCACTAAAGGGTTGGTGGCAAAACGCTCATCTTGCAGCGCATCTTTCACCACCAACGGAGAAGCTTCCAGCACGGTGTAGGCACAAAACGCCACATCCCGCGGCGTTTCGGAGATATTGATGCCAACTTGCGACTTAAACCACTGCCGATCGGAATCAATCAGAGTGATAGTTGACTGTGGCACACCGAGTAGCACCGTTACCAAGCGCGTAATGCGATCAAAAACAGGCTCGTTCGGCGTATCCAACAGTGCTAGCTCGTTAAGCGCAGCCAAACGGGCATTTTCGTTAGGAGGTAACAGGTGGCTCATGGCGATCGCACCTACAGTAGTAGTCAGACCCCTGCCAGCATAACGCGAAACGAAATTTCCTGCTTAACGCCTTGATTAACGGGCAAGGACGCGGCGCTTGTTGGCTCCAGCAATGATCATACTCACCGCAGTTGAGAGCAGCAGCGCCCCAACAAACGGGCCAAGGGTTGGTACGCTGCCGGGGAAGGTGGCTGCTATCACGCCCGCACTAACACTGCCTTGGCTCAACCAACCCGGCAGCACAGCGCCCACTAGCCCAGCAAGCCCGCCGCCTATCGCAGCCATAGGCGTCATGCGTTGCCATAAGCCAAGCAGTACCGGTACCACGATGGCGGCACACAGCAGATCGGCAATCAGGAACAGGCGAAGCACCGAGAGCCCCTGCAGAGCAATCACAATCACCGGCACCATGATCGCGACAGTAAGCCAACGGGCCTTGGTTAAAGCATCTGGGCGGTCGCCGCTGGCCCATAGCGAGGCAATCCCGTTTTGTAACGTGTCGACGCTAGACGTGACCAGGGTAACGGCAAGTACCAGTGACGGCAGCGTGATCCATATCGGCGCATCGCTTAACAGCGCAAAAAACGGCATGGGCGGCTCACC
Organism: Vreelandella lionensis; assembly: GCF_044543515.1. Classification (NCBI taxonomy): domain Bacteria; kingdom Pseudomonadati; phylum Pseudomonadota; class Gammaproteobacteria; order Oceanospirillales; family Halomonadaceae; genus Vreelandella; species Vreelandella lionensis. The sequence goes on along the minus strand of NZ_JBITWC010000009.1, from coordinate 104,377 downwards.
TAAGCTGACACCGCTCATGGCGGCCATCATGCCCACGCCACCAATTACCATCACCACGAGAATCGTCATACCACCGCCTAGCCAAGCGCCACGCCCAAGGCTTTGGTCATCTTGTGCCGCCCACACCCGCTGCCAATAGCCCTGGTGGAATAAATTGGCAGCCGTCACAGCAATCACCAGCGTCAATGCCACGCTGAGCGAGCTACCGATTGGCAATGAGGGTAAAGCGGCGTCGCTGGGCATGCTCGGTAGCCGCCAAAGCGTTACGCTCGCCACCGCCAGTAGTAGGGCCAACAGCAGCCATGCCTGCCAACGGTCGGTCGCAAGGCTGGCGCGAAGGCCGCCCATCACGGTGTACACCAGCGTCGTTAGAGCAACGCCAATGATCACCACGGCAGGCGGCACATCAGAGAGCAGCGCGGTAATAGCCCCAATGGCAGTTAACTCAGCGGCTAAAAAGCAGCCCATATAAGCAACAGATACCATCGCCACAAAGCGACGAACGTTTTTGCCATAGCACGCCTCAGCAAACTCCGCGATGCTGCGCCCTTCTGGCAGCGCTTGGCGTATTTTTGGCCCATAAAGGCCCAATACAATAAACGGAAGCGCCGAGCCAAAGGCATAGCCCAGCAGCGCCACGGGGCCAACAAAGGCACCAATTTCAGGTGGAGCAAACAGAATCCAGGCACCCATTCCAGAGGCTAAAAAAGACAGCCCCAGAGTGGACGCAGTTTGCGAGTTGCGGGCGGTGACATAATCATCCAGCGAGCCGCCGCCAAAGCGTGCCCGAAGACCCAGAAATGCAAAGCAGCACAGGGCTGCGCCTAACACAGCAGACGTTAGGTATGGCATGTCGCGCTTCCTCCGCCGGTACGAACCGGATCAGGTTCCAGGGTCTGCGTTACGCGCATTCTCAGCCCGTTTTGGGCTCCCCTGGCGACAGTGAATGAAGGCGCTATCCTCAATCAAAGCAGCGCCGTAGTAAAGTCTTAAGGCGTTTCGCGAACCGATTCGTCAGGCTTTTTCGGCACGCGCCCCATGAGATAGAACTCGGAATTAGGCGGCGTGCCCGCTAGGGTCACCAAGCGATTCGACATACCAAAAAACGCCGCAATGGCGCCAATATCCCAGCAGTCATCTAAGGTAAACCCCACTTTTTCTAAACGGGTTTGCCAGTGCGGAGAAAATTCCCCTAGTTCGATAGCGCTATGCAGCGCAAAATCGAGCATTAGACGATGACGCTCGCTTAGCCCCGCGACGGTATGGTTAATGGCGATATTATCGGCCAATAACGGGTCTTTACTGTAAATGCGTACCAGCGCGCCATGGGCAACCACACAGTACAAGCAGCGATTGCGGGCACTGGTAGCCACCACAATCATCTCCTTTTCAGCTTTGGTCAGCGTATCGGAGTCGCGCTCCATCAGGGCATCGTGATAGGCAAAAAAAGCGCGAAACTCCTCAGGGCGATGCGCCAGCATCAGAAACACATTAGGCACGAACCCCGCTTTTTCCTGCACAGCCAACATCGCATCACGAATATCGCTTGGCACATCATCCAGCGTTTCGGGAAGTTTAAAACGGCTAATAGCAGCAGACATATTGACACCTTCTTGTTATGTTCATGATATAAATAGCGCGATTAAATTAACTGGTAACAAATTGCTAACTAAAGCACCTTTCATTTCGCGTTCGCGCTCACCATACTCTTATTAAGTCCATGTCATAAAAGCCGTACGTTATCAGCAAAGCGGCGTACTAACAGGGAAACCACCATGACATACTCTGAAGCTAAAGAGCACACGCCAGGGCGTTTGCATGAGCTTTTTGCCGACCCTTACCGTGCGTTCGAAAACGATACGGATGAGCGTCAGCTACATATCCGCGTTATGCTTCATACGCTGCTAGCACGCCCGATGCAGCGCGGGCAAGTCACTCTACGTGTCATTCATGGCTGGGAGAACGGAGGCTTTGAGCCATCTGACCTGCAGCACGCCGATTATGCGCTACATAGCTTAGATGACTACCACACTGCCGTGGAGCGCTTTACCACCGCCGCCCGGCAAAATGCGCCGCTGCCTGCCGATAACACGGCCATTTTAGCTGCCCCTCTTGCCGATGCCATCGCAGATGCCGAGGCAGAAGGCCAAACGCTGACAGACGATATTGTCGAGACGCCTGCACGTTGGCCTGCGTTTGATGGTGGGTTAGCCCTCTATACGCTATTTAAGATGTATCACCGCCTGGTTTACGGCGAAGATGACAGTTATCGTTGCTCTCAGTGCGATACCCCACATGGCCCCCGTGAAATCCATGAATTCCACATGGAAGAGGGTGAGTTTGCACTGCTGGCACCCATAAGCGAGCAGCACGACGCCCCTTACCTGCTAGTGCTCCATGAAAGCCAGCTTGCCCCCATTGAGCAACTGCTCAACGACAGCCTGCCACTATTTGATCGTTTTTAACGCGCTTGCGCCTCCTCCGCTAGCTTGGAAGAGGCGCATCGCCCAACGTATAACAATGAATCTTTTACAACGAAATGGTGCTGTTAATCCCACTAGAGACGTTTTCAGGCTCGAACCAACGGGCCGTGACGGTCTTAGTTTGCGTCCAGAAAGCAATCGCCTGTTTGCCGTTGGGGCCTAAGTCACCCAGCTTGGATGCCCGAGATCCGGTAAAGCTGAAGTAAGCAACGGGGACAGGAATCGGCACATTGATACCAATTTGGCCAACGTCGATATCCGTTTCAAACCGGCGAGCCACCCAGCCAGAGTTGGTAAAAATCGACGTGCCGTTGCCATTGGGGTTGGCATTAATAAAGTTGATGGCGTCATCCAGCGTTTCTACGCTAACCACACACAGCACAGGGCCGAAAATCTCTTCCCGATAAATGGTCATATCCGCCGTTACATCGGCAAATAGCGTCGGTCCTACAAAGTTGCCATCCGGGTAGCCGTCCACCGTATAGCCACGGCCATCTACCAGAAGTGTGGCGCCCTCTTTTTCACCGGCGCTGATTAAGCGCTCAACCCGCTCTTTCGCCTGGGGCGATACCAAAGGCCCCAGGTCTGCATCGCGCTGGGAGCCTGGCCCTACTTTCATGCCACGGGCACCGGCTTCGATATCTTTTATCCACTCCCGGGCTTCCCCCACCAGCACCACTACCGAGTTCGCCATGCAGCGCTGCCCGGCCGCGCCAAAGGCAGACCCTAACAGGCTGTCAATCGCTTGGCTGCGGTTAGCGTCAGGCATAACGACGCAGTGGTTTTTGGCCCCCATCATCGCCTGCATCCGTTTGCCTGCCGCCGCGGCACGGTTGTATAGCAGCGAGCCGACATGAGTCGAGCCGATAAACGACAGCGCCTTGATATCCTGGTGGTCAGCAATTTGATTCGCTACATCCGGACCACCGTGCACCACGTTTAACACGCCAGCGGGAATGCCCGCTTCATGGGCTAGCTCGACTAGCCGCATGGTAGAGCTCGGGTCCTGCTCGGAGGGTTTCAATACAAAGGTGTTACCCGTGGCAATAGCCAGCGGGAACATAAAGCAGGGCAGCATAATCGGGAAGTTAAATGCCGTAATACCCGCGCCCACGCCTAACGGCTGGTGCATGGTATAAACATCTACCTCGTTCGCTGCGTTTTCCGCCAACTCGCCTAGCTGCAGCGAGGTAATGGAGCAAGCATGTTCCACCACCTCAAGACCGCGGCCTACTTCACCCTCGGCATCGGGCAGTGTTTTGCCATGCTCTTCGGTAATTAACGCGGCAAGCTCTGCCGTATTCTCGCGAATAAGGGCCTGAAGCTTGAGCATAATGCGCATGCGTTTACCCAGCGGCACCTTGCGCCACTCTTTAAACGCCGTTTTGGCACTGGCAACGGCCCGCTCGACCTCTTCTGAGGTGCAGAATGGAACGCGAGCCACTACCTCTTGGGTGGCCGGGTTAACAACGTCGCGCCACTCCTGGCTTTGCGACATCACTGGCTGACCATCGATATACATGGGTATTTCGCGAACGGACATAACACTGATCCTCGTGGTTGTGTTTGTTATGGATTCTAATAGGGAGCCTGTAGGGTATATCAGCAAGTTAACGTAAACGTCAATTAGCCACTCGATAAAGACAAAAACGTTTAGCCAAATGCAATTCGCCTTTCCCTCTCGGCAGCGCCCTCGCTATGCTGTTTCTAAGACATACCCGCAAAGTAGAGAGCATAGCTTTCCTATAGATGCACCAAGGGCTTCAGACAAGAAGACGGTTTCATCCAACTACGCGGCTTAACACCAGGAGGCATCCATGCAGACATTTAGCTGCCGCTGCGGCAACCCACTGTTTTTTGAAAACACTCACTGCCTGGCCTGCGAGTCTGATGTTGGCTGGTGCCCTACTTGTAGCAATATTGTCGCGCTGGAACCGCTAGACAACGGCGGCTACCGTTGTACCCATGAAGGCTGCAGCACAGCGCTCATGCAATGTCACAACTACTCTGCGGAAAACGTGTGTAACCGTATGGTGGTCATGGCTGAAGGCCATGCAGACTCACTCTGCGACTGCTGCCGCTACAACGATGTGATTCCTGACCTGAGTACTCCCGGTAACCGCGAGCGCTGGGCGGCGCTGGAAGCGGCCAAACGGCGGCTCTTCCATACCTTGGATCTGCTTAAGCTGCCCCACGGTACCGAAGGGGAAAATATTCGTGTGCCGCTGAGCTTCTCGTTTATGGCCGATGCGCTACCCGACCAAGGGCTATGGCGCTCTACAGCAAGCCAAGAAAAGGTGTATACAGGCCATGCTAATGGGCATATCACTATCAATGTCAAAGAAGCCGATGACGTTGAGCGGGAGCGGCTACGCGTGGATATGAATGAATCTCACCGTACGCTGATCGGTCACTTTCGCCATGAGATTGGCCACTACTACTGGGATCTTCTCGTAAAAGGCCAAGATGAGAGCACCAGTTGCCGTGTCTTTGGCGATCACAACAACCCCACTTATAGTGATGCGCTGGAACAGTACTACCAGCAAGGAGCACCCACTGACTGGCCGACACGCTTTATTTCCGCCTACGCCTCCATGCACCCTTGGGAAGACTTCGCTGAAACATTCGCGTTTTACCTGGATATGGTAGCCGTGCTGGATACTGCACTACATATGGGACTTTCTCGCGCCGAGTATGACGGCACGCTGGACAGCATGCTGCGGGCGTTTCATCAGGTGGGTATGGCGGTGAATGAGCTAAACCGGGATATGGGTCTGCTGGATTTAGCACCGGGGGTCATTGCCCCCGCCGTCAGGGAGAAACTGGCGTACCTGCATGAACTCATTCAGAACGCGAACGCCAGCTCTCAAGCCGCTTAGTTAGTCGTTATCGTGGTCTCCTGCGTGGCTTTGGCTTTGCCGTTGGGCCACCCGTGGAACGCTGTCGCCGCTTACAAAGTAGGTGGCGCTGAGCGTATCGTGAATAGCGGCAATGCCAATCTGTAGATCATCGACAAAGGCGTGCAGCTTGCTGGGGGAGTGCGCCAGCGCTTGGATATCTGCATCTACCACATCTGCCCGCACCAGCGACACCGTGGCCGCTACACGGTCCTGACGCGGCAGTAGCTGGAGCTCCTGGCCTAAGGTTTCCAGACTGCAGGCAATGGAGCGTGGCAGGTGCGGATCTTGCAGTAAAAAGCGCAGCACATCTGGCCCGCGTACTCGTAAACGCACCTGCTGACGATACATCTGATAAGCCGTTAACGATTTCAGCACGCTCATCCACTGCAGGTTTTCAAACGGCAATAGCTCTTCAGGGTTTTGCGGCAGCAAGCTGGCTGAGCGTACGTCAACGATACGTGTGGTCATGTCCGCCCGCTCCAACTGGCGGCCTAACTTGATAAAGGTGCGCGCTGGACCGTGGCTGAGCGTGCCCTCAATCAAGCCAGTCAACGTTTGGCAACCGCGAATCACGTTTTTCAAAAATGCATCTCGGCGCTGCGGGCTGACGCCGCTTTCCGCGTGGTCGGCCACGTTAAGGTAAAGCTGGTTGACCTCTTCCCAGATTTCTCTGGGTACCACATCACGGGTGGTACGCAGGTTTTCCCGGGCACTCGCCAGTGCTGAAAGAATCGAGCTACCGTTCTGGGCATCGGCACACAAAAAGTGCACCACGTTGCGCTCATCAAAGCTGCTATGGCGTTCATTAAAGGTTTCAAGCGTGCCGGTCATTTCAATCAGTGGTGCCCATCCCAGCGGTAAATGGCGCGGTAAATCCAGCATCAGGTGACTATTGACGCTCAACAGCCGCGCGGTATCTTCGGCCCGTTCAATGTAACGCGCCATCCAGTAGAGGTTTTCAGCTACGCGTGACAGCATGGCGCTAGGCTCCTTTCTGCTCAGCGGCACCCGCCGCGTTCTCATCGGTCTCGACGATCCAGGTGTCTTTACTGCCGCCCCCTTGGGAAGAGTTCACCACCAGCGAACCCTCCACCAGTGCCACACGGGTTAACCCCCCGGTAGTAACGTGGGTTTCAGGGCCAGAGAGAATAAACGGGCGTAGATCCACATGGCGGGGCTGGGGTAATCCATTGGCAAGCGTAGGCGTGGTTGAAAGCGCTAGGGTAGGTTGGGCCATGTAATTTCGCGGGTTCTCCTTGATCAAACGCGCAAACTCGTCGCGGGTCTCTTTGGTAGAGCGCGGGCCGATCAACATGCCGTAGCCACCAGACTCGTTGGCGGGCTTCACCACCAGCTCATCTAAATGATCGAGTACATACTTGCGGTCATCCTCAAACATACACAGGTAGCTGGGCACGTTGGGCAGCAGGGGTTCTTGATCCAGATAGTAGCGAATCAGCTCCGGCACAAAGGCATACACCACTTTATCATCAGCCACACCGGCACCGGGGGCATTGGCCAATGCTACTTTGCCCGCCCGCCAAGCGCGCATTAGGCCCGGCACACCCAGCATGGAGTCTGGATTGAAGGCTTCCGGGTCAAGAAACTCATCATCCACACGGCGATAAATCACATCGACCCGGCGCAACCCCTCTACCGTGCGCATGTAGACCAAATCATCCTCATCCACTAGCAGGTCGCTGCCTTGCACCAGCTCAACGCCCATTTGCTGAGCAAGATAAGCGTGCTCAAAATAGGCGGAGTTATAAATACCGGGCGTTAATACCACTACTTGAGGGTCGTCCCCAGGACGTGGCGACATCGCCGCCAGCATGTCGTAAAGCTGGGCAACGTAATCATCCACCGGCAAAATCTTGCCCGACGCAAACAGCTCCGGCAGCACGCGCTTGGTCACGTTGCGGTTTTCCAGCATATAGGAAACACCGGAAGGAATACGTAGATTGTCCTCTAACACATAAAGCGTGCCATCGCCGCCGCGTACCAGGTCGGAACCACAGATATGCGCCCAGACGCCATGGGGCGGATTAATTCCTACACACTGAGGGCGGAAATTTGCTGATTGAGCAAGCACTTCGGCGGGTAACACTTTATCTTTAACAACATTTTGTTTGTGATAAATATCATCAATAAACAAGTTAAGCGCTTGAACACGTTGCTTTAAACCAGCTTCCGTTTTACGCCACTCATTCGCCGGTATAATCCTGGGCACAATATCAAAGGGCCATGCGCGATCAATCATGGCCCCTTCGGAATAGACGGTAAAAGTAATCCCCATTGTTCGGATGGCAATTTCAGCGGCGGTTTTACGCTCTGCCAACTCTTCAGCGCTAAAGCGCGCCAGCATATTACATAACTCATCCGCGGAGGCGCGTGGTTTTCCCGGTGCCGCTAATAGCTCATCGTAAAAATCACGGCACGTATAGTTGTTCCAGTCTACTTGGCTCATGGGCGCTCTCCTGGCGCAAGGGTGGAAGCGGCAACTTCCTCAATCAGTAGTGTAGGCCTGACGCAGACAATCTACGTAGCGGTCTGACTATATAAGCACGCAAAAGCCGTACCACTTTGCCCATTGTTTCAACGCTTAAACCAACCATGACGTTCAAAGTTAACCTTACTCCTCCTTAAAAAGAACACTTTTTGTGCGCTACTGAGTCTTATTAGTGCATTTTCATGAAGCGCCATTCATCAAAAAGCACTAAGTTAGTGCAGCCAGCGCGCACCACATGATATAGCCACCATTTTTCACACTTCTTAAACGACTTTACGCATATTGCAGCTGCAAAAAACGCCAACTCCAACGATACTTCTGCTTACTTATTTTTCTTAACCGATGCCTTGTTTATCTGCGCGGTTACTTCTGGCTTTTTTTGAGGGTGGCTCATGACCATTCGCGTTGCCTTGCATCACCGCACGACTTATCGTTTCGACCGTCCCGTTAGGCTCTCACCCCACGTTATCCGTTTACGACCGGCGCCCCACTGCCGTACGCATATTGATGCCTATTCACTGCATATTTCAGGCGACGATCACTTTTTAAACTGGCAGCAGGACCCCTTCGGCAACTTTAATGCTCGCGTGGTGTTTCCCGAGCCACGTAAAGAGCTCACCATCGCCGTCGAACTCGTCGCCCCGATGACGGTGATCAACCCGTTTGATTTCTTCTTGGATGATGTGGCCCAGACAATCCCGTTCACTTATCCAGATGAGCTCACCAAGGAGTTAGGCCCTTACCTGGAAGTCACCGAGGCAGGGCCGCGCTTACTGGAGTGGTTAAAAGACGTCTCCCTTGAACCGACCACCAGCGTCGATTTTCTCGTGGCGCTCAACCAGCGCTTGCAGAAAGACATCAGCTACCTAGTACGCATGGAGCCTGGGGTTCAAAGCTGCGAGGAAACCTTAGCCCTAGCCAGCGGCTCCTGCCGTGATAGTGCTTGGCTGCTGGTGCAGATTCTGCGCCACTTGGGCCTAGCGACGCGTTTTGTTTCGGGCTACCTGATTCAGCTAACGCCGGATGTCAAAGCGCTGGATGGCCCCAGTGGTACCGAGGTGGATTTCACCGACCTTCACGCATGGACCGAAGTGTTCCTGCCCGGTGCGGGCTGGGTAGGGCTTGACCCCACCTCTGGCCTATTTGCTGGCGAAGGCCATATTCCGCTGGCCGCCACGCCCACCACGGGAAGCGCCGCCGCCATTACCGGATTTTCAGATAAGTGCGAGGTGAAATTTGACGTAGAGATGCGCGTCGAGCGCATTCATGAAGATCCTCGGGTCACCAAGCCCTATAGTGACCCACAGTGGCAGCAGATTCTTGCACTAGGCGACCAAGTTGACCACGAACTCAACCAGCAGGATGTGCGCCTGACCATGGGCGGCGAGCCTACCTTTGTCTCCATTGATGATATGGAAAGCCCCCAGTGGAACACCGACGCCTTGGGTGAGCACAAACGCGAGCGTGCCGAAGCGCTGTTAACACGGCTGCAGGCCGCCTACGGCCCCGGCAGTGTGATTCAACAGCAGCAAGGTAAGTGGTACCCCGGCGAGCCGCTACCCCGCTGGGCACTAGCCTGCTACTGGCGCAAAGATGGCGTGCCGCTGTGGCGCGACCCAAGCTGGCTGGCCTGCATGGAAGGCGCGCCTGCCGTAGTGGCCGATGACGCCATGGCCCAGCGCTTCACCCGTGCTCTAAGCGAACGCCTAGGAGTCGCAGAGCACTTCTGGATTCCCGCCTTTGAAGATGCCTACTACTACCTATGGAAAGAACAAACCCTGCCGGTGAATGTTGACCCACGCACAGTTGATTTAAAAGATGACGCCGAGCGCCGCCGCCTGGCACGCCTGCTGGAACAGGACCTGAGTGCAGTCGTCGGCTATGCCCTGCCGCTGCGCCACTCCCTCGCGCAATCGCATCGTTGGGAGAGCGGGCGCTGGCCTTTGAAACGCGACCACCTTTTTCTGGTGCCCGGCGACTCACCCATGGGCCTTCGCCTGCCGCTCTCCGCTCTGCCTTGGGCCGACCCGGAAGACCAGCCCCAGCCGCAGTCGCTGTTTGCCCCGCGCCCTGCGCTAGGCGACATTCATGGCGAAGTGGCCCGCCGCCATGCCGAGCAGCGCCGTTTTACCAGCGCGGAGCGTATAGGCCAGAGCCTACACCCAAGCCAAAGCCATCCTGAAGGCGAAGCGGTTCAGCAGCAGCCCAGTGCTGAAGATGACCGCGAGCACAAGATTATTCACACCAGCCTGTGTATCGAGCCACGGGAAGGGCGCTTACATATTTTCCTGCCACCGCTGACGCAGCTTGAGCACTACCTTGACCTGCTGAGCAGCATCGAAGAGTGCGCCCGTACGCTGGCTTGCCCGGTCATGATCGAAGGCTACGCTCCGCCACGTGACCCGCGCCTGGAGAGCTTCCAGATCACTCCCGACCCGGGTGTCATTGAGGTCAACATTATGCCAGCGGCAAGCTGGCAAACTCTGGTCGCGCAAACCGAGCGGCTTTACGACGAAGCGCGCCAAGCCCGCCTGGGCACCGAAAAGTTTATGCTGGATGGCCGCCACACCGGCACCGGTGGCGGTAACCATATCACGCTGGGAGGCTTGACCCCAGATGACTCACCATTTCTGCGTCGTCCGGATTTACTCGCTAGCCTCGTCACCTACTGGCAGCATCACCCCAGCCTCTCGTACCTGTTTTCTGGGCTATTTATTGGCCCTACCAGCCAGGCACCCCGCGTAGACGAAGCGCGCCATGAAGCGCTGTATGAGCTGGAGATTGCCCTGCAGCAAATGCCCGAAGGAGAGGTGGTTCAGCCCTGGCTAGTCGACCGCTTGCTGCGCCACCTGCTGACCGACTTAACCGGTAATACGCACCGCGCTGAATTCTGTATTGATAAACTCTACTCCCCAGATAGCGATAGCGGTCGCCTCGGGCTGTTAGAGCTGCGCGGTTTTGAGATGCCTCCCCATGCGCGTATGGGACTCATGCAGATGCTGCTGATTCGTGCGCTGGTCGCCCGCTGCTGGAAAACGCCGTACCGCGCCAAGCCCGTGCGCTGGGGCAGCGCCCTGCAAGACCGCTGGATGCTGCCCCACTATTTATGGGAGGACTTGAGCGATGTGCTGAGTGACCTGCGCCATCATGGGTTTGATTTTGAGCTCGCCTGGTTTGCGCCCTTCTTGGAGTTTCGCTTCCCCGTTCACGGTCGGCTGCATACGCCTATGCTCTCCATTGAGCTGCGCCAGGCCATTGAACCGTGGCACGTATTGGGCGAAGAAGCCACCGCAGGCGGCACTGCGCGCTACGTCGACTCCTCGGTAGAACGCTTAGAGGTAAAAGTGAATGGTATGAGCGGCGACCGTTATGAGGTGACCTGTAACGGCCGCCAAGTACCGCTAGCACCGACCGGACGCAACGGCGAGGCAGTAGCGGGTGTGCGTTACCGCGCATGGCAGCCGCCCTCTGCGCTGCACCCACAAATTCCTATTCACGCGCCGCTAGTATTTGACATCATCGACACCTGGAACCAACGTGCTGTCGCAGGCTGTACTTACCATGTGGTACACCCCACAGGACGCAGCTTTGAAACCTTCCCCGTCAATGCGTTTGAAGCAGAAGCAAGACGCCTGGGCCGGTTTAGCGACAGTGGCCACAGCCATGGCTATCAGACATCTACTCCGGAAATGCCCAGTCAGGAACTGCCATGCACGCTAGACCTGCGCTGGAGTCCACGCTAATGCGACTTCTAATGTTATGCCTAATACTTTCTTATCAGCGTTAGCTGCAGGATAATCCGCCCCCTACTCGCTTAGGACAACCAGGAACATGACTGCCCCTGTCTCTCCCTCACTGCTTGAGCTCGGTGCCGCTGGGCTCGTTGAGGATTACTTGAACCAGCTAGGCAAGGGACAGCCCGGCACATTTGATGCAATGCTTGACCGGCAAGGGCAGCTACGCCCTGGCTGGCAAAGCCTGCTAGGCGCTCTGGAAGCACTCGGAGCGGATGGCCGTCACCAACGCCATGAAGAGATTCAGCGCTTGCTGGCGGAAAATGGCGTGATCTTCAATATGCATGAAGACACCCAAGGGCGCTCGTGGCGACTCGACCCACTTCCCTGGGTGATCAACCAAGCGCAATGGCAAGCACTGGAAGTAGGCTTAACCCAGCGCAGCCGCCTGTTTAACGCCCTTTACGACGACATTTACGGCGCCCATACGCTGTTTGATACGGGCCTGCTGCCTACTCAAGCTATCCTGGCCTCTCACCACTTTTTACTACCTTGCCACAGCTCGCAGCCCAGCGATCGCCCGGCGATTAGCTTTCATGGCATTGACGTTATTCAAGATACCGAAGGCCAGTGGCGCGTGATTGGCGACCGCTTGCAAGCACCTTCAGGCACCGGATTTGCGCTGGAAAACCGTATTTTAATGGCCCGTGCCCTGCCTGAAATGTACCGCAATGCGCCGCTGAAACGGCTCGCGGGTTTTTTAGACAAATACCACCGCACGCTGATAGCCATGGCGTATCAGCACCGGGACAACCCTAATGTTGTTCTACTGACGCCTGGCCCGGGTAGCCCGCGCTACTTTGAGCACGCCTACCTCGCCAACTACCTGAATATCGACTTAGCAGAAGGCCAGGACATGGTCGTGCGTGATAGCCAGCTGTGGCTGCGCACGCTGGGCGGCTTGCAACCAGTAGATGTGGTGCTACGCCACTGTGATGATGCCTACTGCGACCCATTAGAGCTGCGCGGCGATTCACAGCTCGGCGTACCTGGGCTACTGCAAGCGACGCGCACCAGCGGCGTGGCGATGTCTAACGCCCTGGGCGTTGGCGTGTTAGAAATTCCCGAACTGGCCGCTTACCTTCCTGCGCTGTGCCAACACTTACTTGGTGAGGAGTTGCTGCTATCCAACGCAGATGCCAGCACACGGCCAGCCTCGGCACCGGTATTCGACCCACAGATGCAACGGCTCTCACCGGCCAGCCTGAATCTGCGCTGTTTTGTTTCTCGGCTACCTCGCAGCGTCACCAACCAACGCCAGCAGCCCAGCGACTACCATGTAATGCCTGGCGGCTTAGCCTGGGTAGGCGACCCTGGTTCGCCTTCGCTGAGTAGCCCCATCGTTAAAGATGTCTGGGTCACGGCAAGTACCCCTCAGCCCCACGTCAGCCAACTACGCCAAGCCCGCGGTCCAGTGGTGGCTACCCGCGATGGCACCGACCTCCCAAGCCGAGTGGCAGAAAGCCTATTCTGGCTAGGGCGCTACGGCGAGCGCCTGGATGCCCGCGCCCGCTTGCTGCGTGAAGCGCTGATGCGATTGATGGAGTACGACCAGGACGAAATCGCCGACCAGCTGCTGGATGAGCTGCTGCTGGCCCTGGAAATCACCACGCTCAGCCATGACGACGAAGGTGCAAAGCCGCCGCTCGAGGGTTTTGCACAAAAACGCACAGCGCTGCTAGCCCAGTTTGATGAGCATGACCCACAGGCGCTGCAGCCGCTATTTGCCCAAATGCAGCGCAACGCCCGCAGCGTGCGCGACCATCTAGGCGATGACTCCTGGCGAGTAATTAACCAGTTGCGCCAGCGGGTGGATACCTTTAACCCAAGCCTAGGTGCCAGCGCTGCCCGCCGCGCCTGCGAAGGGCTCTCCGCGCAGACTGCCGCCTTCTTTGGCCTATGTAACGAAACGATGCCCCACCATTACGGCTGGCGGTTTATGGATATCGGGCGCTTCCTGGACCGTGTAATAGGGCTGCTTTCGCTGCTCAAGCTCACATTGAAAGCCCCCCACTCGCCGGGGCTGGCGTTGTGGGAAGTAGTGCTCGCCACCACAGATAACTTTACCGCTTACCGGCGGCGCTACCGCAGCGAGCTGCACCCAGAAGCGATTTTGGATCTACTGCTATTCGATGAGACCAACCCACGCTCGGTGGGCTATATGCTCAAGCGCCTTGAGCGGCAAATGGACAGGCTGCCCGGCAGCTCATCGCCCTACCGCAATGCCGAGCGCCGCTTGCTCATTCAAGCCAATGCCGCGCTGCACCTCGCCGACATTGATCGCTTGAGCCATTTAGCCGACACCCCCGATGCCCAAGCAGCGCTGGAGCAGCTACTGGATGAACTGATTACCCCGCTAAACGCGCTTTCGGATGCCATTAGCCACAGCCACTTTAGTCACGTGGAGCGGCCGCGCCAACTTGTCAGCATGGAGCCCGACGAATGAACTACACCCTGCGACACACCACGCGCTACCACTACAGCGCCCCGGTGACGCTATGTCATAGCGAGGCCAGGGTGCTGCCACGCAGGACACAGCACCAGCAGTGCGGCGCATCAACGCTCACCATTAGCCCGATGCCCCAGGTGCAGGCAGAGCGCCGAGATGTTTTCGGCAACCGGGTGCTCTATTTTGCCATGGAAGAGGTGCACCAGACCCTGGATGTGACCGTGGTCACCCCCCTCAATACCCATCCGCTGGGGCCGCTACCTAGCAGCTCCCCCGCTTGGGAAAGTGTCGCGGAACAGCTGCGTCACGATAGCCGCTTCGATATGCAGCTCTACCGGCTCGACTCACCCTTTATTCGTCGCAACGACGAGTTGGCTGAGTTCGCCCACAGCTGTTTCACGCCCGGCCGCCCGCTGGTTGATGCCGCGCTGGCGCTTAATCAACTGATTTACGACACCTTTGAGTACGACCCTAGCTTTACCACGCTGGCCACACCGCTCAGCGAAGTGCTGGCCAATCGCCGTGGTGTCTGCCAAGACTTTGCTCACCTTGCAATTGGCTCCCTGCGCTCGGTGGGATTAGCGGCGCGCTATGTGAGCGGCTACCTAGAAACTCAGCCACCGCCCGGACAGCCACGGTTGATAGGGGCGGATGCGTCTCACGCATGGCTCGCCACTTGGATTCCAGAGTGGGGCTGGCTAGCGCTAGACCCGACCAACGGCACAGTGGCCGGTGAACAGCACCCGGTGCTGGCCTGGGGCCGAGATTACGCCGACGTAGCACCGCTCAAAGGCGTAATGAATGGAGGCGGCGAACACCAGCTAGAAGTGGAAGTAGATGTCATGCCGCTGACAGACAACAGCGCGGCCTAGGCCACGCTGTTGCCCGCTAGGCTTCTAACGCCGAACCAACCCGTCGGTTAGCCAGGGCAACCACGCCAGCAGCACCAGCGTGATGAGGGTCGCCAATAAAAAGGGCAGCAGCGCTCGGAAGATTTTTAGCGGCGGCGCACCGGTCATGGAGGAAGCGATAAACAGCCCCGCGCCCACTGGCGGGGTCAGTAACCCCATCACCAGGGTCAGGCAGACCACCACGCCAAACTGATAGGGGCTAATCGCAAACTGGCTTTGAGCGATGGGCATTAAAATAGGCACCACCAGAATCAGTGCGGCAATCCCATCAATCACCATTCCCACCAGCAGTAGCGCCCCAATCACCAACAGCAGAAAGAGAAACGGGCTGCTGGTCAGCGCGGCAATCCATTCAGCGGCCATTTGCGGCAGCTGCTCGTAAATCACCACCCAGCCAAACACGCCTGCCGCCGCAATCAGCATAATCACCAGCCCAGCGTTGATCGCCGTGCGGGTGAGCACCTGGGGAAGCTGCGTCAAGCGCAGGTCGCCATACACAAAGCGCCCCATCAATAGCGCCGCCAGCGAGGCCAGAGCCGCCGACTCCGTAGGCGTGGCAATGCCCAGCAGAATGCCGCCGATGATAATTACCGGAATCAGCAGTGCAGGCATCCCCCATAGCGCATCGTGCAGCGCCTGTTGCCGACTGGGCCACTGCCCTTTCGGGTATTGCTGCACCAGCCCCACCAGAGCGATGACTACAAAAAAGCTCGCGCCCAATAACAGCCCCGGCAGTAGCCCGGCGATAAACATCTCCGCAATGGGTACTTGGGCCATCACGCCAAACAGCACGAACAGCATGGAGGGCGGAATGATCGGCGACAGCAGCCCGCCCGCCGCCGTAATCGCCGCGCTGTAGGGCGTGTCATACCCCTCCTCCTCCATCGCAGGCACCATGGCACGGGACATGATGGCGATTTGTGACGCCGCCGACCCAATAATCGCCGCCATCATCATATTGGCGACTAGGTTGATATAAGCCAAGCCACCGCGAAAGCCACCCACCAGAATGCGGGCCAGAGCAATCAAGCGTTTGGTCAGCCCGCCCTCGTTCATCAACTCCCCGGCCAGCATGAACAGCGGAATCGCCAGCAGGCCGTAGCTTTCAATGGCGCTAAATAGCTGCTGTGGGTAGGAATCAAACAGCACTGTATTGCCAGAAGCCTGTATGTACCACATCGCCGTGAGTGCGAGCACTAGCGCAATGGGCACCGCCCCCAGCAGAAGCAGTAAGAACACCACAACGGTCATAACTGCCCCCTCAGCACCTTAAGCGACTGTAACAAATTGGCGACGCCGTGCAGGCTCAGCGAGAGCGCAAACCAAGGCACAATCAGCCACGCCCAGAACTTTTTAATGCCCAGCGTGGAGGTGTTTTCCGCATAGATAAAATTAAACGTTTGCCCCTGAAACGCCTGGGTATCGAAGCCGGTTTGGGCCAGCGTCAGCGGCTGGTACCAGCCCCAACAGAGCCAGACCAGCAGCAGCGCAAACAGCAGCACCATGGCATCCACCGCCACGCCCACCAAGTGACGACCTGCGGGTGGCAGTAGATCGCTCAAAAGCGTCACCGCAATGCCCTGGCGGCGTTTCAGCACCGCCCCGGCAATCAAAAACGTCATCCAGATCATGGCGTAAATCGCCAGTTCACTGACCCAGTAAAGCGGGCTGCCCAGCGCGCGAAAGGCGATATTTGTGAGAATTAAACACGTCACCGCCGCTGCCAAGGCAGCGGCGGTGATCTCTTCACAACGGGCAAGCCCTTTGGAAAGGCGTTGCAACATGATGATTAAAGGCCTTTATCAACGGCTTGTTTGACGTTAAGGATTACTCGTCGCGCAGGCGGTCAGCCTCGGCGCGCAGGGTTTCCAACATAGGGGCTTTCGGTGCCCAAATACTTTCCCACTCGGCAATCGCCTCAGAGAAGAACTCGGCATCGGCTTCGACAATATTGATGTCCAACCCGCGAATTTCCTCTTCCTGAGCGGCATCCATCTCCTCAAAACCTGTCAATACATTCTCCAGGTGTTCGGACATGGCGGTATCAATCAGCTCGCGGTCTTCTTCAGAGAGCTCGCGCCATACCCGCCCAGACACCACCCCCACCATCGGGAACATCATATGGTTGGAGATCAGCAGATTGTTCGCCTGCTCGTAGAATTTCAGAATCAGAATGGAATCGAAGTCCATGTCGATGGCGTCGACCTGCCCATTGGCGAGGGCATCGTAGACTTCCAACAAAGGCATGGGCGCAGGAGCGGCGCCAGTCGCGGTGTAGAAGTCGCGGATCGGCTCGAAGGGGGTAATACGCAGCCGCTGGCCCTGCAAATCTTCAGCGCTTTCAATGGGGCTACGGCTCAATACTTGGCGCATACCCACCATGCCGTAACCTACCCCAACAAGGCCCACGCCTTCCGGCATCAAGTCGAGTAGTTCACCGGCCGCATCTGAGCGCAACAGGCGCGCCGCGTGGTTGACGTCGTCCACCAGATACGGGGCGTAGAGCGCGCCAAAATCAGGAATGCGATTGGAGATTTCGGCAATGGTTAGAAAGGCCATGTCCAGCGCGCCGGTTTGCAGCTGCTGCACCATTTGCGCTTCGTTACCTAGTTGCTGAGCAGGAAACACGCTTACGCTATGCTCGCCGCCTGAGCGCTCATTTAGCGTCTGCGCAAACGCTTCGGCTTCGGTGGACCACAGATGCTGGGCGGGTGTAATCAGCCCTAAACGGAAGTCACGCGCCTGGGCGCTAACGGAGGAGACCGCCAAGGCGGCTGCGGCGCAGGCAAGCGTCAGCGTTTTCATTCGGTTCATGCAAAGCCTCGTTGTCCAGCCAAAGCGCCGTGCGGCGCTTTGGGTGTTTTTTAATTAGTCGGCTTTGAGAATACCCTAGCGGTTGCGTTAATGGCACCCGCCATTGCGCTAACGCAGCGCAGAGCGATCCGCTCCCCTAGGCGGCTTCGTAGGCGGCTTTCAAGCGGTAAAATTCGTCGACAATGGCCGCCATTTCGGTAGCGTCGTAGTCGCATAGCCCGCTGACGACGAGCTTCTTAGAGCCTACACCCACCGCTTCACCGGCTGACTCAATGGAAAATTCCAGCAGCGCATCTGCACGTTTACCCTGCACCTCCAGTGAAGATTCCGTCAGCGCCAGATTAGGTGAGAAGCCGTCTAAACGCTCCAGGCAAAAGCCCATGCTATCGTAGATCACCAGCGGGCGTTTAGGGTTAAACATCACCCCATGCTGCTCCATCAGCGGCTTGAGGTAGTGGGGAAAATTCTTACCTGAAAATGCTACATAGCAGCGGGCAAACCCCTCTACCACCGTCTTATCCCGCGTCATGTCGCCGCTGCGCACCACCTGTAAATAGCACTTTCCACTATCATCACTGACATGGATCTCGCCATTATCGGCTTCACTAAACTTGAGCGGTGTATCAGCACCCACCATATTGGTGAAGCGAAATTCCATTTGTCGCGACAGCCCAAACTTCACTAGTACCAGCGTAAATAGCAGGTCGCCGGGCACACAAAAACGCCGCGCATCCGGATTGTGAATCGGGTTGTAGTCACCGGCCACGCCTTTAGCGAAGCGGCTGGCCTGCTCAGCGGAGATCACCACATACTCTCCGCGCTGCGCGTAAAAATCCTTGAACATGGCTTTGCTGCCTGCCTAGCGTTGAAATCGAAAACCCATAACTGCTCCACGACGCGCATAATGCCATAAAACACGCGCCAACAGGAGTCATCTGCTAGGAAGCCCGTATGACGAGTGACACGCCCTCTACTAACCGCCGTTTTCGACCGCTAGCCGCCCTGCTGTTTGGCGGGCTAGCACTGGCCTTTATTTGGCTGCTGGGAAGCTACTGGCTACTTAACAGCCAGTGGCTTCCCCAACAGCTATCGTCCATTGAGGGCGTCGAAGTGCGCTGGTCCAGCGCCCAGAGCCTCCACCCAGGACGTTGGGAGGTGGAAAATCTCTACCTTGCCCGGGAAGACGATGCTCTGCCCATCACCGTAGAAGCCCGGCAAGCCACGCTCTCGCTGTCGCTGCTCGCCATGTTGCGCGGCGAGTTACATATAAAAGCGCTGGATGCCAACGGTATTCGTCGTTTCACCGTAGGGGATGTTGCGCTGGAAGCAGAGGGCCAGCTGAAGGTAGAGGATACCCAATTCAGCCAAGAAACCCTCACCGTGCCTTATGTAGGTTTGGACATTACCCAAGGCCGCCTCGTCCGCTTGAGCGATCAAACCACGCTGGTGCAGGACATTCAGCTACGCAGTACGGCGTCGCTGGACTCACTTTCTACCCAGCAAAGTAACGATGCGCTGACGGAGGCGCTGCTCGACGCTCTCACCGCCCAGCTTGCCATCACGGCTCAAGCGGATGCTTGGGACGTGTTCATGCCCTACCTAGAAGCGCTACCCTGGTTGAGCCTGGCAGGCAGCGGCGTATTGGAAGGTGAGCTTGCGCTTGCCGAGGGCCAACTACAGCCGGGCAGCGAACTCACATTAGCAGCCCCCGAGCTTGCGCTCTCTTTCGATGAGCAGCGCTTGAGAAGTACCGACAACACGCGCCGCTGGCTGGTAGCGGATGAAACACCGCCGCCGCATACCGCCACGGGCCAGGGGCGCGTCAGGCTCGCCGTGGAGGATGGGCAACTGCGCTTCGCTACTCAGTTGGAGGACGTCACGCTAGCCGACACGCACCCCTACGCCACAAACACACGGCTCTCCCTCGCTACCCACATCCCTAATCAGCGCCTGGATCAGCTCGACTTGCCCACTGGCGCCTCACTTGAGCTATCGGGCGAGGTAACGCGCCTGGACATGCTTGACCGCTATCTCGCAACGGCCTTCGATGGCCAAGGGATTCGGCTATCCGGCCAGGGGAGCATCACCGCGAGCGCGACGCTGCGGGATGCGCGCCCTTATGAAGCATCGCTAACCGTTCAAGCCCCCACGCTAGGCGCAGAGCTGCTTGAACTCACCGCGCAAGGCAGCGGTACCCTCGACGCGACGCTCTCCCCCGATGAGCAAGTAGCGGCAACGCTGGCCTTCACAGACGCCACGCTGCGCCATCAGGAGCGAACCTTGCTGACGGACGCAGCGCTAACGTTGGCCGCACAAAGCCCCCTCGACCCCGAACAGGCACAACAAAGCGCCACGGCGCAACTGAGTTGGGAAGAAGCAACGCTGCCCAATATCCAAGCGCTACAACCCTACCTTGCGGCGGTGTTGCCCAGCCCTTCTCCGCTAACGTTAAACAGCGGCTCAGCCACCAGCCACGGTCAGCTCCGCTTCACGACCGAGCAACTGAGCGGAGAGCTTTATCTGGCTGGCAACGCGCTGACCACCGGCTGGCAACGTAGCGAGCAGAGCGGCACGTTGGTGAGCGATATGCAGCTGGAGCTGGCCATCCTCCAAGCGGCGCTGGATGGCACAGCGCTGGACATCAGCGGCTCGCGGCTAAGCTGGCAGGTGACCGACCCGCAACATCCCAGCGAGGCCTTGGAGAGCACGCTGGTGCTGCGCAATGGCCGCTTCCAGCGCCAAAACGCCACCCCAAGCGGGCAGTTCACGCTGGAGGGCAGCGTGCAGCGGCTGGGGTTTCTCAACACGTTTTTACCGGATGCCCACGGCGTATCGCTTTCCGGCAACGGTCAGCTTTTTTTGCAAGGCGCGTTTATAGACGACACGCTGCAAGCCCCTACGCGGCTGCGGGTCAATGCTAACCAGTTGGAAGTGACGTTTCTCGACTACTTGGCCACCGGGCGCGGCGAGCTGACCGCACAGTTAGATAGCCCCGAGCAAGCACAGCTTTCGCTAGGCATTCCACAGTTCGCCCTACGTCGGCAAGATGATGACCGACCGCACTTGGAAGGCCGCCACTTTGCGCTCACCACCCAAACCGACCGCTTTAGTGACGTGCTGGACGCCCCCGCTCCCGAACACTTCACCACTCGCGTTGCGCTGCCAATCACCGAGGTGCCGGACATTACCCGCTACAACCGCTACCTGCCAGAAGATGCGGGGGTTGAGCTACTCTCCGGCAACGCCAGCCTAACCAGCGAATGGCTGCTAGAGGGGCTGCGCGCCCAAGGTGATATCACGCTGCGCGCTTTTGAAACGGAGATGGCGCTACTGGAACAGCGCCTAAAGGGCGATGTGACGCTGCATTTACAGCTCACCGAGGGCGATATCGAGACGCGTCGCTTTGTCGCCAATGACTCCTACCTGCGCCTGGAAAACGTTTTTCGCCGAAGCGACGACGGCACTCAGGATGCGGGCTGGTGGGTGCAGCTCACCATGGAAGAAGCCCAACTCAACTGGGGCGACCCGATACACCTCACCAGCCAGCTACGGTTAGGCATGCGCGATACTGGGCTGCTGGCACGGCTATTTCTCGCCCGTGCCCGGGAGAGCGACTGGCTGGGCAGGCTTTTAAACGTGCATAACATCAACGGTCATGCCCTACTCACAGTGAGCGACGAGCAAATACGCCTGCATGACCTCACGCTCACAGGCGGGCCGCTGCTACTGCTTTCCGATATGACCCTAGCCGACGGCCAAGCCAACGGCGCGCTTTATGCGCGGCTGGGTGCCGTGGGCCTCGGCGTGGAGCTGAATGACAGCGAACCGGCCCTGCGAGTACTCCAGCCCAAGCGCTGGTTTGACCGCTGGCGAGAAGCCCAGCGTTTTCCAAGGCCTTAGCGGCGCGTGCGCTCTCGACGAATCATACGCACGCGCTCTTTGGCTTTTTGCGGAGTGGACAGGGGTGCGGCGGCTTCATCATGGGTTTTAGGCGGTACCGTTACCCAGGCAAACACAGGCAATGCTAAGTGCCAATGAATCGCCGCTAAGCGCAGGCCTAGCGTCACGCTCAATGAGGCGGCAATGGCGAATGTCAGCGGCACCTCGAGCGCCTGCAGCGCGACATAGACAATCCCGCCCGCCATGGCAGCGGTGGCATAAATCTCTTCGCGCAGCACCATCGGCACCCGCTGGGCTAGAACATCACGAATCATGCCGCCCGCCACGCCGGTCATCATGCCCATGAGTACCGCCACCACGCCAGAGGTACCCAGCAGCAGCGCTTTATGCGTGCCAATCACGGTAAATAGCGCCAGCCCAAAGGCATCCGCCACCGGCAAAAAGCCCCGAGACAGCCGGTGAATGTAGTGAAACCCCACCAGCGACACGCCCACCGTGGCCAAGATCACCCAGAGATAGGTCGGGTCGGTCACCCAGAACACCGGCCTAACGCCCAGCACCAAATCGCGCAGCGTACCGCCCCCAATGCCCGTCACCGCTGCCAGCACCAACATACCGAACGGGTCCATCCGCGAGCGGCAGGCCAAAATGACTCCCGACAGGGCAAACACAATCACCCCCGCCATATCCAACCAATAAATCACACCCGACACGCGGCCCTCCCTCATCACCTGCTGTTTAGGCGGGCAGAATATCACTCATTCGGGAAGGGTGTATGTGATCAGAGAGCCAGACAGGCTTAATAGCCGTGACGCTGCAACCACGCTTTCAAAAAAGCAATTTCACTCTCTTGAGCGGCGATAATGCTCTCGGTCAGTTGACGAGTCTCGTCATCTTCGCCGTGCTCCAGCACAATTTCTGCCATGGCGATGGCACCTTCGTGATGGGGAATCATGCCTTGCGCGAAATCCACATCAGGGTCGCCAATGTAGGTCGGCATGGCAGCACTCTTATCGGCGATATAGGTAATTAAAGTTTAAAACCTACAGGCTGCCCACAGGTCAAGATGGGCTAAGTGCGTTACTCTGATAAACATCCTTCGTCGTTAGTCATGGAGTAAATATGGATTGGAACCCTGCTTACAGCTGGCTGGTGCTCGCCTTGCTGTTGAGCCTAGCCGAACTGACCTCTGGCGCGATGGTGCTGTTGGCGCTCGGCATCGCGGCGGCGCTGACCGCTGCCGTCACGGCTTTGGGGCCATCGCTGCCCTGGCAGTTGCTCAGCATGGGCATCTTTGCGGGGGTGCTGGTGCCGTTAGGCGTGATGGTGATTAGGCCACGCTTCTCCCCCAAAGGCGTTGCCTACGGCACCACCGGTACCGGCGTAGAAAAAGGCAATTGCTATACCACGCTGATTCGTGAGTATGACAATGCCACAGGGATTAAAGTGAACGGCGATTTTTACCGTATACGTGTGCTCGAAAGTGGCCAAACAGAGCTGCCCGAAGGCACCCAAGTGGTGTTCAAACACTTTGAAGGTACGACCGCTCTGGTGAATGTATTGTCACCTGAAGCACTCGATAGTGAACGCAATACGCCCGACACCAAGGAGTTTTAAAATGGATTTACCGATTAGCCCCGGCCTATTGATTAGCCTGATTATTGTCATCATTGGCATTTTGATCATCTCGAAAGGCCTAGTGATTGTTCGCCAGTCGGAAGTGATGGTGATTGAACGCCTCGGCTCTTTTCACCGCGTGCTAGAGAGCGGCATTAATATCATCATTCCATTTATCGAACAGCCCCGCGCCATCACCATGCTGCGCTATCGCAAAATGGGCGAGGAGTACACAGCCATTACTTCAGATGAGACCCGCATTGACCGCCGCGAAACAGTGATGGATTTCCCCGGCCAGCCCGTGGTGACCACGGATAACGTCACGGTGCGCATCAATGGCGCGCTGTATTACCAAATCATCGACCCCAAGCGGGCGGTCTATGAAGTCGAGAACATGAGCCAAGCCGTGGAGGTATTGGCGAAAACCACGCTGCGTTCGGTGGTGGGTAAAATGGAGCTGGATAAACTGTTTGAGTCTCGTGCAGAGGTCAACAACGAGATTCAGGCTGCGATGGAAGAGCCTGCTTCTAAATGGGGTGTGAAAATCTCCCGGGTGGAAGTGCAGGATATCGCCATGCCGGAAGAGGTCGAGTCGGCCATGCGCCTGCAAATGGCCGCCGAGCGGAAGCGGCGCGCCACGGTGACCGAAGCCGAGGGTGAAAAATCGGCCGCCATTGCCATGGCCCAGGGCCAGCGTGAATCTGCCATCTTAAACGCCCAGGGCGATAAAGAGTCCGCTATTCTTCGCGCCCAAGGTGAGCAAGAATCCATCAAGCTGGTGCTAAGCGCTATCGGCGATAGCGAGGAGAACAAGCGCACGGTGGTGGGTTACCTGCTTGGCCAAAGTTATATCAAAGTGCTGCCCACCATGGCGAAAGACGGCGAGCGAGTGTTCGTGCCTTACGAGTCTTCTGCTCTGCTGGGTTCCATGGGGATGTTCCGTGAAATGGCAGGCTCCCCAGAAGACACCGTGTCCCATCATCTAAAAAGCCGCTCCGGTCAGGAAAGCGGCTTAAGAAGTGGCATTGTCGGTGGTGCCAGTAGCAGCTAACTCGTTAAGTTTTTAGCCACCGGCACGGTACAGCCCCTACTAGGACTCTGCGTCGGTGGCTAGAAAATGCTCCATAAACACTTGGTAGTCTTGATTCACACAGTCGGCGTAGGCCTTAGCAAGCGTTGAGACCACGCCGATAAACTGCTCCTCACGCCCTTCTAACCGCTGGCATACCGCGTCGGCAAACGGTGCGGCTTTACCTCGGTTAAGTGCCTGCGCACCGCGCAGGTGTTCACGGGCTAGAATTTCACCCCACTGGCGCGCCAGCTTGCGGTAGGCTTTACCGCCAGAGAGCTTGTGGGTGGGGTAATCTTTTTTGAACGGTGAGCGTTCGCGAACCGAAAACACCTTGCCGTTCATGGTCAACCAGCCAAGGTAGGCATCCGGGTGCTCCGCAATAGCATGGAACGCCGCGGCATGGCGAATACCTTCATTGGGAAACAGCTTGCGCCACGCCTGCTGCTGCGCCTTATCCATCAGGCGGTAGGCTTCTGGCGTGACCTGCTCTTTGATATCCAGAATCACATCGTCGTGTTCATGATCAGCCCCGCCTTCGATCAGCACGTAGTACCGCTCGACGCCCAGCGACCCAGTGCCTGCATCCAAGCGCCGCGCGGTGTCTTTAACGAAGAAGTGCTGCGGATCGCTCTCCTTAATAGGGTGCTGCAGCGTTTGCTGGTACTCCTGCTCAATGATGCGCCGTAGCTGGCTTGCCACATCCGCAGGCAGATTGGCGAGTTTGCCGGGGCGCTCGGCAAACTGACGCCCTTTATCTGGGTCTAGCGTCGTCCACTTCTCCAGCATGCGGGCACGGCTCTGCTTATCGGCCACCTTGCCCATAAACGACTTAAGCGGATCCTTGGCGTTGTCCAGCGTGATCGCGTGGATCGCCACGTCATCCTCACGATGAACGCTAAGGGTGTCCATATACCCTTCCAGCAGCTTGTTCAGCGCTTTATCAATGGCTTTGGGGCTCAGCTCGGCGTTCTCGCGGGCATCCAGCACTAGGCTGATCGCCAGCCGCCACACGTCGTACTGGTAATCCCCAATCAACGCATCGTCGAAGTCATCCATGCCGTAGCGTACTTGGTCATCGTGATGGCCGTAAGCGCCAAAATTGTAGGCATGGGCATCGCCCTGAAGCCAGGTTTGGGTATTCGGCCAACCGCCGAACAGCGCAAAGCGCCAGTCGTGCCATACGTCTTGCCAATAAAGGTGATTTGAGCCTCGAAAGAATCGATAGGGAGAGGCCGCCATTTTGGCGTATTTCGCCTGCCGATGCGCCGTACTCAGCGGTGCATTCGCCTGTTGAATGGCCTCAATGACCTGCTGAGGGCGGTTATGTCCTGTCAATGCGTGGCTCATACAGTCCCTTTATGTGTGCATTAATTCGCTAAGGTTAAGCGTAGACGATGCACGTTAACAGATTAAGACACCCGCTTGCCCAAACGCGTCAGACCACGGGGCGCTGAAATGCGAAAGAAGCGCTCGACCACCTCTTCACGCGTAGCTGGGGTTGCTAGCGACACCAGCAAAAACAGCGGCAAATTGACCATCAGCCCCCAAAACCCTGCGTGAATGCCGAGCGGATGCCGCCATAAGGTGGTGAACGCCACGGTAACCACAAAACCGCCTAAAATGCCCGCCATGACGCCCAGCCTTGAGGCGCGAGGCCACAAGAACATGCCGATAAACGCGGGCAAAACCTGCGAGGCAAAGCCAAGCCCCACCAGCAAAATCATCACCAGGCTCCCCGGCTCAGCAATCGCCAGCGGCGCAATCACCAGAAACATAATGGGCAGAATCAAAAGACGCGCCAGCTTGGCGGTGGTGCCCTCCGAGAGCTTGAGCAACGGCTGCAGCACGTCTTTACTCACGGAAAGGGACACCGAATGAATAAACGGCTCGCTGGAGGACATAGAGGCGGCCAAGGTGCCCGCGCCCAGCAGTCCAACTAACACCACGGGCAAGTGCTGCATGGCGTACTCCAGCACCACGGTATCTGCCCGGGCCAGCTCCGGCAGCGAGAAAATACCGATAAAGCCCACCACCACCATGGGCAGAATCACCACGTAGTAGGTGGGTAGCCACGTCGCGCTGCGGCGGATGGTGCGCGCTGAAGAGGCGCTCATCCATTGCGTCCAGACGGGGGGCATAAACGAGAACATGGAGACGATGATCGAGGTGGTCCAGAAGCTAAAACTCATATCGCCCCCCGCGCCGGGGAGGGTTAGAAACTCGGGGTGCTCGGCGGCGATGCGTTCAAACACGCCCGCAAAACTCAGCCCGCCGGTGGCACTGTGTATGGCCCACAGGCCTACCGCCCAGGCCACCACCAGCATCAGCACGCCCTGGAACGCGTTGGTACGGCCAATTGCCCGCTGCCCGCTGGCGTAGAGATAAACGGCAATGCAGGCCAGCACCAACAGTACGCCCAGCCAAACAGGAATCTGCCCGCCGCTCATCACGAACAGAATATAAGCAGAGCCAATCGTTTGTAGCACCGCGTAGGCCACGGAGCCTACCGCCATGACCAGCGCGGACAGCGCCCCCAATGCAGGGCTTTGGTAGCGGTCGGCAATGGCGCTTGCCTGCGTCACATGGCCAAACTGCTCGCCGAACTGCCATACCTTCGGCCCGAAATACCACGCCACCAGCGCCAAGTACGCCAGATAAATCGCTACATAAAAAACCGCCACGCCTTTGGAATAAGCCCAGCCCGGCGCGCCCATGAAGGTGTAAGCACTCACACTACCCGCCGCGATCAGCAGGTAAAGCGTCACTGGCCCCATGCTGCGCCCCGCCACGCCCCACTCTTCAAGATTATTCATGGATCGGCCTGCCCGTGCGCGAAGGCCGATCAGCATCGCGGTGGCCACGTATAACAGCGTAATGACCAGCGGCCAGGCACTACTCATGGTCGTCTCGCTCTACAATGCGGTTGCCCACTAGCATGACTGCCACGCAGGCAAACATGATCACGTAGCTCCACACCACCAGCAGCGGCAGTCCCATCAACAGCGTGGCCCGGTTCACCCAGCCAATCACTGGCCAAATACCGGCCAATACCAGCGTCACAAAGGCAATGAAAAGCCCCCAGCCCGCCCGGGACGTGGGCAGCACTAAAAAACGTCGCATGTCATATCCATAAGATGATGAAAAGAAGTGGTAGCCTCAGCGGCTGTCATGGCGGTGTCACGGCACATTGCCACACTAGGCCGCAATGCCAGCCGTTAAGCCGCTTATGATGAAGATTTTAATGCTTTCCGACGTCTACTTCCCCCGGGTGAACGGCGTTTCCACGTCGATTGAAAGCTTCCGTGGGGCGCTGGAGCGCTTGGGCCACGAAGTACATCTGATTTGCCCTCGCTATATGGATCACGCCAACGAAGACCCGCGCCTTTGGCGTATCGATTCACGAGGCGTATTAGGTGACCCGGAAGACCGCATGATGCGCTACCAAGTCATCATGGCGCTGGTTCCGTCGCTGCACGCCATCGAGTTCGACCTAATCCACATTCACACCCCGTTTGTGGCGCACTACGCGGGCGTGGCATTAAGTAAACGGCTCGGCGTACCCGTGGTGGGCACCTACCACACGCTGTTTGAAGAGTATCTGCACCACTACGTGCCGTGGCTGCCTCGCCGCAGCCTGCGCTTTGCCGCCCGGCGATTTTCGGTGCACCAGTGCCATCAGCTCTCCGCCGTTGTCGCTCCTTCTTCCGCCATGACCTCTGCTCTCACCGCCTATGGCGTTCGCTCCCCGATCGCGACCATCGCAACGGGCTTGTCGCTCACTCATTTCGTCGCGCAAACCGCTGGCGGAGAGTTTCGCGAGCGTC
This sequence comes from Vreelandella lionensis, assembly GCF_044543515.1. Taxonomy (NCBI): domain Bacteria; kingdom Pseudomonadati; phylum Pseudomonadota; class Gammaproteobacteria; order Oceanospirillales; family Halomonadaceae; genus Vreelandella; species Vreelandella lionensis. Next base: position 76,104 of record NZ_JBITWC010000009.1, on the reverse strand, counting down.
ATGGCCTCCCAATACAGGGTCGACTGCTGATGTTTGTAGGGCGCGCCGCGTATGAGAAAAACATCGGTTTTCTGATCGGTATGCTGCCTAAGGTGCGCCACCAGCACCCGGAGACTCACCTGGTGATCGTCGGCGAAGGCCCGGCACTCGCCTCACTGAAACAGCAGGCCCAGCAAGCAGGCCTCTCCGATGCGGTGCACTTTTTAGGCTACCTTCCCAGAGATGGCGCACTGCAAGATGCCTACCGAGCAGCCGATGCCTTTGTGTTTGCCTCCCGCACCGAAACCCAAGGCTTAGTGCTGCTGGAAGCCATGGCGTTGGGCACTCCAGTCGTCTCAACCGCCATCATGGGCACCCAAGATGTATTGCAGCAGGATGAGGGCTGCCTGATCGCGGAAGAGCACCCCGCATGCTTTGCAGAACACGTCAGCCGACTGCTATCTGATGACGCTCTTCGCACCATCCTAGCCCACCGCGGCCAAGCCTACGCCCAACGCTGGAATGAAGATACCAAAGCCGAAGCGCTGGCAGCGCTTTATGAGAGCCAATGCCCTAAAGCGTTTGCTTCATCGCCTGCTTAGTTGTCGATATAGTTGTCGATAGCGAGGATCACACAATACGCCGCTCCATAGCATGCACTGCGTCTTCAGTGTTCAGCACTCGAAACCCTATGCGCTCGTATAAAGCGATAGCGGGGTTTATACGAAAGACTCGTAGCCGCAGTCGGTGAATACCCGCTTGCCGGGCATGCGCTTCGGCGAAGTGGAGCGCCGCCGTTCCCAAGCCTTGGCGCTGCCACGGCGGGGCAATTTGCAGCTCTCGAATATGGTAGGCGTCATCTTCCTGATGGAGGCATAGCACGCCCACAGGGGTTGCATTGATGACTAACTCAAAGCTTTCTAGCTCGCGCCACTGCTGATCAAACAGGGCGGAGTCCCAGTGCCATCCTAGCTGCTGGTGGTAAGCCGCCATGTTGTGACGAATCAGCGTTTCGGCAAACGCCTTATCGCCCGTCGGCTGGATCACAGGCGTCATCGTTCAACACCTGCACCATCCGGCCGTTGGCAAACACGAACTTGGCCGTTCATTACCTACCCCAACTGGAACGGATACACCGACCCTATCTGCAAGAGCTGAGTCAGCTCGTCCAGCGCGGTGAGCACTTCTGTGGCGAGCTGGGGGTCGGCGAGGTCTTCACTCGTCAGGCGGTCGCGGTAGTGGCGGTTCACCCAGGCGGTGAGGTCGCTATAAAGTGCATCGTTGAGCAGTACGCGGCCGGTAAGCGCAGCGCGCTCGGCTTCCGTTAGCACCACGCGCAGGCGCAGGCAGGCGGGGCCGCCGCCATTGCGCATGCTTTGCTTCACGTCTTTAACGATCACTTCGCCAATAGGGTTATTGCCCGCCAGGATGAAGTTTTGAATCGTGTTCCAAACGGCTTCCCGCTCTTGGCACTCGCTGGGTACCACCAGGGTCATGGTGCCATCCGTGTTGGAGAGTAGTTGGGAGTTGAACAGGTACGATGCCACCGCGTCTTCCATGCTCACCGCTTCCACCGGCACGCGAACGGGAATCAGCGGCGTGCTCATCTTGACGCGCAGCTCGTCCAGCGTGCGCTCTTCATCGAGAAACGCCATTTCGTGGTAGAGCAGCACTGGGCCGTTACCCACGGCAATCACATCATTGTGGAACACCCCGGCATCGATGGCCTCCGGGTGCTGCTGGGCGAAGACGGTTTGCGCCTCGCTCAGCCCGTGCTGGCGGGCCACCGCTTGGCTGGCTTCCAGGGTTTGGCGGGCGGGGTAGCGCTTGGGTTCGCGCTCACTGCTACGCGCGTCACCAAACGCTTGACGGCCGTAAACGAAGAGATGAACGCCAGGCTCACCGTATTCGCCGCACAGACGGGTGTGGTTGGCCGCCCCTTCATCGGAAAACGCGGGCGTAGCGGGCAGCACCGGGTGATGAGCAAAACGCTGCTCATCGCGGAAAATCGCCTGTAGCACGCGGCCAGTGGTTTTCGGCTCCAGGTAACGGTGGAAGCTGGATTGCAGGTTGGCGGGGGTAAAGTGCACCCGACCATCCGGCGCATCGACGCTGGGGGTAATTGTGCCTGCGTTAGCCGTCCACATGCTGGAGGCTGAACATACCGCCCGCAGCAGCTGCGGCGCTTGCTTCGCGGCTTGAGCGAGGATCTCGCTGTTGCTGCCGCTAAAGCCTAACGCTCGCAGTGCGCCCAAATCCGGGCGCTGCTGGGGAGGCAGCACGCCCTGGGCATAGCCTGCGTCCATCAGCGACTTCATTTTGGCCAGCCCCTGCAGCGCCCCCTCTTTGGGGTTGGAGACCAAGCCGCCGTGACTCATGGAGGCCATGTTGCCGTGGGCAAGCCCCGAGTAGTTGTGGGTAAGCCCTACCAAGCCATCGAAGTTGACTTCGTGAATGCTGTTGACGCTCATAAATTGACTCCCGGCGGCAGGGTTTCGGGCATTTCCAGGCTGTCGGCTTCCATGGAAGCGACCGGGTAGGCGCAGTAATCCGCCGCGTAGTAGGCGCTGGGGCGGTGGTTGCCGCTGTCGCCTACGCCGCCGAAGGGCGCATCGCCAGAGGCTCCGGTGGTCTGGCGGTTCCAGTTCACAATGCCTGCGCGAATACGCAGCAGGAAGTCGTCCCAATCCGCCTGCTCGCCACCGATCAACCCGGCAGACAGGCCGTAACGGGTGTCGTTGGCAAGGGCCAGCGCCTCATCCCAATCCGCGTAGCGGTGTATTTTCAGCAGCGGGCCGAAATGCTCCTCGTCGGGCACGTCCAGGCCCGTCACGTCGATCAGCGCAGGGCTGAGCAGGCTGGTGTTCTCTTTGAGGCGCTGCATACGGTTAATAACCGTACCGCCCATGGCTTCTAGTTCATCCTGGGCGTTGAGGAGGCCATCGGCTGCAGCAACGCTTACCAAGCCGCCATAGAACGGCGCAGGCTCCTCGTCGAACTGCCCCGCCACGTGCAGCTTGGCGATAGCATCAGAAAGCGCATCGATGAGACGGTCGCCCACCTCGCCTTGAGGCACCATCAAGCGGCGGGCGCAGGTGCAGCGCTGGCCGCCGGAGAGAAACGCCGACTGTAGAATCGTCAGTACCGCCGCACGCTCGTCATCCACGTCCTTCACCACCAGCGGGTTATTGCCGCCTAATTCCAGCGCGAGGATTTTATCCAGCTGCCCGGCGAACTGCTGCTGCAGCATTCCACCCACTTTGGCGCTGCCGGTAAACAGCAGGCCATCGATACCGGGATGGGCGGAGAGCGCCTGCCCGACCGGGACACCGCCCTGCACGAGGTTGATCACTCCGGCAGGCAATCCGGCTTCTAACCAGCACTGCAGGGTGAAATCCGCAGTGAGCGGGGTTTGGTCACTGGGCTTGAACACCACGGTGTTCCCCGCCAACAGGGCAGGCACCATATGGCCGTTGGGCAGGTGGCCGGGGAAGTTATAGGGGCCAAACACCGCCATCACGCCGTGGGGGCGGTGGCGCAGTACCGCTTTGGCGCTGCCGACCTCTTTTTCGCGCTCTCCGGTTCGCTCGTGGTACGCCTTAATAGAGAGCGCGACCTTGCCCATCATCGCGCCTGCTTCGGTGCGTGCTTCCCACAATGGCTTGCCGGTTTCCGAGGCGATGGCAATGGCCAAGTCCTCGCGACGTGCGGTTAATACGTTTACGAAGCGCTCCACCAGCGCCTGACGTTCAGCAAAGGGCGTGCGCGCCCAGGCAGGAAACGCCGCACGGGCTGCTTCCACCGCCGTGCTTACCTGACGGCTAGAGGCAGCCGCCCCTTGCCATAGCAGCGTTCCCGCAACGGGGTCGTGCTTGGTAAAGGGCTCGGCGTCGCCGACGACCCAGGCGCCGTTGATCAGTTGCTGCTGCTGGGCGTGCATGTTCTGGGTGTGCATCGTGCTCTCCTTCACTGAGTTTTTGTCGTCTTGGCGCGGGTCGAGGGGGCGCTTAGATTGCCAATATTAGGTTTCCAGCAGGCGAACGGCGTCGCCGGTGGAAACGCCTAGCCGCTCGGCCTCGTCGGGGGTGAGCACAATTGTGCTGCTATCTGCCGGGCCGCGGCCGATCCAGCTCGCGGTAAAGTTCAGCATCTGGGTAGATGCCGCCAGCCAGCGGCTAACGCTCTCTTGTGGCGCGTTAGAGGAGACTTCCACCTGATAAAGCTGCGAGTTGCGAATCGCCCGCACGTCATCGATGTAGGCCTCCACCGTGGGGCCACCATCGAAAATGTCGATGTAGCCTTCCCAGCGCAGCCCCTCTTTTTTAAGCATCTCCAGCGCTGGCCGGGTGTGCCGGTGCACCTGCCCGATACACGCCCGCGCCTCTTCCGACATGAAGGTGGTGTAGATCGGGAACTTGGGCATCAGCTCGCCGATAAAGCTCTTCTGGCCCAGGCCGGTCAAGCGGTCGGCTTCGTTGAAATCCATGGGGAAGAAGTGTTTCCCCAGGCTTTCCCAGAAGGGGCTAACGTTGTTCTCATCGAACACGCCGCGCATCTCGGCCAGCACTTTCTGCGGAAAGCGGTCGCGGAACTGGGCAATGAACAGCCAGCGCGCTTTGGAAAGCAGCGCCCCGTTACGCAGGTGCTTGTTGGCCTCGCCGCGATACTCCGGACGCAGAAACAGCGAACACACTTCGGCGTCGCCGGTGTGGTCGGAGCTTAAGAACAGCGTATCGATGGTGCGATGCAGATCGAGCTGTACCGACGAGTGCGCTAGCGTGCCAAGCCGATAGTTATAGAACGGCACTTCACGCCCTACCTGGCCTTCGATGGCGCAACAACCTGCTAGCTCACCGTTGGTTTCATCTTCCAGCACGAAGAAGTAGAGACGATCATCCACTGGCGTACGCTCTTCGAACGCGCGGGCGGCGGACTCGATCTTCCCGGCCAAAAACTCGCGGTTATCCGGCAGCGAGGTAAAGCCAACACCGGCCTGCTGCGCAAGCGCCTGGAGCCCATCCAGATCATTACGGGCAATGGGTCGAATGCGCATTACATCTCTCCTTCATCAAGCGCATCGATGGCGCTTGGCAGGGTTAACGGTGCCGCCAGCACCGCCCGACCCTCTTCTACACCCAAACGCTCCGCGTGCTGCGGGGAGAGCATCAGCTGCCCCGTGGGCGAGAGCGCATAGCGCGCAACGATGCAGCGGAAATCGCTCAGCGTTTGATTGGCAATCATCGCCGGTTCGGCATCCGGCAGCGCGTGCTCGGGGCGTATCCGAACCGGGTGCCAGGCCGCGCGGCGGAACGTTTCTAAGCGTTCGCGCTCGGCTTTGACGATGGGGCCCGCGTCGAAAATATCCACATGCCGGGAGCGCACGAAGCCTTCAGCCAACATTTCCGCCAGCGCCTCTTCATGGGCCGGGTGCTCGCGGCCAATCGCAGCGCGGGCCTGGGGCGTGAGTAGCGGTAAGTAGAGCGGAAACTGCGGCATCACTTCAGCAATAAAGCTTTTCGAGCGCACGCCCGCCATGTGGTTCATCTCTTGGAAGCTGCGGGCAAAGAAGTGGCGGCCCACACTCTCCCAAAAGGGGGATTCATTCTGGCTATCCAAATAGCCGGGAAAGGCCACCGCCAAAATCCGCGAGAAGCGCTCCGGGTATTGGGCGATGAACATCAGCCGCGCCCGGCGCAGCAGGCTCTCTGCGCTGGTGCCTTTGTAGCGTGGGTTGAGCGACAGCGCACAAAGTAGCGTGGCATCCGAGGCTTCATGGGAAAGCGCCAGCGTTTGCACCTCGCGGCGCACGTTGAGCTGCTGAGAGGCGTGAATCAGCGTCTCTTGGCGGTAGGTGTAGTAGGCCTCGGCGGCCCCCGCTTGGGCACGGATGGTGGCCGTGCCCAGAACGTCGTTGCGGCTATCGTCCGCCAGCACGAACATATAGTGCTCGTTACCGGGGAACTCGATATCGCTGGCGAATGCTTCCTGGGAGCGCAGGATGCGCTCCTCAAGGCGTTCACGATTGGCAGGCAGGTTGGTAAGCCGTGGCACCGCGTGCTCTGCCAGTTGCTCTAAGGCGGAAAGGTCAGCCAGGGTGACCGGTCGGATTACCAACATGTTTAACGCCCCCTCTTGTGTGACTTGCGCTCTACTCATGCGCTGGCGACAAGTCGCTCGATGGCACGTTCTAGGCGCGCCATGCCTTCGGCAATGTCTTCCTCGGGAATCACCAGCGAGGGGGCCATCCGTAGCACGTTGGGCCCCGCGATGAGCGCCATCACGCCCTCTTCAATCGCCAGCGGCAGAATATCCTTGGCGCGGCCTTCGAAGGCGTCCGACATCTGGGCCCCCATCAGCATGCCCATACCACGGATCTCTTTGAAGACGCCGTGCTTGCGGTTGATGGTTTCCAGGTGCTCGCGGAACAGATCGTGGCGATGTTTGACACCTTGCAGCACCTCCGGCGTATCGATGAACTCGACCGCCGCTAGCGCTACCGCAGAGGCCAATGCGTTACCGCCGTAGGTGGAGCCGTGGGTGCCGATGGCTAGCGATGTGGCGATGGCGTCGGTGGTCAGCATGGCACCAACGGGGAAACCGCCGCCCAGCGATTTGGCGCTGGTGAGAATATCCGGGGTAATGCCGAAGTTTTTATAGGCATACAGCTCGCCGCTGCGTCCAACGCCGGTTTGCACTTCATCGAAAATCAGCAGCGCGTTGTGCTGGTCACACAGGTCGCGCAGGCCCTGCAGGAACTCTTGGGTCGCGGGGACGATGCCGCCCTCACCCTGCATCGGTTCGACCATAATGGCGCATGTGTCGTCGCCCACGAGCTTGCGAACGCTCTCCAGGTCGTTGAAGTCGGCGTGGAGAATACCGCCCGGCACCGGGCCAAAGCCCTGGGAGTACTTGGGCTGGCCGCCTACGCTGACGGTAAAGAAGGTGCGGCCGTGGAACGACTGGTAGAACGAAATGATTTTGTCTTTATGCTCGCCGTAGTGGTCGACCGCCCAGCGGCGTGCCAGCTTCAGCGCAGCTTCGTTGGCTTCACCGCCGGAGGAGCATAAAAAGACTTTATCGGCGAAGGTGCGCTCGGTAAGGGTTTTGGCCAGTTTGAGCGCCGGTTCGTTGGTGAATACGTTGGAGAGATGCCAAAGCTTTTCGCCCTGCTCTTTCAGCGCATTGACCAGCACCGGATGGCAGTGACCCAGGGAGTTCACCGCAATACCGCCAGCGAAATCGATGTACTCGCGGCCTTCTTGGTCCCACAAGCGGCTGCCTTCACCACGTACCGGAATAATCTGCTGCGGCGCGTAGTTAGGCGCCATGTAGTGGTCGAAGTCTTGACGGTTCGGGGTGTGGCTCATGGGACAGTACCTCCAGTGGAGTAAGCGATTGAATCAGTATACGGGGGGCGTAGGACGCCCTGCTTTCAGTATTGGGACGGTAAATTATGAATAGAGACGTGTGCATTTACATCTAAGTACTGGCTCGCATCACCTTGAAGAATGTCTAAAGCGCCCCATTGTCACTAGTAGGGCATTCACTGGTGCCTTGTGGAGCGGCACGGACATTTTTGACCCAAGGAGCTGAACCATGAAGATCGATCTACGCGGCAAGCATGCCATTATCACCGGATCTACCGCCGGTATCGGCTATGCCATCGCAGAAGGACTGGCCAACGCGGGCGCAGAAATAGTCGTTACCGGGCGCACGCAGCAGCGGGTGGATGATGCCATCGCTGCCCTAAAAAAGCGCCTGCCCGAGGCCCGAGCGACCGGGGTAGCCGCCGATCTAGGTACTGCAGAAGGGTGTCAGGCTCTGATTGACCAGCAGCCCGAGACCGACATCCTTATCAATAACGTAGGCATCTTTGGCCCACAAGACTTCTTCGACGTAGATGACGCCACTTGGCAACAATTCTTCGATGTTAACATCATGAGTGCGGTTCGTTTGTCGCGTCATTACGCCAAGGGCATGCGTGAGCGCGATTGGGGCCGCATCCAGTTCGTGTCCAGCGAATCCGGGATCAACATTCCCAGTGAAATGGTTCACTACGGCATGACAAAGTCTGCGCTACTGTCCATTTCACGAGGACTGGCAAAAGTATTGAGTGGCACCCAAGTCACAGTCAACGCTATTCTGCCAGGACCCACGCGCTCAGAGGGCGTGTTGAACATGCTCAGCGACATCGCTCAGAAAGAGGGTATCTCGCAGCAGGAAGTAGAAGCGCGTTTCGTCAAAGAGAACCGTCCGTCGTCGATCATTCAGCGCTTGGCGACGCCCGAAGAAGTCGCCCACATGAGCGTCTATGCAGCCTCGCCACAGGCCAGTGCCACTACCGGTGCCGCGCTTCGCGTAGAGGGCGGCATCGTGGATACACTGACGTAAAGCATTAACCGAGCCGCTCCTCTCTCGGCGTCATGCCGAAATGGTGACGGTAGGCGGTTGAGAAGTGTGCCCCTGAAGAAAACCCAGTGGCAAAGGCAATATCACCGACGGCCCGGTCGCTCTCACGCAGCTGTTTGCGTGCCTCCTGCAAACGCAGGTCGAGGTAGTAGCGGCTGGGCACCGCCTGCAGGTACTTCTTGAATAATCGCTCCAACTGACGCCGGGAGATCCCCAAATGCTCGGCCAGTTCCAGCGTCGAGAGCGGCTCTTCGATATTGGCTTCCATTAGGGTGACCGCATCCACCAAGCTTTGGGGGGCGTGTCCCAAACGGTTACGCAGCGGAACGTGCTGGCGCTCATCAGCCAATCGAATGCGGTCGCAGACGAACTGTTCAGAGACTTGCTCGGCCAAGCGCGGGCCGTGATGCTTGCCAATTAGCGTGAGCATCATATCCATAGCGGCGGTGCCGCCCGCGCAGGTCAGGCGGTCACGATCAATTTCAAACAGCTGTTGGGAGAGCGTCACCTGGGGATAGGCTTGGGCAAACGCATCGAAGCGCTGCCAAGGCAAGGTAGCGCGGTAGCCTTCTAGCAAACCACAGCGGGCGAGCACCTCGGTGCCTCCGGCCAAACCGCCGATAGCAACGCCACGGCCATGATGGCTACGCAGCCACTCATTGAGCTTCGCGGGCAATACGTAGGGTAGCGGCGTAGGCGCACACACCAGCAGTAAATCCAGCGGGCCAAGGGGGGCTCCTAACGCATGCTGCGCGATGAGCGAAAGCTGCGCGCCGCTGCGCACGGGCTCTTCATCTAGGCTGAGGGTAACGGTGTGGTAAAGCATCTGGCCGCTCAGCTGATTGGCCATTTGCAGCGGCTCAATAGCGCTGGCGTGAGCCAACAGCGAAAACCCCGGCAGCAGCACAAACGCCACCCGCCTGCGGTTGCTAGGGGGTGGCGTTAACGTACTGGAGTGCATGTGGGTTCGCTGTACTGCCTATTGCGCTGCATGAAAACCGCCGCTGGCTAACTGGGTCATTTGTGTTACCAACATCTTACCCAATTGTGCCACTGAAGGCAGCGCCTGCTATCGCTATCTCAAAAAAGACGTCGCAGGGCTATAGCGAGTGAGTGTTACCTGTTCTCTTCCGCGTCTGAAAGCGTCGTTTGGTTATCAATAAACTGGTAGTCACTCTCGCGGTATTCGTCGGCGGACGCTTCGATCTCTTCGCTACCGTAGTCGGTGTTGACGACCAACTGGTCTCCTTCGCGCTGCATCTCTTTCACGGGGAGCGCTACATCACTAGCGCCGAAGCCCCAGATGCCGCCAATCGAGACAATCGCAAACAGCTCGCCACTCTCTTGATGACGGGCAATGTGCTGGATTTCACCCACTTCATCACCCTGTTGGTTAGCGACGCTCATGCCTTCCAGGTCCCGTGCGCGCTCCGCCATCAGCGAGTTGCCCTGGTCGCTTTGCTGAACGTCTTCCTGCACGACTTGTTGATTCTGCTGCTGCGCTGACGTCTGTTCTTGATCGCGCCCTTCGTTATCCCGGTTAACCTCTACCTCTGCAGTGTCAGCCTGCTCAATAGTCACCTCCGGTTCGCCGCGCTGCTCAACGGTGACGTTCGGCTCCGCCTCTTCCACCGTCACTTCCGGCTCGGGCTGTTCAATGGTCACGTCGGGCTTAGGCTGCTCGATGGTGACGTCAGGTTTTGACTGTTCGACCGTGATGTTGGGCGACTCCTGCTGCACCTGAACATCCGCAGGCGCTTGGTCAACCGTGACATCCATCGTCTCGTTGCCATCTGGGGTTTGGCCGTTTTGGCGCTGCTGTTCGGCCACTTCGTTCTGTCGCTGTTGCGACATGTCCCGGGTGGTCGATGCGTCAGTCTGATCATCATTTTGGGCAAAAGCGATGCCTGACAATCCGGCACATACTGTACCAATGGCTACTGCGAGTGCTGTCCGTTTCATACCCTTTCTCCTTTTGCTGAAGTGCACTTTTTCCTGAAGTACACTTTGCAAGCTAGTTAACCACAGCGCTTGAACGCAACGTAAAACGGCAAGAAACAGTAACGTTGTACTTAGGTTAACGGACTTTTAGCAGGAGATAGGTGCAAAAGCTTACAAACATTAAAATCATCACTTGGCGTAGTCATCGCCCAGAATGCAAAACCAGGGGGGCTTAAACGCATACTGCCGGACCATAGGCCCGGCAATATGCACCGCAAAAGCGCAAGATTTAGCCGCCGCTATTGCCTAGCCCCAGCATCACAATGCCAGCGACGATGATGCCCATAATCACGATGATTAACGGCAGCATTTTATGCAGCCCATTAGCGGGCTTTTTCGCTTCTGGTTGCTGCTGAGGCTGCGAGGTCTCGAAATCTTCGGGTAAGCGCTCGCTCAGCATATGCTCTTTCTCTTCTTCCCGGGTCTTGCTCTCTCTGGTATCCATACAGCACCTCATCCTATCCGGTTAGATGATCAACAGCGCGGCGGCAAGCGTTACCCGTCGCGCGTTGCCCTATAGTGTCACGACATCAAACTCGACTTCCGGGTTCACATCGGCGTCGTAATCTACGTCGTTACGCTCGAAGCCAAACAGCTTCAAAAACTCATGCTTGTAACCAGCATAGTCGGTAATGTCGAATAAGTTCTCGGTGGTGACTTCCGGCCAGAGATCTTGGCAGGCTTTTTGAACGTCGTCGCGCAGTTCCCAGTCGTCCAAACGCAGGCGACCGTGGTCATCGGTGACCATTTCGCCGGTCTGGCCGGAGTAAAGACGCTCGCCGAACAGGCGGTTCAGCTGGTCAATGGTGCCTTCGTGGAGGCCCTGCTCTTTCATGATGCGGTAGACCATGGCGATATACAGCGGCATCACGGGGATCGCGGCGCTGGCCTGGGTCACCACGGATTTCAGCACGGCCACGTTGGCACCACCGCCGCTCTCTTTGAGCTTGGCATCGATGGCGGACGCTGCGCGGTCCAGGTCCTCTTTGGCTTTACCCAGGGCACCGTGCCAGTAGATCGGCCAGGTAATTTCGGTGCCGATGTAGCTAAACGCCACGCTGCGCGCGCCTTTGGCCAGCACGCCCGCATCATCCAGCGCGCTCATCCACAGCTCCCAATCTTCGCCGCCCATCACGGTGATGGTGTCGTCGATCTCTTGCTGGGTGGCCGGTTCCACTTCGGCTTCAATAATGGCGTCTTTATTGGTATCGATCGCCGTGGCGCGGTAGGTCTCACCAATCGGCTTTAGGCTGGAGCGCTTTAGCTCACCGCTGTCAGGTAGCTTACGCACGGGAGAGGCCAGCGAGTAGACCACGAGATCAATCTCGCCCATGTCCTGCTTGATCAGCTCAATGGCTTTTTCCCGCGCTTCGTGGGAGAACGCATCGCCATTAATGGATTTGCTGTACAGACCTTCCTGCTTGGCAAACTTATCGAACGCGGCGCTGTTGTACCAGCCAGCGGTGCCCGGCTTCTTCTCGGTGCCCGGCTTTTCAAAAAACACCCCCAGAGTGTCGGCGCCGTAACCAAAGGCGGCGGTAATACGCGCCGCTAGGCCGTAACCGCTAGAGGCACCGATCACCAGCACTTTCTTCGGGCCTTGGCTTTTATCCAAACCACGGGCGCGGGTCGCTTCGATCTGCTCGAGAACGTTCTGCTCGCAGCCTTTCGGGTGGGTGGTGGTGCAGATAAAGCCACGCACTTTCGGTTTAATGATCACATTCGACCCCTTCATCAGATGAGTATTGCGTTCGGCACGGCAGTGCCGAGTTATCAATGAGGGTATTCTAGCGGTCTCGGCGCGCCCTGTCCGCTCTTGAGCTTATCCGCCATTCGCGGCAGGATAGCGGCCTGCCCACCACTTGCCGACGGGATCTTTAATGAATGCACAGCAGCTAGTCGATGAGCGGGGCGATTTGTGGCTAGCACTTGCCCCTCTCTGGCTTGACCGCGAACCCAGCGAGCGCGACTACGCCCATATGATTGAGGTGATTGAGCAGCACAAGATGTCGCTCAAAGAGCTTGAGTGGATGCTACGCCTGGAGCTGGCGCCGGTGATGTCACGCCACCAGCTATCGGTTGCCAGTGAGTGGCGCAAGTTCGATGACTACAAACTGATGAAGCAGCTGGTGAACCACAATCTGAAACTGAAAGGCTGGCGGCGCAAAAGCTGGGCACTCTTTTCGGGATTGACGACCATGATGGTTCGCCATCGCTGGACCGAGCTAATGCAACGCTTGATGGTCGCGCGCGGGGAGGTTTAGCGGCTGGCTGATTCACTCTTTATCCAGTGCGGCTTCAAGGGCTAAGCGCAGCGTTAACCCATGATCCTTGGGGCCAAAGCGGGCGATGACCTTGCCATCTCGGCCTACCAGAAACTTGGTGAAATTCCACTTTACAGCTTTGGTGCCCAAAATCCCTGGCGCCTCCCGCTTGAGCTGTACAAATAGCGGGTGAGCATCGGAGCCGTTGACTTTCACCTTTTCCAGCAGCGGAAAGCTCACCCCGAACTGCTGCTCGCCAAAGGCGCAGAACGCCTCGGCACTCTCGGGCGACTGGCGCCCAAACTGGTTGCAGGGAAAGCCCAACACCATAAAGCCGCGATCCCGATAGCGCTGATAAAGCCCCTCAAGCTCTTTTAACTGAGGAGTGAAGCCGCACTGGCTGGCCACATTCACCACCAGCAGTACCTGCCCGCGCAGTGCGCGCAGGTTAAAAGGCTCACCCTGGTGGGTATAACAATCCTGCTCGTAAATCGTCATCGCCAGGCCTCTAAATGCCTTTACCAGCATGCGCCTTACCTTGCCATGGCAACGGTAGTGACACCAGCGTGGAAATTAAATTATGGGCCCCGCCACCACACGCAGCGCCAGCGCAATCAACAGTACGCCGGTAATGCGGTTAATCCAGTGGGCGTGGCGCTGCAGCCACGGCAGCACCCGAGAGTGAGAAAGCCCTACGGCCACCAGCACGTACCAGCCACCATCAATAATAATAGCCGTGGCCACGATAATCGCCTTGGCGAGTAGGCTCATCTCGGGGGTGACAAACTGGCTTAATAGCGCCACAAAAAAGATGATCAGCTTAGGGTTGCCCAGTGCCACCAACACTGCCTCTTTGGCCGCCTGACGCGGTGTGGTGGCCACGGCGCCCGGCGTAAGCGCGCCACCCCGGCCCGCCCGCAACGCTTTTATCCCCAGCCACGCCAGGTAGGCAGCACCAAACCATGTAATCAGCTGAAAAAGCTCGGGAAAGCGTACCATTACAGCGCCCAAGCCCAGCACGGTGAGCAACGCGTAAAACCCTACGCCTAAGGCATGAAAGATCGCGGCGGTCATTCCCGGCACGCGACCACCCCCCAAAGTGTGGCGTAGCACCAATGCTAAGCTTGGCCCAGGCGACATGGCCCCCATCGCACAAATGGCAGCCAGCGAAAGCCAGAGTGTCAGCGGCATTTTCTCCTCCATGGATAGCATCGTTATGAGCTGGCCAGTATACGACAGCGCTTGCCTAAGCTAAGGCCAATTCTTGTGTTGTTGCCTGTAGCATGTCTTTTAACCGTAGGGGAAACCACCCAGGCGCTTAAATAACGCTGTTAGCATGGTACGCTGTTGGGTAAAATTTTCCCCTTTTTGAAAACGATGACGCCTGCCATGCAGGCGGTTCATGGCTAATAAAGGACTTCAATATGGGTAGGGCGTTTCAAAACCGTAAGGAATCCATGGCCAAAACGGCCGCTGCGAAAACCAAGGTTTACAGCAAGTATGGGCGTGAAATTTACGTCTGTGCCAAAGCGGGCGGCACGGACCCCAACGGTAACCTCGCGCTGCGCGGTTTGATGGAGCGTGCCAAGAAAGACCAGGTGCCGTCCCACGTCATTGATAAAGCCCTGGACAAAGCCAGCGGCGCAGGAGGCGAAGACTTCTCTCCGGCACGCTACGAGGGCTTTGGCCCCGGCAACGCCATGGTGATTGTCGACTGCTTGACCGACAACCCCAACCGCACCTTTGGCGATGTACGCGGCTGCTTCACCAAAACCAAGAGCAAGATCGGCACGCCGGGCAGCGTCAGCCACATGTTCGACCACTGCGCAATTTTCTCCTTTAACGGCAGCGATGAAGAAGCCGTACTGGAAGCGCTGATGGAAGCAGATGTGGATGTCACCGATATTGAGCAGGAAGAGGGCCGCATCACGGTGTTTGCCCCGCATACCGACTACGCCAAAGCCAAGCAGGCACTGCTGGATGCTTTCGGCGAAATCGACTTTGAAACGGATGAGATCCAGTTCCTGCCGCAAACCACCACGCCAATTGAAGGCGATGATGTGGCGATGTTTGAAAAATTCCTTGGCATGCTGGAAGAGCTAGACGATGTGCAAAACGTCTTCCACAGCGCGGAGCTGCCGGAAGAGAACGCTTAAACGGCTATTCGCTTAACGCATCCCTCGGTACAAAGATCCACCCTTCGGCCGCTGGCATCTCTGCTGGCGGCCAAGCCACGCTCTCTTTTGCATGCTCCAAGCTCCACGCCAGTAGCGCACAGTGCCAAGCATCGTGAATATCCTGCTGCTTTGGCGTTGGTTGATGGAGCATGGCGTGCAATGTTTCAGGCATGTACACGCGCTGACGCAGCGCCGCAAACCCAGCCGACCGTTTAGCGGGCGACGGATAACCTTCGACCGCACACAGCTCCCCCGCTACCGAGTGCCACTGCCCGCAGGCCGTTATATGCGGAGCAAACCGTGCTAGAAAGTGCATGCCTTTGGTGGCTTGGCTGCCAATCATGTCTTTAATCGGCGAAAGCGGCGTGACCCCTCGGGCGAATAGCCAGCGCTCAGTCTCCCGGTATAGATAAGGGTTATCCTGGGAGCGGCCCAATGAATCCACCGCCTCGCCACGGGCAAGTGCCAGAAGCGCCTGAGGAAGCGCTAACGGCGTATCAATCGCCATTGCCACTCGCTCATTGCCACTGGGCACATATTGGCACAGCGCCAGCAGCCGGTTGATCACATCAC
Organism: Vreelandella lionensis; assembly: GCF_044543515.1. NCBI lineage: Bacteria > Pseudomonadati > Pseudomonadota > Gammaproteobacteria > Oceanospirillales > Halomonadaceae > Vreelandella > Vreelandella lionensis. The sequence continues at coordinate 60,701 of NZ_JBITWC010000009.1, read as the reverse complement.
GGCTAGAGGTAGCGTCATTTAGCGTTACGCGCAGGTTTCCCCGCCACGGCGTGCCTATAACATTGAGCGCGTCATCCAGCACCACCAGCGCATCGCGGCTGGCAGAGTTGTTGTCGCAGTTCCAGCCGCCCACGTCCCATCCAATATAGAGTGTGGTTGGTGTTGTCATCAGCTAGCGGCACCTCGTGCATCTAGGGCGGCATCCGGTGGTAGCAGCGCTGGTTGAATGCCAGCAGTGCTTAGCACTGCTTTGCCGCGCACCGTTAAGTCAGTGATAAACAGAAACTGCTGGCGGGGGTCGACGGGATAAGCACGGATACGGTAATGGGTGCCCCAGGGCTTCTCCTCCGCCACCACGATAATCGGCTTATCAAACTTTAAGTAAGCACTGGTCAGCGCTACATCGCGTAGCGCTTTGCGCACCCAACCGGCCTCATGCTCTGGATGAAGGTAAAAACTCGCCACGCACTGTAGGCTGGTGCCGCCGTTGTTGGCGTTGTAGATGGCGGTGTCCCACAGCTTTAAATGCGGCACGGCCACCAAGTCATCGTCCGGCGTTTGTACTTCCACCGTGCGCATCCCCACGTGCTTTACCTCACCGTAGGTGCCTTCAATCTTCACCCAATCGCCAGGGCGGTATGGCAGCTCGACGGCAGACACCACCCCGGCAATCAAGCTGCTGACATAATCTTTCAGCGCAAAACCTATGGCTAACCCAATGGCCCCCAGCAGCGTCACCATATTGCGCAGCGACGGCTCGATAATGATCGGTACGGCAATGGCGAGCGCGGCAATCAAAATGATCAGCCTGGTGAGTGGCACTAGGGCAAAGACCCGAAAGCGCACTTGGCCGTGCAGCCGATTCGCCACCCAGTTGAGTCCACGCTGGCTGACAATAATCAGTAGAATCGTGCTGACCAAGATAATGCCGAGCGTGATCAGCGTTTGGCTATCTATATCGTTAAACAGCTTGGCGTACTGCCCTTGGTCTTCCATCAGTGCTCCTAAAGCGGGTCAACGAGATAGTTACGCGACTCAAGCAACTGCCGCACACTGGCATAGCTAAGCGGAGCCACCTGCCAGCGCCCCTGCTGGCTGCTAAGAATGCCGCGCCGCGCCAGGGCAAAGCGTGCATTTAACGCTTCGTGGTCAGAAAAGGGCAGCACGTGCTTTAAGGCTTGGTCTTCTAGCCCGCCGTGAATCAGCAGGGTATGCAGCAGTAAAGTAGCTAGATCGCCGGTATCTGTGGGTAGTTCGGCTTCAGCCAGCGCGTCCAGTAGCCACAGTTCTTGAGAAGTGTCGCTATCCTCTTTATCGCTACTTTTATCGCTACGTTTATGGCCATTGTTATCACTGCTATCCGAATCTTCTGCTGGCTCACGCAGCCGCTCGCGCCAGTAGTGCCAGGCAATTCCCAGGTGCCCCCGGCAGTGTGCCGTTAGGCGTTGCAGCTCTTTAAAGACCACTTTTTGATCACTGTCGCTGGTGAGAATCGATTTTCCCGTACGTGTACTGTACACCGTCGGGCACTCCCCCGCTGCTTGGGAAAAATAGTGGGCCAACTGTTCACCTTCGAGCCCTTGGAGGGTCAATACCGGCACGCCCTCCAGCCCCACCGCATGCTGTAAGTAGGCGTAGGTCCAACTGTCGCACCCCATCACGCTCTGCCCCAGGCGCCCACTCAAGGCACGCTCAAGCAACTCACGAACGCCTTGCAAGCCATTGGTATGGCGTAAAAAGTGGTACTCCAAGGCAGGAATTGCCCAGCGCTTTAGCTGGGTAGCGTCTTCTACCCAGGCTAGGCTGCCGTCCACTAGCTCTTTCAGCGTGGGTACGGTGAGGCAAGGAATATCCTGTTGCGCAGCCCATTGGCTCACCACGGTGCTGTGCCCGCCGTAAGGCGGTGAAATAAACAGCACAACCGGCGCATCTTCGTAGTCTTTCAGCGCCTGTTTCAAGCGTTCGGTGGCGGGCATCCAGTCAATGGGGGGCGCAACATGCGCCAGCTTCACTTCAGGCAGCGCGCGCAGTTCACTCTCCTGCTTCGCTTGGCGCTCGGAAGCTTCCTTGCCTATCATCCAGGTGGTGGCCGCTCGCCAGCTACGCCGCCACTGGCTCGCCTGAGTGCGCTCAGGGGTTTGAAAGGTGTCTAATGCCACCACGTTCCATGGCGATAAAGCCGCGTTCGTTGAGCCTTGCGCCATATCCCGCCTCGATTCAGTAAACTAGATTAAGGTTAGCATGCCTTATGCCATACCCCCGGGGCTAGCCGAACTTATCGTCTAAAATAAAGTCGTTATACCCAAGTAACTCACACTTCAAGCGATGCGCAGGAGGCAACGATGAGCGTGGTTAACGTCACTATGGCAGAACTACACGAGAAGCTTGCAAAGTGCATTGCTGGCGAGCGAGTACTCGTTGACCAGGAAGGCAACCGGTTCAGCGGAAGAATTCAGCATGTCGGGGTGATGGGAGTGAAGGTCATTCCCGAAACCGTGATTAAAAACAGTACCGGCGACCCTGGCGATATGGATGGCGTCACTGTGCCTTACGACGACATCTGGGAGCTTGAGGTAAAAGGCGTGGTATTTAGCCGATTAGGAGAGTAGGGCAACATGGTTGATACGCACTACACGCCCGCCTTCTATGCAGACGTGTAGTACGATTGTTAGCGCTTGATTATCAGAAGGTCAGGCAGATTTTACCAAAGTGCTTGCCAGACTCTTGGTAACGAAATGCCTCTGAGATCTCAGTAAGCGCGAACTCACGATCAATAATCGGTTTCAAGTTAGCCGCTTCAATGGCGTTAATCATCTCTACCTGGTGGCGACGGCTACCGACAATCAGCCCCTGCAGCTTGGCCTGTTTCGCCATGAGCTTGGCGGTGGGAATTTCCCCTTCACGCCCGGTGAGAACACCAATCAGTGAGATATGCCCGCCAATCTTCACCGCGTCAATGGATTGCGGCAGCGTACCCGGGCCGCCGATTTCAACCACGTGATCCACGCCTTCACCATTGGTGAGAGCTTTGACCGCTTTGCCCCACTCCGGCGTTTCGCGGTAGTTGATCGTGTGCTCAGCCCCCAGCTCCCGAAGGCGCGCCAACTTCTCGTTGGAGGAAGTGGTAGCAATGACGCGAGCGCCCATCATCTTGGCAAACTGCAGCGCGAAGATAGACACGCCGCCAGTGCCCAGCACTAGCACGGTATCCCCCGCTTTCAGCCCGCCATCGACGACTAACGCGCGCCAAGCGGTTAAACCGGCGGTTGTCAACGTGGAGGACTCAGCATGGCTGTAGCCTTGCGGCTGGCGAGTAAACCACTCAGCCGGGCGAATCACCTGCTCGCGAGCATAGCCATCGACGCCATCGCCAGGCGTGGTGGTGAAGTCGCCTACGCGCGCCGGGCCTTCCAGCCAGTAAGGGAAGAAAGTCGAGACGACCGCATCGCCCACGGCAAACTCTTCCACACCTTCGCCAACGGATTCCACCACGCCCGCGCCATCCGACATTGGGATGCGCTTATCGTCGGTGGGAATCATCCCCGCCACGACCGCGTAGTCGTGAAAGTTCAGTGAGCTGGCGTGCAGGCGCACTTTGATCTCGCCAGGGCCTGGCTCCCCTGGGGCTGCCACGTCGACAACATTTAATTTATCTAAACCGCCGGGTTGTTGAAGCTGGATAGCTTGCATCAGTACCTCCTGTTAAAGCGCCCTTACTAGGCGACCGGTCTAGTCTCAAATGGGGGCGTTGTTATCAGGATCAAGGTCGTTACCCAAAAAGCCTCCCGACTGGCGCTGCCAAAGGCCTGCATAAATGCCGTTTCGGGCGAGCAACTCCTGGTGGGTGCCGCTCTCCACCATGCGCCCTTCATCCACCACAATCAAACGGTCCAGCATGGCGATGGTGGAGAGCCGATGGGCGATGGCAATCACCGTTTTGCCCTCCATCAAGGCATCCAACTGCTCTTGAATCGCCGCTTCAACCTCGGAATCCAGCGCCGAGGTGGCTTCATCCAACACCAGGATGGGGGCATCTTTGAGCAGCACCCGGGCGATGGCAATGCGCTGGCGCTGGCCGCCTGAGAGCTTCACACCCCGCTCACCCACATGAGCATCCAAACCTCGCCGCCCTTTGGGGTCGACTAGGTCGTTGATGAAGGTATCAGCATGGGCACGGCATACCGCCTGCCAGACATCCGCATCGCTGGCATTCGGGCTGCCGTAGCGGATGTTGTCCCGCAGCGAGCGGTGCAGCAGCGAGGTGTCTTGGGTCACCATGCCGATCTGGTGGCGCAGCGAGGTCTGGGTGACCTCAGCAATGTTTTGTCCGTCGATCAGAATGCGCCCGCCCTGCAGGTCGTAAAAGCGCAGCAACAGGTTCGCCAGGGTCGATTTCCCCGCCCCGGAGCGGCCAATCAGGCCGATCTTTTCACCGGGCTTGATGGTCAGGTTCAGCCCATCAAACACATTTTTGCTCTCCCCTTTTGCCTGGGCATACTGGAAGCGCAGCGTATCGAAGACGATCTCGCCGTTGGGCACGGTCAGCGCTTTGGCGTTGGGAGCGTCTTTCACCGTCGGCTCCTGGGCGATGGTGTTCATGCCATCCTGCACCGTGCCGATGTTTTCAAACAGCCCGGCGACTTCCCATAAAATCCAGTCGGACATAAAACGGATCCGCATCACCAGGGCAATGGCGATGGCCAGCACACCCAGAGAGATCGCCTCCATGTACCACGCTGCAATCGCCATGCCTGCCGTGCCAACCAGCAGCAGCGTATTAAGCAGCGTCAAGCAGACGCTCATCACCGTGACCAAGCGCATCTGGCGATGCACGGTGACCATAAAGCCTTCCATAGCATCTTTGGCGTAGCGCTCTTCGCGCTGAGTATCGGCAAACAGCTTGATAGTCTGGATATTGCTGTAGCTATCCACCACGCGGCCAGTCATTTGCGCGCGAGCATCCGCCTGCGCCATAGAGACATCCCGCAGGCGCGGCACAAAAAAGCGCATGATGCCTAAATAGCCGATCAGCCAAAGACCTAGCGGCAGCAGCAGCCACGGATCAGCGCGGCCCAGTAGAATGGCCGCCCCGGTAAAATAGACGATGGCGTACACCATCAGATCCATCACTTTCGTAACGGTTTCACGCACCGCCAGTGCGGTTTGCATCACTTTTTGCGATACCCGCCCGGCAAACTCATCTTGATAAAATGCCAGGCTCTGGCTGAGCATATGGCGATGAGAGAGCCAGCGGCCAATCATCGGGTAGTTGCCAAAAATGCTCTGGTGAGTGACCAGCGACTGCACCAGCACCAGTAATGGCAGGCCCACCACCACTAACAAACCAAGGCCCGCCAGCCACAGGCCGTGGTTGGCCCAGAAATCGGCGCGCTCGACGCCACCCAACCAATCCACCAAATCGCCCATGTAGCTAAAGAACACCACCTCTGCGGCGGATACCACCGCCGTAATCAGCGACATCACTAGCAGCCACGGCCACACCGGGCGCGAAAAGTGCCAGATAAACGGCAACAGCCCTTTGGGCGGTGTGGTGACCTCACCCTCTGGATAGGGATTGACGCGCTCCTCAAAAAAACGGAACAGCGGCGAGAGCAGACGTGACAGCATGGAGAGTCCTTACATGACGCGATAAAAGGGAGTACAGCGGAGGAGAGTTAGCGTAATGATCGCGACGTCAGGCGTCAGGATGATGACGCATTAGCCAGCGGGCCCAGAAGGGAGCAACAATCATCAGGGTGACCATCCGCAGCAAGTGATGAAAAGCCACAAACACTGGGTCAATGTTGAGCGCGACGGCGAGTATCGCCATTTCACCAATACCGCCAGGGGCTAAAGCAAGCAAGGCAACATCGCGCCCTACCCCCACTGTTTGGTGGATCAATTCGGCAAAAACAGCCAACACGACGAGGGCCAGCAGCGTCGCAATGCCTGACTGCCATAAGTAGCGGCCCAACAGCCGCCGCGTCATACCTTGAAAGCGCGAGCCAATGGCGCTGCCCAGCACCCAGAGCATCAGGTTCATGCCCCAGCTTGGCAGGGCGAGGCTGGCGATATCTAACCCGGAGAGAAGTGCGGTGGCTAACAAGGGAGCGAGCAGCGCGGGGCTTGGCAGGCGTAGCCATTTCCCTAGCGGCAGCAACAGTGGAATAGCCAGCAACAACCAGCCATCGGTGAGTGCTGATTCTGCCGGGCCCAGCGTACCTTCTCCCCCTTCGAATGCCCAAAACAGCGGCGGTAGGAAGAGGATCACCAGCACGATACGCAGCGACTGGGCAATGGCAATGCGCTGCGGGTCGCCGCCGCATCGCTCACCCAGTAGGATCATCGCGGTCATGGCGCCCGGCGAGGCACCAAACCAAGCGCTGACAGGGTCGAAACCACAGCGGCGGTACCAGGCAGACGCCACGGCGGTTGACGCCGCTACCCCCGCCAACAGCAGCATGGCCGAAACGGGCCAGTCGAGCACCCGGTGGGCCAGCTCAGGCGTGACTTGGCTGCCGAGCACCATGCCCATCACCGCTAAAAACACGCTGCGCAGCGACTCAGGCACTTCAACCTTCACGCCTTTGGCAGACACCAGCAGGTTCGCCACCAAGGGGCCAAGCATCCAGGCCAGCGGCAGCCCCGAAATGTGAAACAGCACACCGCCTGCTGCACCAACACTGAGCGATAAGACAAGCGCCTTGGCTCTCCCTGCACTGAAACGGCTGCCCTTCACACTCCCCTCCGGTGATCTTTCGGCTATGCGATATGGCAGAGTCGTTTCATCCAACTACTTACTCTGCTAAGCGTTGCCTCAGTTTATCACTATTGGGGTTAATCCTCGTCGTCGTCATCACGCATTCGCGCCTGACGCTCAGCTTCTTCCTCTTTGGCGTCGTCGATGACTTCCATCAGCTCATCCACGTTGGCAATGTGGCTATCAAACTCGAAGTGGCCGGTGAGTTTGCTATCGGGGTGCAGCTCGCCCGCTTCATAAAGCGCCCACATCTCCTTGCCGTAGTGAGTAGTGAGCAGCTCGGGAGCAAAGCGACCAAAATAAGCGCGCATGTTATCGACATCGCGCTCCAGCATGGCGGCGGCGCTGTTATTACCGGCCGCGTCTACCGCTTGGGGCAAGTCGATAATGACTGGGCCATCGGCATCGACCAGCACGTTGAACTCAGATAGGTCACCGTGAATCAGACCCGCGCAGAGCATTTTCACCACGTCTTGAATCACTTTGGCGTGATAGCGTAAGGCTTGCTCTTCGGTCAGGGTAACATCGTCTAAGCGCGGTGCTACATCGCCTTCGGCGTCGGTAATCATCTCCATCAGCAACACGCCATCCACAAAGCCATAGGGCTTTGGCACACGAACATCAGCTGCGGCTAAGCGATACAGCGCATCCACCTCGGCGGTGAGCCACGCCTGCTCCTGCTCTTTCTGGCCGTAGCGGGTTTTCTTGGCCATGGCCCTCGCTCGGCGGCTGTTACGCTCTTTACGCCCTTCCTGGTATTGCACCGCTTGCTTGAAACTGCGCTGCTTGGCTTCCTTGAATACTTTGGCACAGCGTGTGTCGCCGCCGCAGCGCACCACATACACCTGCGCTTCCTTGCCGCTCATCAACTGCATCAGCACCTCATCGATCAGGCCGTCATCGACCAAGGGCTGTAATCGTTTGGGTGTTTTCATAGCTTGCTGCGAAGGCTCCTATCTCATGCCAGACATCTACATGGCGAATGCGCGAGTCGCGAATACGCTGATGACCGTGTGATACACATCAGCATTGATTTGAATACGTCGTTAATACCGAATGCGACGCACTCGAAAAGCACGCCCTTTTAGCTTATCCCGCTCAAGCTTTGCCTGAGCTTTTTGCACCGCTTCTCGCTCTACAGCCACGTAAGCACTGCGCGCAAGAACTTTGATTTTGCCCACCTGATCACCGCGTAGACCGCCCTCACTGGTTAAAGCCCCCAGAATATCGCCGGGGCGAAGCTTGTCCTTTTTGCCACCGGCTAGTTGCAGGGTCGCCATAGGTGGCTCAAACGGGGCACTGTTGGTCGCTTTTGGCAGCGGCTCGGTGTTCAGTGTTTCACCCAAAAGATCCGCTAAGCGTTCTAAACGGTAGCTCTCTTGGGGAGTCACCAGCGTGCAGGCAATACCACTGGCACCCGCGCGTCCGGTACGCCCAACACGGTGTACGTGTACCTCTAGCTCGCGGGCTATTTGGTAGTTAAACACAGCGTCTAGCTGAGCGATATCCAGGCCACGGGCGGCAACATCGGTGGCCACCAAAATGGACGCGCTTTGGTTGGCAAACAGCACCAATAGCCGGTCACGATCTTTTTGCTCAAGATCACCGTGGATGGCCACCGCGCTGAAGCCCGCGTCGACCAAGCTATCGGCCACGGCTTGGGTTTCTCGCTTGGTGTTGCAAAACACCACGCTGGTGGTGGGCCGTGTCGCAAGCAACAGCTGCTTTAGCGCAGCAAAGCGGGCGTCGTCGTTGGCCACATCGTAGAAGTGCTGCTCAATAGTCGTCGCGTCGTGGGTCTCTTCGACTTTAACGCTGACCGGGTCGCGCATGACGCCACGCGTCATGATCGCCAACCCGCCTGAGGCTTCCTCATCAGGAAAGGTGGCACTGAACAGTAGGGTTTGGCGGTCGGCAGGCGTATCGGAAATAATATCGTCAATGGTGGTCTGAAAACCCATATCCAGCATGCGGTCAGCCTCATCCAACACCAGCGTGGAGAGTGAACCGAGCGTGAGCGAGCCTTTACGCAGGTGCTCATCCACCCGGCCCGGCGTGCCCACCACGATGTGCGCGCCATGTTCCAACGATGCGAGCTGCGGGCCAAACGGGGCGCCGCCGCAGAGCGTGAGCACTTTCACGTTGGGCATCCCGCGGGCGAGACGACGCAGCTCTTCCGCCACTTGATCCGCCAGTTCTCGGGTGGGACACAGCACTAAACCCTGGACGCTAAACGCCTCAACGCGTAATTGGGAGAGTAGCGCCAAACCAAAGGCGGCGGTTTTGCCCGATCCCGTTTTGGCCTGGGCCATGACATCGCGGCCCGCCAACATAGGCGGCAGGCTCTGCGCCTGTACCGGCGTCATTTCGTGATAGCCAAGGGAGTCTAGGGTGCTCAGCAGCGCAGGAGAGAGCGCAAGGGATGCAAACGAGGTATCAGACACAAAAAATTCCTGAAGGGGGCGTGTTGCCCAGCAAACCGATAATTTGGAGCACCATACCAGAAAGTGCCACCCCCTGCTTTGCCATGCGCTGACTCTGATTTGTATCTCCTACGCAGAGAGCGCTGCAAATTGCCCCTGACTGAGTGCGGCTAAATCCTCCGGCGAAAGTTCGATTTCCAACCCACGCCGCCCGGCACTCACGTAAAGCGTCGACCACTGCTGTGCAGAGACATCAATGAAGGTCGGTAAGCGCTTTTTCTGGCCCAATGGGCTAACGCCGCCCAGCACGTAGCCCGTCGTGCGTTCCACAATCTCTGGGCTAGCCATCGTGGCCTTTTTAGCACCTGCCGCTTTGGCAATGCGTTTCAACCCTAACTGACAATTCACCGGCACAATGCCGACCGCCAATTGCTTGCCATCTAGGCTCACCACCAGTGTTTTAAACACCTGCTCAGCGGCTACACCCAGCTTTTCAGCCGCCTCTAGCCCGTAGGATGAGGCATCAGCATCGTGATGATACTCGTGAAGTTGAAAGGCAATACCTGCGTGCCTTGCGCTATTAATCGCCGGTGTCATGGAGCTCTCTTATGTTAAACGCGCTCGTCAGTCTGGAAACAACACTACCCACTGCTAGGCTTAATAGCGTGAGCACCTAAGGGAAGTCAACTGACAGGAGTCGTTAAATGAAAGCCACCTCTAAAGCACAGCAGAAAGCCGCCGGGGCTGCCCTCTCGGCTAAGAGCGGTGAGACCAAGCCAAGCGAGCTGTATGACGCTTCGAAAGAGATGTATGACTCGATGAGCGAAGAGGAGTTGGAAGAGATGGCGGGTACCCAGCGTAAGGGCAAACCGCAAAAGAAAGAGGACGACTGACCAATGCTGCGCCAGCGGGTTGCGCTGGCGCAGCTTGCGTGAGCCTATGTCAGCCAATTATTGGCAAGGCACCACGCGGCGCAGAGTATCTTTCGCCCACAGCGTTTGGCCATCTGGCGTGCGGCCATGTTCGTTCCAGCGCTCGGTGGTTTCCAGGCAGAACGAACCGGCGTTTTCGGTACGCGGGTCAGCGCTGACAGGGCGCTCTCCGCCGATCCGCATCACGTCAGGATTTTCAGTGGTATAGCTTGGGGCAATGGTAGAACTTGCGCAGCCAGCCACCAAAGCGGTGACCAGCAGCACGGGCAAACAGCGGCGCAATGGCATGTTTTTGCAACCCTCAAAAGTGCAGTGTTAAGCCGACACCAATTGTCGGTAGCGCTAAATATCACCACACCTTCGATAGCGTCAACATTTTTTCAATGCCAGTGTCACGTGACCAGCGTAATACTCGTCACCGGGCGGAGATTGCGCAGCTTACAGTGCTGTTCTACGCTCTCGACAATCTCTTCGGCGTCATCCATCTGCTGCTTATCCAGCTGAATATCGACCATTAAAAAACTGCCCACCTGCGCTAGGCGCACATCGTCATCGGCAATATCAAAATCCGCGACTTCCTGGACCACCTCCTGGCGGACGCTACCTACCGGTTCGCCAAACATCAGCTCACGCAGCGCCCCTTTTACCATGCGAATCGGCATGGGCAGGAAGTAACCGGCAATAATCAGGACCATCACCGGGTCGGCAAAACGCGCCAAGTGCGCCCATGGCGAGAGCGTGAGCCCCCAAGTGAGGGCAAAGCCCAGCATCACGGCGGCACTGAGCCAGGTATCCATCTGCCACTGGCGGAGCTCCGCCGCCAGTAGTGAAGATTGCGCGACCTTGGCGTACTGGTTTAACCACCACCAAGTCAGCAAACACACCGTCACGTTGACCACGCCAAACATCAGCGCCAAGTCCAGCGTGACCAAACGTCCACCCTGAGCCAGGCTCCAGAGCGCTGAGACCAGCGAAAACAGACACACTAGCGCAATCACCACGCCTTTGAGCAGCACGGCTAGCGGTTCTACCGTTAGCCGCCCAAAGGGGTAGTGATCATCCGCGGGTTTGCGGGCCTGTTGAAGTGCAAACAGCGACAGCGATGCCAGCACTAAACTTAATAGCGAATAGCCACTATCGAAGAGTATCGTAATTGAGCCACTGGCAAGGCCTAAGGCAAGCCCGGTAAAGGCAAATAGGCTGGCAGAAATGGCGGAAAATCTAAGCGCTCGGCGCTCGGCGACAAAGGGGGTCACGCGGGTTGCTCCAATAAGAGGATAGTAAACGCAGGCCATCATAGTGAGTACACTAGCGCTTCACCAATCGCTCAGCGCCAACTATATTGGCGCTCAAAGGGTTTTCATAAGGTGGTTCTCATGCGCGCAGAACAGGTGCAGGCGTTTATTGATGTCACAGAACACGGCTCGTTTGCCGCCGCCGCCCGGCATACCGGAATAAAGCGTAGTACGCTCAGTGCCTCCGTCAATGCGCTGGAAGATAGCCTGGGTGTGGCGCTGTTTGAGCGCTCGGGTAACAGCTTGCAGCTAACGGCGGTGGGGGAAAGCGTACTCCCCGACTGCTATCGACTGCTGACCAGCGCCAGCCGCATTAATAAACATTGCCAGCAGCACTTGCAGGGCGTTGAGAGCCAGCTCTGCATCGCTCGGGACGATGCCCTGCCCGAGGTGTTTTGGCGGCAGGTTATGCACGACTTAAAGCAGCGTTACCCGCTGACCGCCATTTCGGTGTACCTGCTGCCGCCTCAGGAGCACGCCCAGTTTGTGCTGCGTCAAACGGTGGATATTGCCTTTGGGCTCTATACTGCCGAAGGTGCCTCGGTGAACGCCAGCAACCTAGCGCCGGTAAGCATGAGCCTAGTGGCTGCTCCTGATCATCCGCTTAGCCGCCTGCCCAATGTCACTAAGGATGATCTGGCCCAATACACTCAGGTATGCCTGACCTTCGATCAGGGCGACAAACTCGTGAGCGAGGCGCTGTTCTCGACCAACTACTTGGGCCTAACCATGTTTGAGGTGATTCGTGATGCGGTGATTAACGGTACCGGCTGGGCGCTACTGCCTTACCCACTGGTCAAAGACGCCTTAACCAATCACACGCTGTGTGCGCTCAACCACGACCTGCTGCTGGAAAGCCACTACTACCGCTATGTCGAAGGTGAAAGCCTGGGCGTGGTCGCCACTGCATTACTCACAAACGTCACGCGCTTTTTAGGAACGACTCGCTAATAGGACTTACCCCCATAGCAACGTTGAAATTAAGGAGTGGCGAAAATCCCAAATGCATTCCACGCTGTTAGAAATTGCTAAACTAAAAAACGGAAGATAAGGAGAACTAAGGACACGCTAGAGAACCGACACAGGCAAGTGTCATCTAAGCGTAAAGTGCGTCTGCCAGTGTCGATGTTGCCGTCAACCAAGGAGTAGTTTCCGCGATGGTACGACTCGATAAGAAAGCGACTAGGCTGTATGTCCTAGACACGAATGTCCTGATCCACGACCCCACTGCGCTCTATCATTTTGATGAGCATGATGTGGTTATCCCTATGACCGTGCTTGAAGAGCTGGACAAGCACAAAAACGGCATCCGCGAAATCGCCCGTACGGCAAGGCAAATCAGCCGCACCCTTTCCGACCTGACCAATCAGGTTACCTTCGATGAAATCCAGAAAGGCATCCCCATTCCCCGCATCAGCGGAGAATCCGGCCGCCTACACTTTTTATGCTACAACGATTTAAAGCCTTTCGACTCGCTAGACGATAGTCCCGACAACCGAATCCTGGCAGAAACCTGCCGCCTGCGTGACGAACGTCCGGATGCCTCGGTCATCCTGATCACGAAAGACATTAATCTCCGGGTAAAAGCCGCCGCACTAAAAGTGCCGGTGGAAGACTACCTGAATGATCGCGCCTTCTCCGATAGCGATGCGATGATTGAAGGCGCCCAGGTGTACGCCTCGGCCGGGCAGGATGGCGCCTCACTATGGGAAGCGCTCAACGTTGAGGTTACCGTGGAGCGTGTTGGGCATCATACGTTTTACCAACTCAGCGGCAATATGCCCCGCCACTGGCATATCGGCATGTTGGTTTCTGATAGCGAGAATGGTGCTGAATTTGAGGCTATTGTGCGCGAGCTTTCGCCCTCCTCTGCCCGGCTTCAGCTGCTCACCAACTACCGTCACCATGCTGGTGTGTGGGGCGTCCACGCTCACGATAGCCGCCAGAACTTTACCCTCAACCTGTTGATGGACCCCGAGATTGACCTTGTCACCATTGCCGGTAACGCGGGTACTGGTAAAACCTTCATGACCCTTGCGGCAGCCTTCCAGCAGACCCTGGACGCCAAACGCTTTGAGCGTATTGTCTTCACCCGCGCGCCCATCCCCATGGGGGAGGATATTGGTTTCTTACCGGGTACCGAAGAGGAGAAGATGTCGCCGTGGATGGGGGCCTTCCACGACAATATGGATAACCTGCTGCGTAACGAAGAGGGGGAATCAAGCTGGGATAACGGTGCCACGCGGCAGCTGATTGGCTCACGTGTGCAAATTCGCTCACCGAGCTTTATGCGCGGGCGCACGCTAAACGACACCTTTTTGATCATCGACGAGGCGCAAAACTTCACCCCTAAACAGCTTAAATCGCTGGTCACCCGCGCCGGGCGTAACACCAAGATTGTCTGCTTGGGCAACGTCGGGCAGATCGACACACCCTACCTCACCGCCAACACCTGCGGCATGGCCGCCGTAGTAGAACGGTTTAGAGATTGGCCCCATGCTGGGCATATCACCTTGAAAAGCGTTGAACGCTCCCGTTTGGCACTGGCCGCCGAGGAGCTTTTGTAGCGCTCTATTCGCCTCTACCGTTAACCTTCACCGCCCAGCTCGCTGGGCGGTGGCACGATCGGTCTCTTAATCGCACGGTGGTCGCTTTCTTGCGGTATTGTCACTATTCCAAGGGTTTTCGACGCCAATGGTATCGGCAGCAAATGCCTCGCGCTCGCCTAGAGGACGCGCTTCACCCACGGTGGTGTCATGACAGGTTTGGCGTTCCATTTCACTATTAAGCTCCGCACCAAACAGCACGACAAATGCTGACAACCAAAACCACAGCATCAGCGCCACCACCGCGCCTAACGAGCCATACAGTTCGCTAAAGGTCGAAAAATAGCGCACGTAGAGCGACAGCCCCCCGGAGCCCAACAGCCACATCAGCGTCGCAAACAGCGTGCCGTAACTCAACCAGCGCCACTGCGGTGAGCGCCGATAGGGCGCAAAGCGATATAGCATGGCAATCAGTAAGCTCATTAGCACTAATAGTGCCGGCCAACGTAGCCACTGCAGCACTCTATCCAGCGGCGGATCAATCATTAGCCTATCCACCACAACAGGCACAACGGCAATAAAGCCGAGGGAAACAAGCGTCATCACAATGAGACCAAAGGTCAGCGAGACCAGCACCAACGCCCTATACAGCAGCGAACGCTTCTCCTGCTCGCCGTAAACGGCGTTTAAGCCAATCACCAACACCGACACCCCTTTCGAGGCGATAAACATGGCAATCAATAACCCTGCCAAGGCGGTCATCACGTTGCCAGACTCGGTGCTCTCCACCACCTCTTGCGCCTGCTGATCAATCAGGTTGGCAGCATCAGGGGGCATAAAGCGACTAATCGTATAGAGCTGCCGCCCGGCCTCCACTGGATCAAACAGCAGCCCCCACACCGAAATCACCGCCGCGATGGTCGGAAACAGCGCCAGCAGTGCATAGAAAGCGACGCCAGCTGCAAACATAGTGATTCTATCCCGGCGGGCCGCGCGCACCACTCGCCATGCAATATCATGCCAGCCCCGCTGAGGGATATCGCTGGGCACATCGGCAGCACGGCCTCGGCGATGGCTATCCATTTAGCCTAACCGCTCGCCCAGCCACTTGCCGATATCGTTGACCTGCTGTGGGCATAGCGCATGGGCCATCGGGTACTGGCGATAGTTGACGTTGTAACCCATGGCTTTTAAACGCTCTACACCGCTACGGCCCAAGGTTTCAGGCACGATGGGGTCGAAGTTACCGTGATGAACTTCAATCGGCACCTGACGGTTAGCCTCGGCAGGCTCGATGCTATCGGCAGTAGCAAAGTAGGTCGACATCGCCAGCAGCCCGCCTAGCGGCTGCGGGAACGAGAGCGCAGCCTGATACGCCACCGCGCCGCCTTGGGAGAAGCCCGCCACGATGATCCGCTGGCTATCGATACCCTGATCGATCTGCTCTTGAATCAGCGCCTGAATACGCTCGGCGGATTTTTTCAGCTGAACTTCATCAACCCGGCGGCCCAAATCCATCGCCAGAATGTCGTACCAGGCGGGCATTACCATGCCGCCGTTAATGGTGACCGGCAGGCGCGGAGCATGGGGCATAATAAAACGCACGTTGGCGCTTTCTGGCAGCGCTAAGGCGGGCACTAGGGGTTCAAAATCATGCCCATCGGCACCTAGGCCATGAATAATAAACACACACGCATCGGCGGGTTGACCATTTTTTGGCTCAATAATCAGTTCGCCTGGGGCTGTCATGGGTTATTTCCTTACTGATATTAAAAGCGTCACCCTAGCGTAAAGCAGCGCGGGGAGCGAGACATTAACCGCTTAAAACGGCCACACCAATGGAATCAGCGTGACCGCAATCACACCGGTCAGTACATTTAAACCACCACCAACACGTAAAAAATCACTGACTCGATAGCCACCAGGACCATGCACCATCAAGTTGGTTTGGTAGCCGATCGGGGTCAGAAAACTGGCCGAGGCGGCAAACATCACGGCCACCACAAACGGCATAGGACTCACGCCGAGACTTTCTGCAGCCGCCATGACCACCGGAAAAATAATCACCGCCGCGGCGTTGTTGGTCACTAGCTCCGTGAGGAGCGCCACCACGCAGTAGGTACCCACCAGCAGCAACCACGGGCTGCCCACCACCCACGACAGCACGCTGCCTGCCATGGCATCCGCTGCACCTGACGACTGTAACGCTGCCCCCACTCCGAACGAGGCGGCAATGGTTAATAACACCTGAGTATCTAAGCCCCGCTTAGCCGCGCCCACTGTGCAGCAGCCGGTCAGCAGCGCCATCGCCGCCCCCAGCATAGCGGCATTAAGCATGCTCAGGACGCCAAACGCAGCCAGCAGCACCGCGCCTAGCAAAATCCCCCAGGCCAGCGGGGCCTTCTCATGAATGGGCCGCGCCGAGCCGTTTAGCTCGCTGATCAGTAAGAAATCTTTCGACTGCCGATGGCGCTCGATAAACGGCGGGCGTGCCTCTAACAGCAATACATCGGCTGGCTGCAAGCGCACTTGGCCTAGGTTCCCCGTCACGCGCTCGCCGCCGCGGCAAATCGCTAGCACAGCAGCGCCGTATAGCGTTCTAAATCGACCGTCACGAATCCGCTGACCAATAAACTGGCACTGATTGGAGACCACCGCCTCGACCAAACGGCGCTCTTTGAACTCTTTTTCTAGGCTAGAAGCGCCATCCCGAGAAGGGATCAGCCCACGGATCTGCTGAAGCTCTACAGCGGCATCCGAGGTGCCCACAAACACCAAACGATCCCCGCCTTTGAGCTGCTCCCCTGGCCCAACTACGCTGACCACGTTACCGGCGCGCTCGATCTCGACAAGGAACAGCTCCTGCAAATGGCGCAGCCCCGCCTCTTCGACCGTCCGGTCAACCAGTACCCCTGCCGGGTCTACTTCCATTTCAATAGTGAACTCGCGAGGGTTAGCAAAGGCTTTAGCCGTGCCGCCACGGGCGGGTAATAAACGTGGGGCAAAGAAAATAAGATAAGCCAAGCCCGCTACCGCGACCGGAATGCCTACCCACGCCAAGTCGAAAAGCCCCATGGCCAAATCAGGGTAGCGCTCGATCAGTAGCCCATGCACTACCAAGTTAGTGCTGGTACCAAATAGCGTGATAGTACCGCCTAAAATAGAGGCAAAGCTCAGCGGCATGAGCAAGCGCTGTGGGGAAAGCCGCACACGGCGGCTCCAGCTCATGACGGCGGGAATATAGGTCGCCACCACCGGGGTGTTATTGAGAAAA
Source organism: Vreelandella lionensis (assembly GCF_044543515.1). Taxonomy (NCBI): domain Bacteria; kingdom Pseudomonadati; phylum Pseudomonadota; class Gammaproteobacteria; order Oceanospirillales; family Halomonadaceae; genus Vreelandella; species Vreelandella lionensis. The sequence goes on along the minus strand of NZ_JBITWC010000009.1, from coordinate 43,471 downwards.
CCGCTGAGCGATGCCACGGGTAGCAATAGACGTGTTAGCGCGCCGCGCTCGCTGGTTGGCCGCCCCAGCACGTAGCGAATAATAAGATCGATACCGCCCGTTTCACGAATACTGGCCACCAGCACGTACATAAACGCCACAGTAAACAGGCCACTATTAGAGAATCCACCCAACGCCTGCTGTGGGTCAATCACGCCAAGCGTCATCAGCACCACCACCGCGCCCATTAAAATGATATCTGGCCCTAGGCGTGACAACGACATCAACGGGAAGATAGTCAGCACGACTCCTACTGCAATCCAAGCATCCAGCGACATAACCACACATCCTTTCTCAAGCCCACTCAACTGACATAACCGAACAATATGAAGGGCATTGTGCCGCCTAGCAGATATTCTAAAAAGTTATTTTTAGAAACACAGTAAGAAGAAAATAGAATATAGGCGTGGGCCGTGGGCCGTGGGCCGTGGGGCAGATAATAATCCACAAACAAAAAACCCCGCTCAAGGCGGGGTTTTTCTAGCTCACTAACATCAGGTGTTAGCGGCGAACATCAAGCTGGAATTAACCCAGAACTTTGATGTTGGAAGCCTGAAGGCCTTTTTTACCCTGAGTGACGTCGAAGGAAACCTTCTGGCCGTCTTGCAGAGTTTTGAAGCCGTCAGCTTGAATTTCGGAGAAGTGCGCGAACAGGTCGTCGCCATTGTCGTCCGGAGAAATGAAGCCGAAGCCTTTAGTGTCGTTAAACCACTTAACGGTACCAGTTGCCATGATCGAAATCCTCGATAAAGCTTAATGTAGAGCCGGGTAATACCCGAGTTGCAGTGGGTAGAACAAGAAACTTTCACCAGACTCAACGCTAGAGCGTTTCGATACTGCTGACAACGTTCGACTTGCTAACCAACTGCATTCAGCATGCGCTTAACCAAGCCGCACGTCAACACTATGATGAAAAAAAATGTCAATGCAATGAATTTTCTTTAAAAATCCATCCAGCGGCTTTTTCAGCGATCATTAACGTGGGCGAATTGGTGTTTCCACTGGTAATGGTAGGCATTACGCCCGCGTCCGCGACCCGTAATCCCACCACCCCACGCACCCGCAATTTTTCATCGACTACCGCCATTGGGTCATCACGTTTCCCCATTCGCGTGGTGCCGACCGGGTGAAAAATCGTCGTGCCAATATCTCCCGCTAGCCGCGTTAGCTCGTCATCGGTTTGATACTCAACGCCCGGTTTTACCTCTTCAGGCGAATATTTAGCAAAGGCAGGCTGTTCGGCGATACGTCGAGTCACCCGCAGCGAATCAGCCGCCACCTTGCGATCCTCCGGCGTGCTGAGATAGTTCGGCGAAATCGCCGGTGCCTGACGCGGGTCGGCGCTTTTCAAACGCACCGTTCCTCGGCTGGTAGGATTCAAGTTGCATACGCTCGCGGTAATGGCCGGATACGGATGCAGCGGCTGCCCAAAGGCCTCTAAGCTGAGCGGCTGCACGTGATACTGAATATTGGGATACGGCTGATCGTCAGAACTGCGGGTAAACGCACCAAGCTGCGAAGGCGCCATGCTCATCGGCCCGGTGCGCTTGGTCACATACTCCCAGCCAATCCCCGCCTTGCCCCACAGCGTACTGGCAATAGCATTGAGCGTTTTGGCATTACTGACACGATACACCGAGCGAATCTGGAGATGATCTTGCAGATTTTCACCTACCCCAGGCAGGTCGTGCACCACTTCAATGCCGTGCTCACGCAAATGCTCAGCAGGCCCAATACCCGACAGCTGTAAAAGGTGGGGCGAGCCAATGGCCCCTGCACACAGCACTACCTCTTTTCGCGCCTGCACGCGCTGGGTTTTGCCGCTGCGCACCACCTCTACCCCATTGCAACGAAGCGTTTGTGTATGATCGAAGCAGAGCCGATTCACCTGGGTCGAGTGCCAAAGCGTCAGGTTGTCGCGCTTTAGCGCGCTGCGCAAAAACGCCTTAGCGGTATTCCAGCGCCAGCCGTCACGTTGGTTCACCTCAAAATAGGCAACCCCTTCATTACTCCCCCGGTTGAAGTCGTCGGTGCGGGGGATGCCCGCCTGCACCGCCGCTTCGGCAAAGTCATCCAGCACCTCCCATTTCAGGCGCTGCTTCTCGACCCGCCACTCGCCGCCATGGCCATGAAAAGCACGGTGAGCCTCATCACCGTCGCTGCCTTCATCTAGCCGGTAGTGGTTTTCGTGTTTGATAAAGTCGGGCAGGCAGTTCTCCCAGCGCCACTCGTCGCTGCCAGTGACCTCTGCCCAGTGGTCGTAATCCCGGGCCTGACCGCGCATGTAGATCATGCCGTTGATGCTAGAACAGCCTCCCAGGGTTTTCCCCCGAGGGTAGATCAGCGAGCGGCCATTGAGCCCTTTGTCCGGCTCGGTGCGAAACAGCCAGTCGGTGCGCGGGTTATTAATGCAATAAAGGTAGCCCACAGGAATATGAATCCAGTGGTAGTTATCCCGACCGCCCGCCTCAATCAGCAGCACCCGATTATTGGGGTCGGCGCTCAGCCGATTGGCCATCAGGCACCCTGCGGTGCCTGCGCCAATCACGATGTAATCAAATGCTTCTGCGGTGGGATGAGTGGTTGTATTTGTTGGCATGGGCTTGGCTCCCGTAACGGTCAGGCGCTACTTCGCCGTCGGCATCACAAACTCTGCACCCGCGTCGATGGAGTCCGACCAGCGCTGCATGATCGACTTCTGTTTGGTGTAGAAGCGCACACCCTCTTCGCCATACGCGTGAGTATCGCCAAACAGCGAGCGTTTCCAGCCGCCAAAGCCGTGCCACGCCATGGGCACCGGAATCGGTACGTTGATGCCAACCATGCCCACCTGAATACGGCGGCCAAATTCACGGGCGACGCTGCCGCTTTCGGTAAAGCAGCTCACGCCGTTGCCAAACTCATGGTCGTTGATCAGTTGAATGGCGGTCGCCACATCCGGCACGCGCACGCATACCAGCACCGGGCCAAAGATCTCCTCTTTATAGATAGTCATCTCCGGCGTGACGTGGTCGAACAGCGTGCCGCCCATCCAGAAGCCGTCAGCACAGCTCTCGCCCGCTTGAGTGCTATCAAACTCGCGCCCATCGACAATAAGCTGAGCGCCTTCTGCCACGCCCTTTTCGATGTAGCCGGTGATCCGCTGATGCGCTTGGCGGGTCACGATGGGCCCCATTTCTGCATCCAGCTGCATGCCATCTTTGACTTTCAGCGCCTTGGCCCGCTCGGTGAGCATCGGCACGACTTTATCGGCCACATCGCCGACCAGCACGGCCACGCTAATCGCCATGCAGCGCTCGCCCGCACTGCCGTAGGCTGCGCCAATTAACGCATCCACTGCTTTATCCAGATAGGCGTCTGGTATCACGACCATATGGTTTTTCGCCCCGCCCAGTGCCTGCACGCGTTTGCCGTGCTTAGCCCCGCGCTCGTAAATCAGGTTGGCAATCGGCGTGGAGCCGACGAACGACAGCGCTTTAACGTGAGGGTGGTCGATCAGCGCTTCAACGGAGTCTTTATCGCCCTGCACCACGTTGAACACGCCATCGGGCAGGCCTGCCTGCGTTAGCAGATCCGCGATCATCAGCGAGGCGCTAGGGTCCAGCGGGCTGGGCTTGAGAATGAAAGTATTACCGGCGGCAATGGCGATGGGGAACATCCACATCGGCACCATCGCCGGAAAGTTAAACGGCGTAATACCAGCGACCACGCCCAGCGGCTGGCGCACGGTCCAGTTATCGATGCCGGTGCTAACCTGCTCGGTGTAATCACCCTTTAATAGCTGGGGAATACCGCAGGCAAACTCGACAATATCAATACCCCGTGCCACTTCGCCCTGGGCATCGGTAAATACCTTGCCGTGCTCTTTGGTGATTGCTTCGGCCAGGGCATCTTTATTGGCGTTCAGCAGCTCCAGGAATTTAAACATTACCCGAGCGCGGCGAATAGGCGGCGTATCGGCCCAGGCTGGAAATGCCGCCTGGGCGGCTTGCACGGCGGTGTCCACATCAGCGGCCGAAGCCAGGGCAACGCGGCCAGTGACCTGCCCAGTGGCAGGGTTGAAGACATCCTGGGCGCTGCCGGAGGCGCCTTCGCTGCGTTGGCCGTTAATAAAATGATGGATGGCGTTGGTTGTCATTGTCGCTACCTTTATAACAAAAGCTTAAGTGATCGGAGGATGATCACTAGACTACCCCGCCTAACAGGCCAAGCAATTGAGTAATTTTTAACCCAGATATAAGCTTTGCTAATAACATAACAATGAAGGTTCACCACTATGCAGGAGTACGCCACGCTGCGGGCCTTTGTGGCCGTTGCCCACACCGGCAGCGTCTCAAAGGCGGCCGAGCAGCTCCATCTGACCCAGCCCGCGGTTAGCCTAAAGTTGAAGCAGCTACAGCTGCATCTGGGCCTAACGCTGTTTACCCGCCGCCCACAAGGGTTAACGCTGACTGCCGATGGTTACGCCTTGCTACCGGCCGCTGAAAATGCCCTGGCCAGCGCGCTGGCCTTTGAGCAGAGCGCCAGCGCGTTACACAGCACGCTGCGGGGCAAGCTGCGCATTGGGACCATTGTTGACCCGGAATTTATTCGCTTGGGCGATTTTCTCAGCCGCTTGATGGCCCGTGCGCCACAGCTGGAAACCGAGCTGCACCACGGCATGAGCGGCAGCGTATTGGGCAACGTGGAGCAAGGGGAGTTGGATGTGGGCTTTTTTCTCGCCCCGCCCGGCGAAGGCACCGGCGATAGCGCCCTGGCGTGGCGGGAGTTAACCCACTTCCACTACCACGTGGTGGCACCGCCGGGTTGGGAAGCCAAACTTGCCGACACCCGCTGGGAGGCGCTTGCGCAACTGCCCTGGATTGTGACCCCCACTGTGTCAGCGCACTCCCGGCTACTCAAGCGAGCGCTAGCTGATAGCGGCGCGACCCCGAACCGTGTTGCACAGGTCGACCAAGAGGCGTGTATGCTGGATTTAGTACGTGCAGGCGTGGGCCTGAGCCTAACGCGAGACGCGCTAGCCATGGCCGAACGCCAAGAGAGCGGCTTGGCGGTGGCAGACAACGTTCGCCTGCCCTGCGCATTAAGCCTGATCTGGCGCAGCGACCGCGCCACCGAGCCCACGATTAAAGCCGCACTAGACACCCTCGATACGGTGTGGCCGCATCGTCTAAGGTCGCTGTAAGGAAGCGGAACCTCTCGACACTAATGGACTCAATAACGAGCTTTGACTCGCCACCTCCACCGGAGTGTTTGCAATGATCCGATTTCCCCATATTCGCCCCTTAACCCTGTGCGTGATGGCCGCTGCCGGTTTTGCGAGCGCATCACTCCAAGCGCAGTCCAATGCAGAAGCCACCTTTGCCGGCGGCTGCTTCTGGTGTATGGAGCCTCCTTACGATAAACAGGTGGGCGTGAGTGCCACTATCTCAGGCTACATGGGCGGCGAGCTTGAAAACCCCACTTACGAGCAAATCTCCCGGGGCGGCACTGGCCATATTGAAGTCGTACAAATCGAGTATGACGACAGCCAGATTAGCTATGAACAGCTGTTGGAGATTTTCTGGCGCAACATAGACCCCTTCGCCGTTAACCGTCAGTTTTGCGATAGTGGTGACCAGTACCGCTCGGCCATCTTCTACAGCAACGATGAAGAGCGGGAATTAGCGGAAGCCTCAAAAGCTGAGATGGAAGCCAGATTTGATCAAGAGATCACGACCGACATCCTGCCCGCCAGCGAGTTTTGGACCGCAGAGGAGTACCACCAGGATTACTATGAAAAAAATCCGCTGCGCTACAAATTCTACCGCCTAAGCTGCGGTCGGGATGATCGTCTGGAAGAGGTATGGGGCGAAGAAGCGGGCGGTCCTACTTTCGAGTAATCTCACCCCGTTAGCCTCAAAACGCCAAGGCGGTTGATTCGCCTTGGCGTTTTTTTATGGAACGATTTCCAATGCGCCCTGCCCCATCAGAAGCTTTATGTAATGGCGAATCATTCATTTGGGCAAAACGCCATTTATCTACTAAGGTAGAAAGTCAGCATTAATAGACCAGTCGGCTAAAGGACTGCTCTATCTGATTAAACGCCCCGTTGATCTAAAGATAGGAGATCTTATGAGCAACAGCATTACGACAGTGAACCCGACCACCGGCGAAACGCTTGAGACCTATGCGCTGATGGATGAAAGCCAGGCCAAGCAGGTAGTCGAGGCCAGTCATGAGGCGTTTCTGGATTGGCGGCTCAAACCGCTCGAGCACCGCGCCAAGGTGGTGAAAGCCATTGGCGAAGCAATGAACGCGCATAAAGAAGAGCTTGCCGACCTAATGGTTAAAGAGATGGGTAAGCTGCCCTCGCAAGCGCGCCAGGAAGTGGATCTTTGCGTCGGTATTTGTGATTACACCGCCGAACATGGCCCCACCAAGCTGGCCGATGAAGAGCGTAAACCCGGTAACGGCGAGCGCGGTATTGTTACCTATTCCCCCATGGGCGTGATTTACGGCATTCAGCCGTGGAACTTTCCTGCTTACCAAGTGGTGCGCTACTCCATCGCCAATATCATGGCGGGTAATAGCGTACTGCTAAAACACGCTGAAAACGTAACGGGCAGCGGCCTGCTGCTGGAAAAAATCTACCGCGAAGCGGGCCTGCCGGAAAACGTTTTCCGTACGCTCGTCATTTCTCATGATGTCTCCGACACTGTTATCGCCCATAAAGCCGTGCGTGGCGTGACCTTGACAGGCAGCGACGGCGCTGGCCGCAAAGTGGCTGCTAAAGCCGCCGAGCATCTGAAAAAGACCGTACTGGAGCTGGGCTCCAACGATGCCTACTTGGTGCTGGACGATGCCGACCTGGACGTGGCGGTGAATACCTGCGTCACTGGCCGCGTCTTTAACGGCGGCCAAACCTGCGTGGCGGCAAAACGTTTCGTGGTCACCGAGAAAAACTACGAAGCGTTCAAAGAGCGCTACGTGGCGCGCATGAAGGACTTGAAAGCGGGCGACCCGACCAAAGAAGATAGTGACCTAGGCCCGATGGCCCGTGTCGATCTTCGCGACGGCCTTCACGAGCAGGTGGAAGAGAGCGTGCGTAAAGGCGCGAAAATCCTCTGCGGCGGTGAGAAACCGGAAGGTAAAGGGGCGTTCTACCCGGTCACCGTGCTGGATAATGTCACCCCCGGACAGCCCGCCTACGACGACGAGCTGTTTGGCCCGGTTGCCGCGTTGATTCGCGCCAAAGATGATGAAGACGCCATGCGCATCGCCAACGACAGCCGTTATGGCCTGGGCGGCGGCATCATCTCCAAAGATGTGAAGCGCGCCACCGAGCTTGCCAGCAAGTATTTCGATACCGGCATGGTGTTTATCAACGGCTTTGGTGTGGCAACGCCTGAAATGCCGTTTGGCGGCGTGAAGGACTCAGGCTATGGCCGTGAGCACGGCGGCTTTGGCATGCACGAGTTCGTCAACGCGAAATCGGTGATTGTGGTGCAAAGCTAACATCACCAAGCCCATCGGCTCACGATGGGCTAATCCATAAAAATGCCGCAGTGTCGTTTCACGACCTGCGGCGTTTTTATGAGTGGCGCATTTTAAAAGTGGCGTTAGGCGAGTTTTTGCTGCCGACGCTGCCATAGCGTCACCAACAGTGCCACCACCAGCCAACTTACCAGCGCGGCAATCACGTCATCCAACACAATGCCCAACCCGCCGTTAACGTATTCCGCTAAATGAATAGGTGGCGGTTTCAAGCCATCGAAGAAGCGGTAGACGCCAAACGCCAAGGCCAGTACCAGCGGATGGCGAGCGGCTGTTAGCCCCAGCACTACCAGCGGGAAGGCGACGTACTCATCGGCGACAATGCTACCGTGATCCAAACCATCGTAGTGCCACGCCGCGATATGACACACCGGCACCGCGGCCACCAGCATCAGCGCGATGATGGCAGCCTGCTGCCCGGTCGGGCGACCCAAGAGCCACCACGCCAACGGCAAGCCAATCAATGAACCAAAGGTGCCTGGCGCAACGGGCGCTAGCCCTAGCCCAAAGCCGGTCGCTAGCCAAAAATTAATCGTATCGAACATTAGCCAGCCTGCTGTGCCTGACGTTCAAGCTCTGCCGCCATCTCTGGCGTTAGGTTTAGCGCGCTGGCGAGTTGATCCAACCATGCCCGCTCCATGGGGTTTTGGTCGTCAATCACTGCCACGCTGATCAGGTACATCTCGCGGGCCGCCTGGGGGGAATCCGCCTCACGGGCGAGTGCCTGGGCATCCAGCGGTGCTTTTAACTGCTGTTCCACCCAGCGGTGCATCTCCTGATCCGCGCCTAGGGCATCAATCTGATCGGTGATTAGCGCCTGCTCCTGCTCATCGATATGACCATCCGCACGGGCGGCCATGATCATTGCCTGCAACAGCTCCAGGCTGCGGCGCTCTTGATACTCACCGCTCAGCACCTCGACGCGCTCGCCTTCTGATGAGGATTGGGTCGCCGCTCCTTTCTTTTCCTGAGAGCTTTGCCACGCTTTCCACGCCAGCATGCCCACACCCGCAATCGCGCCATATTTCAACGCTTTACCGCCCATGCTGCGGCCACGTTTGGAACCCACCAGCATGCCCATGGCACCGCCGCCCAGCAGGCTTTTCACATCAAAACCGCTGGAACCGCTGCTTTGACGCGTGCCTTGGCTGCTGTTACCGCCTAAATGGCGGGAGAGCTCATCAATCACGCCTTTGACATCCATGCCGCCGCTGCTGCCTTTGCTACCACTGGCCTGGCTCATCAGCTGCTGTAGAATTTTGCTTGCGTTCATCCTTGCACTCCTCAATAAACATTCATTCGACGGGTCGAACGCGGGTCGTTTAACCCTTGTTATAACGCATGCTACATGAATGCAGCATGAATTAACCCCGCGCTAGCGCTTAGCTCAGCGCCCCTTTCACCGCGACCGAACTGCCATGACGGCTAGCGCTCACCTCAATACGAACCGGCATCTGCTCTTTGAGTTCGCTGACGTGGGAAATAATCCCAATCATGCGGCCGCTCATTTGCAACTCGCTCAGCATGGCAATGGCTTGATCCAAGGCGTCTTGGTCCAGGCTGCCAAAGCCTTCATCAATAAATAGCGTATTGAGCTGAATACCACCCGCGTAGGCCTGCACCACATCAGAAAGTCCCAGCGCCAGCGACAGCGCCGCCATAAACGACTCCCCTCCAGAGAGCGTGGCCACCGGGCGATTTTTGCCTGTGTAAGTATCAGCCACGTCTAGCTCTAAGCCAGACGCTTTATTGCCTTTAGAGGGGTCTTCCCGGCGCACCAACTGGTAGCGCCCACGGCTCATGCGCACCAAACGTTCAGACGCTTGAATCAACACATCATCCAGCAGCACGCCCAGTACAAAGCGCTGCAGGCTGATGCGGTGGCCGGTGCGGCCGTTGGCGACATCGCTCAGCGTGCCCCACAGCTGGTATTGGGCTTCCAGCTCCGCCTGGGAGGCGTGGGCAGCCGCCAGCTTTTGGTGAATGTTTTGCAACGTGGTTAATCGCCCATCCAGTTGCCGCCAGGTCTCTAGCTGGCTGTTTTCTTGAGCCTGTGCACTTTCAGCCTGGGCAGTCAGTGCGGCGAGATCCGGCGGCGTTTTTTCCGCCAGCTGGGTTTGGTAATTCTCTAGCGCGCCCTCAAGCTCGGCCAAGCGGCGTTGATACGCCTCCACCCGATGCGTCAGCTCTTGCCGCTGGGCATCATTCAGTTGGGCGGCCTGATATTCCGCCTCATCACCAAAGGGGCTAGCCTGCAGCGCGGCCTGCCACTCGGCGCGAGCCTGCTGAAGCGACTGCTCGCTACGCTCGACCCGCTCGTTCGCCCCGCGTAACTGCTCTTCTGCCCGCGCCAGTTGGGTCTGGCTAGTCGAAAGCGCTTGCTGGGCGCTCTCCCAGGCCTTTTCAAGCTGGGCGATGTGCTGCTCCAGCTCAGCCAGGGTTTGGCGCATTGCCTCAGGATAACGGGCATCTTCCGGCAGCGACTGGCTCAACTGATCACGCTGGCTCTCTAGGCGTAACGCGCTCTCTTTCGCCTTTTCCACCTCAGGACGCTGGGCTTTGAGCTGCTTATCCAGCGTGCCCCACTCACGTCGCAGCGACTCCCGGGCAGCGGTTTGCTGGCGAATCTCAACCTCAACCTGCTCCCGGCGCTGTACCTGATGGCGCAGGTTTTCATAGGCCTGTTGTAATGCAAGCAGCGGCTGGCTAGCCCACTCCCCCAACTGCTGGGTAAGCCGCTGAGCCTGCTCGGTGTGGCTGTCGATGTGTTGAGTGAGCTGATGGTGGTGACGCTCTGCACGTTGCAGTGCCTGGCGCGCCTGTTCTTGCACCGTTCTAGCGTCTTCCACCTGAGCCTGGGTGACCAACTCGGCGCGATTTATCGCTGGGGCGGGATGCTCCAGGCTTCCACATACCGGGCAGGGGGCATCCTGCTCAAGGGTCAGCGCTAACAGCGCGGCCTGGCCCTGGTGCCAACGCATCTCCTGCTCAGTGGCGTAGCGTTCGGCACGCTCGGTCTCGCCTTGCTGGTGGCTGAGCGCGTTTTTAGCCTGCTGCTGTTGCGTGATCAACGCCTGGCGCTGCTGGGTGAGTTCATCCAGCTCTTGGCGCAGGGCTAGCAGGTGGTGATGGCGGCTTAGCTCAGCGGGGGCGCTCGCCAGTTGCTGAAACTCACTCTGCAAGCGTTCCAGGTGAACGCCAATGGCTTCGCCCTGCTGGCGAATGCCATCTAGCTGCTGCTCATCGCGCTTAAGCGCCTCATCGGCTTGTTGCCAGGCAGTCTGAGACGTTTGAAAGTGCCGCTGCAGCTCACTGAGCTGCTGGCTCTTTTGGATAAACTCTCCCAGTTGACGGTGCCGCTCCCTAAGTTCAGGAAGCTCTGCCTGACGTTGGCGCGCCGATTCTAACGCCTGCTGCGCCTGTTCAGCGCTAGTGCGCTGCGTCGTTAACGCCGCGTGCGCCTGGTGTTGTTCCGCCTGAGCGGTGGCCAACGCCTGCTGCGCTTGGTCTAAAGTGGCTTTTTGGGGGCGCAGCGCTTGGGCATGGGCGCTTTGCGCTAACCGTAACTGGCTGTTTTCGACCTCGCCGCGCTGCTCAAGATGGCGAGCTTTATCGGCAGCCAGTGCGTCACGGGCCTCAAATTGGCGCTGCAGCGCCAGGGCTTCATCGCGCTGCTGTTCCGCGCGGCGGCGTTGCTGCTGCGCCGTTTCAAAGCGCTCACGCGACTGGCCCACCTGAGGGGTGAGCGACTCCAGCTCTTGCGCCAACGCGGCTTCGCTCTCAAGCTCCCCCCCGGCAAGAATGCCATTGATATGCTGGCGATGATCGCTCACCGCCCGCTCGATTTGATTGGCCTGAGTGCGCAGGCGCTCTTCGATACGCTGGAACACCTGGGTTTGGAACAGCTGGGAGAAAATGACTTCGCGCTCTTTGGAGCCTGCCAGCAGCAGTTCGCGGAACTTACCCTGGGGGAGCACCATCACCTGACGAAACTGATTGGCGTCTAGGCCTATTAGCGCTTGCAGCTCGGCCGTGGCGTCGGTGACCTTTCGCGCCACTAGGCACTCGTCCTCCTCGCCTTCTGGAGTGAGTCGCCACAGCTGGGCTTCTGCAGTTTGTGTCGTTGTGCCTTCGCCGCTGGCTTTGGGACGCTCCTGCAGAGGCACTCGGCGCACCCGATACATGGCATCACGCAGGCGAAACGTCAGGCTGACTTCGGTGAGCAGAGAAGCATCCGCCTGATCGCAGCGCATTTGAACGGCGTCCCGCTCGTTGCCGGTGGTCTGGCCGTACAAGGCAAAACAAATCGCATCGAGGATTGAGCTTTTGCCCGCGCCGGTGGGGCCGTTAATCAGAAACAGCGGACTTCTGCCCAGCGCGGTGAAGTCGATAGTTTCGCTACCGGCAAAGGGGCCAAAGGCCTGCATGGTCAGCGTTAATGGCGTCATGCCTGGCCCTCCTGCTCGCGACTAAGGGTGGTGATCAACTCGCTCATGGCACGGGCCTGCGCGTCGCTCATTGGCTCGCCGCTGGTTTGAGCGAAAAAGTCGCTGAACATATCCAGCGCGCTGAACGCAAGCCGCTCGCGGTCTAGCTGCTGGCGGCCTTTTGCTTCCAGCATGCCGGGCTTTTCCAGGTGCAGCACGTTGGGGTAGATCTCCCGCAGTTTGCCCATGGGGTCGAGAATAGCGTGGCGGTCGGTGAGGCGCACCAGCAGATAGTCATCGGCGTGGGGGTCAGCGGCCCCTTGGGCCAGCAGCTGAGCCAGCTCACCTTCTAGCACGCGCACGTCCCGACGGGGCAGCAGCGGATGGTGGGCTATTTGGGTGACGCCTTCGCTGCCCACCTCAACAAGGGTGACGCCTTTGCGCTGGGTGGCTTCGGAAAAGCTGTACTTCAGCAGCGAGCCGCTATAGCGAATATGCTCGCCACCGCGAATTTGGGGGCCGTGAAGATGGCCCAGCGCCACGTAGTCGAAACCCTGCATGGGATCCCACGCCACGCTTTCCGCTCCGCCCAGGGTGAGCGGGCGTTCGGAGTCGCTGGCGGTTCCGCCATCCACAAAACAGTGGCTCATCAGTAGCGTCGGGCGGCCCGGCTGGCGCTGTGCCTCAATGCGCTCCAGCAGGTAGCGGTGGGCGCTGTCGAAGTCGCGCACGTCTTCGCCAAACTCGCTGCGTACGTACTCCGGGTCGGCGTAGGGGATGCCGAAGATATCCACCGTGTCATCGCCAATCGTGAGCGTGACCGGCTGGTCGCAGGTGGCTAGGTCGGTGAGAATATGCAGCCCCGCTTGGCACAGGTGGCGTGCGCCAAACCCCAGCCGCTCGGCACCGTCGTGATTACCGGAAATCATCACGACCGGCAGGCCACGCTTCTCGCACAGCTCGCCCAAGGTCTCATCCAACAGCGTGACCGCCGCTGCCGGAGGCACCGAGCGGTCGTAAATATCGCCCGCCACCAGCACGGCATCCACCTGCTCGCGGTCGATGATCTCCAGCAACTGCTGCAACACATGGCGCTGGTCTTCCAGCAGGGAAAGGTTGTGAAACAGCCGCCCTAAATGCCAATCGGCGGTATGAAGTAATCGCATGACAGGCTCGATACAGAAAAATTAGCTGCATCATAACAACCTGACACCGCGACGCTAGCGTTTAAGGGGTGATAGGCAGCTGACGCTTATGCGCCGAGCGCTGGTAGGTTTGAATAATGGTGGCACGGGCGCCCTCGCTGATCTGCTCGCCGGTCAGAAAGGCATCGATATCCGCATAGCTAAACCCCAGCGCTTCTTCGTCGGCGGGCTGTGGTTTGAGAGTTTCCAGGTCGGCGGTGGGCTGTTTTTCCACCAGCGCTTCCGGCGCGCCCAGCACAGCGCCGAGCTGCCGCACCTGGGCTTTGGTCAACCCGGTGAGCGGCGCAATATCGCAGGCACCGTCGCCATACTTGGTAAAAAAGCCCATTAACGCTTCGGCCGCTTGGTCGGTGCCTACCACTAACCCTGCGTTAGCCCCTGCTACAGCGTACTGGGCCACCATCCGCTGGCGCGCTTTAATATTGCCCAGCACGAAATCCCGCTGATGGGCGTCAGTAAAGCCCAGCCCACCGGCTTCAAGCGAGGCCAACAGCGCATCGCTGGCCGCTTGGATGTTGACCGTCAGTACGTTATCCGGCTGGATAAACGCCAGCGCCTGGTGGGCGTCTTCTTCATCCTGCTGGGTGTCGTAGGGCAAGCGCATGGCGTAGAAGTGCGCCTCGACTCCCTCTTGGCGGGCTTTTTCTACCGCTAGCTGCGCCAGCCGCCCGGCAACGGTGGAATCGACACCGCCGCTAATGCCCAGCACCAGGCTCTTCTGCCCAGTGCTCACTAGCTGGCGATATAAAAATGCCACTCGACGCTCTACTTCCTGCTGTGGGTCAAGGGTGGGCGATACCTGCAGCGCTGTCTGGATATGGGCCTGATTGGCTTGATGTGCGATGGCACTCACCTGCCCCTCTACCACGGCGGCGTGGTGCTCCAGCAGGCGCATCAGCGCATAGTGGGCGGCGGCCAAACGCACCTCGTTGCGGTCACCGGAAAAGCGCCGCGTCTCGGATATCAGGTAGTACTGCTGCTCGTGGCGAAACGCCCAGGCAAAACATACCGTGCCTACCGGAATGCCATCGTGGGGCTCTGGCCCGGCAATGCCAGTATTGGCCAGGGCCACGTTGGCATCGTTGTTGGTCAGCGCCCCCAGCGCCATCTCCTTGGAGGTGGCTTCGCTGGTTAATCCGCGGCGATCCACCGTATGCTCGCTCACCGAAAGGAGCGCTGCTTCGCGTTAGGGGAGTACACGGCCAGGCCGCAATCTATTGATTGGCCGCTGCCGGGAACCCGCGCCAGTTCCGACACGATCAGCCCAGCCGTGCAGGACTCGGCGGTGGCGAGTTTTAAAGCGTGCTTTTGCAGATAGTCGCGGACATTTTCGAGCAGTTCCATTGCCGGTCTCCTTTGGGGTTGTGTCTGCGTGTTGAAGTCCCTCAAGCCACTATAGGTAATCCCTGCCGTTTGTCGAAAGGTCGCCAACCCGCCCCAGCACGCCGTTTCGCGCTGTAAGCCGCATACAAAAAGCCCCCATCGCAGGACGGGGGCTTAATGCTAACCACGTAAATTTAATCTAGGTTAGTCCCTAAACGCGTCCGGGTAAGTGGTGAGATCAACGCCCCAAAGCACCGGTAACAGAAAGTAGACCGCCGCCACAATCAGGAACATCGCAATGATGTTTAGCCAAAAGCCGTTACGCACCATCTCGATGATTTTGATTTTGCCGGTGGCGAAGATAATCGCGTTGGGCGGCGTGCCCACTGGCAGCATAAAGGCGCAGTTAGCCGCCATGGCCGCTGGCACCATCAGTACGAACGGGTGAATATTCAGCGCCAGCGCCAGCGACGCCAATACCGGCAGGATCATGGTGGCCGTGGCTGTATTGGAGGTGATTTCGGTTAAGAACAGCACCATGCCGGTCGCCAGCAGAATCACCAGCAGGAAGTTGACGCCTTCCAGCACGCTCATTTGGCCGCCAATCCAGGAAGCTAGGCCCGACGAGCCAAAGCCCGCCGCAATCGCCAAGCCGCCGCCGAACAGCAGCAAGATGCCCCACGGTACGTCTTTGGCCACATCCCACCCCAGCAGGCAGCCGCCTTTGTTGGGAGAAGGAATGAGAAACAGCGCCACGGCGGCGGTAATCGCAATCATGGTGTCGTTAATGCCGGGGATCGTCAGGATCTGCCCCTGCCATAGGAACGAGCGGGTAATCCAGAAAAACGCGGCGAACAGGAACACACCGAGTACCGCCTTCTCTTCGAAGGAGATCTTCCCCAGCGCTTCTTTTTCTTTGCGGATCAGCGCACGGCCGCCCGGCAGCTTGGCGAGTTTAATCGGATAAATAAAGCGTGTGAGCATCACCCAGCCGATTACCAGCAGCGAGACAACCACCGGGAAAGCAAACATCATCCAGCTAGCGAAAGAGATCTCAATCCCAAACAGCTCGTTCACAATCGCAGCCAGGATAATGTTCGGCGGCGTGCCAATGAGCGTGCCCAAACCGCCAATGGTGCCCCCGTAGCCCACGCCAAAAATCAGCGACTTACTGAACTTATCAATCTCGTCGCTGTGATCTCCTTCGGTTTTGTTCAGCTCCTGGGTCACCTGGTAGACAATGGCGGTGCCAATGGGCAGCATCATCATGACGGCAGCGGTATTGGATACCCACATGGACAAGAAGCCCGTGGCCGCCATAAAGCCAAACACGATGCTGTTAATGCTGGTGCCTAGCAAGGAGATAATCGACAGCGCGATGCGCTTGTGCAGATCCCACTTCTCCATTGCCAAGGCGATCATAAAGCCGCCCAGGAACAGGAAAATAATCGGGTTACCGTACGCCGCCGTTACAGCGCCACTCTCCAACGCTCCGGTAATCGGTAACAGGATAATCGGCAGCAGTGACGTCACCGGGATAGGAATGGCCTCGGTAATCCACCACACCGCCACCCATAAAGTAGTTGCCAGCACCATGCGCCCTTCGAAGCTCAAGTCGGCGGGATGGAAAAACATCACGACCAATGCAAACAGCAAAGGGCCCAGCACCAAGCCGATTTTCTGTGCCGTACTATACGCGGGCGGACGGGGCGAATGGCCGCCGCTGCCCTGGGTCTTATGGGAGTCACTTCGGGATGAGGAGCCACCAGCACTTGAGGTCGGCAACGCACACATCAGGAGATTTTTAACTTGGTCGTGGGAGTGCCAAAGCTGATCCCACAGCGTCATCGTGGCAGTTCTGCGCATTATGGAAGTACCGCTCGCAGTCAGGGTGAACGAAAGGGCTCAGGACTTAGCTGTCCCTATGGCATTTTTTGCCAGCGCCGCTGGCTTTTAGGGTGCCCTTTATTCACTGCAATAGGCCATTAGTCCAGTAAATTGGCGGCAATTACAACCAAAGTCTAACCACTTTAGTCGAAATAATTAGTAGCCACTAACATTAAACCGAACCACCTTTTACGGAGATATCATTGTGTTAGACCGCTTTACCATGCCGCTGACCCAGCGACCGCTTCGCTATCTGGCTCACGCCTTGCACCATCGAACAATCACCCCAGATCAAGTCACTCTAGCGGCCTTTATCGTTGGCATCTGCGCCCTACCGCTGCTGGCGTTCGAACAGTATGGGTTGGCGTTGGCCGCGGTCGTATTCAATCGCTTGGGAGACGGGGTCGACGGTGCCTTGGCACGCCTGAGCGGCCAGCAAAGCGACGCGGGAGGCTTTCTGGATATTGGGTTCGACTTTGTCTTTTATGCGGCAGTGGTGCTCGGTTTTGCACTCGCGAACCCGATGCACAATGCCCTACCCGCCGCGCTGCTGCTGTTTGCGTTTATTGGCACCGGCACGTCGTTTTTGGCCTTTGCCATTGCCGCCAAAGCCCGCCAAGTAGAGCGCCCTAACTTTCCTCAAAAAGCTTTTTACTACTTAGAGGGTTTAACCGAAGGCACCGAGACCGTTGCCGCGCTGGTACTGTTCTGCCTGTTTCCGGAGGCGTTCCCACTGCTGGCCAGCCTGTTTGCCGCCGCGTGCCTGATCACCACCGCCACACGGCTATGGGGCGGCTACTGGACTCTGCGCCAGCGCTAACATTTTTTAGAACGTCGCCTGCGGTTCTGCAGCCTCTGCGTTTGCAGCTGTAATGTGCGATAACGAACCGACAATCTGAGTCATTGCGACCATCTTATTGGCAAGGAAGCCCTGTACTTGTTTTGAGTGCCGGGTGAGGTACTTGCAGCGAAACCAGGATGGTAGCCGTGACTCTTTTGTTCCAATCACCCTTTTTCCAGCGTGTGCGCCGTTATAACGCGTCGGCAACACTCTGGAACTCCACTGCTCCCGTGCGTGAAGAACTCTTTAGCGCTGAGCGGCTGGAACAGCATGCCTGCAGCCTTGCACAGGCCCAAGTCGTCACTCAAACACCCCCTAAAGTTGTTTCTTTATCCCGGCGTCTTAATGAAAACGCTAGCGTACTGCTTTCGGCCTACCGAGCCTGCGCGGCTACCCTGGCAGAAGGGCGTGATATCGTGCCTGCGGCTGCTTGGTTACTGGATAATTATCACCTTATCGAGGCACAGATACGCGAAATTCGCGGCAATTTACCCCCTGGTTATTACCGTCAGCTACCTAAGCTGGCCGATGGCCCGTTTGCAGGCTATCCGCGGGTGTTCGGTATTGCGTGGGCCTTCGTGGCCCATACCGACAGCCACTTGGAACTGACCAATCTGCGCGCTTTTCTCAATGCCTACCAACGCGAACAGCCATTAACCATTGGCGAGCTGTGGGCAGTGGCCATTACGCTGCGCATTGTGTTGGTTGAGAACCTGCGCCGTCTGGCCGACCAAATCACCGAAGAGCAGAGTGCACGAGACGAAGCCGATGCCCTCGCCACAAAGTGGATTGTGCGTGATAGCGCCATTGCCGAAAGTGACAGTGGTAAAAGTGATAGTGGTAAAAACGATGCTCACCCCTCTTCCTCCTCTCACCCCGGCTTAGCTGTTGGCCAACAAGCCGATCATGAATTTCCTTCGTTTACGCTGCAAAAAGCGCCTCTTTCGGCGTCTTTCACTGCGCAATTAGCGAAACGCTTACGGGGCATTAACCCGCGCACCAGTGCGCTGGCATGCTGGCTTTCTGAGCAGCTTCATAGCCAGGGCGAATCCATTGATGATGTGGTGCAAAGCGCCCAGCATCGTCAAGGCGCGGCGAGCGTCACCATGCGTAATATCATCACCAGCATGCGGTTTATCGCCAGCACCGACTGGGCCGACCTGCTCGAAAGTGTCAGCCTAGTGGATGCCAAGCTGAGCCAGCATAGCCAATTTGCCCAGTACGATTTTGCCACCCGCAACCAATACCGCAGCGCGGTAGAAGAGCTGGCCCGTGGCTCTGCCTACAGTGAACTTGAGGTGACTGATCACGCGCTGAACGCCTGCCGTGACGCCTTGGCAACCGCTAAAGGCGCTACTGAAGCAGCACGCGTGGGCGACCCCGGCTACGTGTTGGTGGCGGGTGGGCGCGCGACCTTGGAAAAGCGTCTGGGCTTTCACCCCTCTTTACGTCGCCGGTTTCGTCAATTGCTGATAAAGAACGGCATCCCCGGCTACGTTGCGCTGCTAGCAATCACCACCACTGCACTCGCCGCGCTGGCTGGATGGCTACTCTGGCTAACCGTGCCCCCTCAAGCAGTACCTATATGGTGGCTGCTGCTGTTAGCCGGTTTAAGCCTATTGCCACTGATTGAGGTCGCTACGCTGATCGTCAACCGATTTGTGATCCATAGCATTGGTGCCGAGCCTCTGCCCAGTCTGGATCTCTCCAAAGGCGTGCCCTCAGCGCTGCGAACGCTGGTCGCTGTGCCAACGCTGTTAACCAACGAAGCCGACCTAAAAGAGCAGATTAACCGTCTTGAAGTGCACTTTTTAAGCAGCGGCGATGGCGCTATCAGTTACGCCCTGCTGTCGGATGGTGTTGACGCCCAGTGCGAAGAGTTAGCCCATGAGGCCGCTTTATTCAGCATTGCAGAGCAACACATACAGCAGCTCAACGATCGCTACTACCCCTCTGGCAATGAGAAGCGCTTTTTTTGGCTGCATCGCAGGCGTGTGTTTAATCCGCGCGAGCAGTGTTGGATGGGATGGGAACGCAAGCGTGGCAAGCTGCACGAACTCAATCGGCTATTACGCGGCGCCACCGATACTACCTTTATTAACCCACCCTTACTGCCTAACGGGGTGCACTATGTCATCACGCTGGACGCCGACACTCGCCTGCCTAGAGGCGCCGCAAGCAAGCTGATTGGCAAGCTCGCTCACCCTTTAAATCAACCGCGCCTAGACCCGCGCCAACAGCGGGTCGTGGAAGGCTATGCCATTTTGCAGCCTCGGGTTACCCAGTCGCTGCCTATGTCGGGCAGTGGTTCCACCTATCAGCGGCTGTGCTCTGCGCCCGGCGGCATAGAGCCGTATGCAGCGGCTATTTCCGATCTTTATCAAGACCTCGTGGGCGAAGGCTCCTATGCAGGCAAAGGGATTTACCATATCGACGCCTTTGAAGCGTCGTTAACAGGCCGCATTCCAGATAACAGCCTACTCAGCCACGATATGTTTGAGGGGGTATACGCCCGTGCGGGCCTGGCCTCGGATATCGAAGTCATTGAGGACTTTCCGAATCGTTATGATGTGGTCGCCAAGCGCCAGCACCGCTGGGTACGTGGTGATTGGCAGCTCCTGCCGTGGTTACTCAACGGTGCCTTACCCCCTATTGGGCGCTTAAAAGCGCTAGGCAACCTGCGTCGCTCGCTGCTGCCGCCACTGCTGCTTGCTTGCCTAGCGGTTAGCTGGCAGTTGCCACTGCTAATGGCCGCCGCAAGCACGCTGATGGTGATCCTATTCATGAGCGCCCCGGTATTGTTATCGCTATGGGCGACCTTTATTCCGCTCCAACCAAGCGTCAACCTGCGTCATCATTTTCAGCAGTGGCTGGCTGAACTACGGCTAGGCGTAAAGCAAACGCTGGTTCAACTCATATTCCTGCCTGACCAAGCGTGGCGCATGCTGAGCGCCATCGGATGCACCCTCACGCGGCTTTTTGTTACCCATCGCCATTTGCTGGAGTGGACTTCCGCTGCGCAAACCATGAAGCATCCTCACCTCAGCACGCTGGGGTTTTACCAACACATGGCCCCTGGCACGGCACTTGGTGCGGCAGTTGCATTGGTCGCCTTAGGATTTAACAGCAGCGTTTGGGTCATCGTACTGCCGATTACCTTGCTGTGGCTGGCAGCCCCCAAGGTGGCCGCTTGGCTAAGCAGCGCGACAAGTGCCGCTAATCACCCGCTACCAGCGGAAGAGACCGCCCAAGCGCTGCGGTTGATCGCCCGTCAGACATGGCGCTACTTTGAAACCTTTGTGAATAGTGATAACCACTACTTACCGCCCGATAACTTTCAGGAAGCGCCTCAGCCGGTGACTGCCCAGCGCACCTCGCCCACCAATATGGGGCTGTATTTACTGGCCACCGTCGCCGCTCGCGACTTCGGCTGGATAGGTAGCCAAGAGGCGCTGCACCGCTTAACCAGCACCCTGGCCGTGATGCAGACGCTGCCGCGCTTTCGTGGTCACTTCTATAACTGGTATGCCACCGCTGATCTTCGCCCACTAGACCCGCGCTATGTTTCCACGGTGGATAGCGGCAACTTGGCAGGCCACCTCATTACACTGGCCAATGCCTGCGACACTTGGCAGGCAACAGGCGCTCCTAACTCGCGCCAGGGCGTTTCTGATACGTTAATGATCGCCGTTGAGGCACTAGCACGCCTTTCGTCAGAACATGAGCCATCGACCCTCCAGCCGCTTCAAAAACAGCTCGAACAGATCGAAGCACTCTTAGAGGGAGATTCAACCGCGCCCTTACCTATTAACGACCTATTGCCACTAACTGCCACCACGGTGGAGTCAGCACGGGCGTTACTGGCACCTCCGGCTGACCACGATACTGAAACGGCACTGTTTTGGATCAGTGCCGTTCACAACGCAGTTACTCAACATAGCGACGATCAAACGAAGGCTGCTCTTTCAGCTAGTACTTGTTCAGCCAACACTTGTTCAGCCAACACTAGCCCCGTTCAGCTGCAGCAGTTAGCCCATCAGGCAAGGCGGCTGGCGACGTCGATGGATTTCGCATTCTTGCTAAATACCGAGCGACAGCTGCTCTCCATTGGCTATTCGCTGGATGACTACTGCCTAGATAGCAGTTGCTATGACCTGCTGGCGTCCGAAGCGCGGCTAGCGAGCCTGTTTGCCATTGCCAAAGGCGATGTGCCCACCCGCCACTGGTTTCGTCTAGGCCGTGCGGCCACCCCGTTAGCACGCGGTGCGGCGCTCATTTCCTGGTCGGGCTCCATGTTTGAGTATTTAATGCCGTCATTGGTCATGCGCGCCCCTGCGGGTAGCCTGCTAGAACAGACCAATCGGTTGGTGGTGAAACGCCAACAAGCTTATGCCGCGCAGTTTTCAGCACCCTGGGGCATTTCTGAATCTGCATATAACGCCCGGGATATTGAGCACACTTACCAGTACTCCAATTTTGGCGTGCCGGGGTTAGGGCTTAAACGTGGGCTGTCGGCGGATTTGGTGGTGGCCCCTTATGCCACCGGGTTAGCCACGATGATTGATCCTGAAAGCGCCTACCAAAACTACCGTCGTTTAGCCGAGATGGGTGTCCAGGGGCGCTATGGGTTTTATGAAGCCATCGACCTAACCCGTTCACGGCTTCCCGCCAGTGAAGAGGGGGGTATTGTCCGTAGCTACATGGCCCATCACCAGGGCATGACCATCGTGGCGATTGCCAATACGCTTCAGCAGGGAAAAATGCGCGCCCGCTTTCACCGTGAACCGATGATTCAAGCAAGCGAACTGCTGCTGCAAGAGCGCATTCCTCGGGACGTGGCGATTGCTTACCCACGTGCCGAAGAGGTGAAATCCACCGCCAGCCAAGTCACGAACGACGTCCAAGCCGTGCGCCGTGTACCCACAACGGTTAGCGGGCCTCCGGTCACGCATCTGCTCTCTAACGGCCACTACTCTGTCATGCTGACGGCAACGGGCGGTGGTTATAGCCGTTGGCATCACATCGCGATCACTCGCTGGCATCCCGATACCACCTCTTCCCCCTGGGGCAGCGCTATCTTTCTTCGCGATACCCGCCACCCGGGCATTTGGTCGGCTACAGGGCAAACAGCCGAGCACCAAAGCAGCGCTAACAATGCTGCCAATCACGCACTGTTTGCCGAAGATTACGCACGCTACATCCATCGTCACGACGATATTTCCAGCCACTTGGACGTACTGGTATCCGGTGAAGATGACAGCGAGGTTCGCCTGCTCTCACTGACCAATAACGGACGCCACACCAGCGATATTGATGTGACCTCCTACGCGGAGCTCGTGCTTACCACGCCCGCTGCCGATAACGCTCACCCGTGCTTTGCAAAAATGTTTGTGGTGACCGAGTACTTATCTGAACTCAACGTACTCATTGCCACACGGCGCCAACGCGACCCCAGCGAAGCCCACGTATGGGTCGCCCACTTTGCGGTGGTGGAAGGCGACACTGTAGGTGAGATGCAGTATGAAACGAGCCGTGACACGTTTATTGGCCGGGGGCGCAGCCTGTTTAACGCCACCGCACTGGCCGAAGGCCAACGTTTAACTGGGACGGTAGGCAGCGTGCTTGACCCCATTCTTGCCCTGCGCTATTGCCTGCGGGTAACCCCAGGCAGCAGCGCCCGTATCGCCTTTTGGACGGTGGTAGCCGCCTCGCGGGAGGCGCTGATGGATCTGATTGATCAACACCATGATCGCAGCGCCTTCGAGCGCGCCAAACTACTGGCCTGGACCCAGGCACAGGTTCAACTGCGCCACTTAGGCATACAGCCCGACGAGGCTGCCGATTTTCAGCGCTTGGCGGCCCCGCTGCTTTACCCAGATGCCCGTTTTAGAGCGCCACCATCAGCTATTAAGCGTGGCGCGGGGCCACAGTCGCTGCTTTGGCAGCACGGCATCTCCGGCGACTTACCTATTGTTTTACTGCGTATCGATTCGTTGATGGATATCGCGCAGCTACATCAACTGCTGCGCGCCCATGAGTATTGGCGCATGAAACGCTTAGAAGTCGATATTGTGGTGATGAATGAACGGTCATCCTCCTATGTGCAAGACCTGCAGCAAGCCATCGAGGCAACCATACTGAGTAGCCAAGCCAGGCCGAGGCTGCATGAGGGCCAGACCCAAGGCGCTGTGTTTGCTTTACGCGCCGATTTGACCAGCCTGGGCTCTCGCACACAGCTACAGTCGATAGCGCGTATTGACCTAATCGCCAGCCGCGGCGCCATCGCCGACCAGCTATTGATGGTACTGCAGGAAAAAAAGGCGCCCAACGTAGGTGTATCGACAAAACGTTCGCTGCCGCAACCGCGCACCTTCAAAGAGCCACGGCCTGTTACAAGCCCATCAGAACTAGAGTTTTTTAACGGACTAGGCGGATTCGCCAAGCAGGGGAAAGAGTACGTCACGTTACTTGATGACTACCGCACCACTCCTGCGCCCTGGATTAACGTCATAGCGAATCAGCGGTTTGGTTGCCAAGTATCGGCGGAAGGCGCTGGCTACGTATGGGCAGACAACAGTAAAGAAAATCAATTAACGCCGTGGTCCAATGACCCCGTGGTAGACCCCAGCGGGGATGCTATTTACATACGGGATGAAGAGAGCCTAGCCCTGTACACCGCAACCGCCAGCCCACTACGCGATGCTGGGCGCTATGTTGCTAGGCATGGTTTTGGCTACAGCCAGTTTGAACACCGTGCAGATGGCCTTGATGTCACCTTGCTGCACTTGGTGCCCCTAGAAGCACCGCTACGCGTTTCTCGCTTAAGGATCACCAACCACACTAACCGAGTAAGTAAGCTGTCCGTCACCGCCTATGCCGAATGGGTGCTTGGCACATCGCGCAGCGCATCGGCTCCGTTTCTCATTACGGCCCAAGAGGCAGGCAGCGGCGCGCTATTGGCCACCAACCCTTGGAATGCCGCCTTTCCAGATAGGGTCGCCTTTTTGGATATCGGCGAACCACCCACCAGCTGGACGGCTAACCGCAGTGAGTTTATCGGTTACGGTAAAGGCCTTGCAGACCCAGCAGGGCTACGCAGTAAACGCCCCCTTTCCGGCGCGATAGGCGCAGGCTTTGACCCCTGCGCAGCGCTGCAGCGAAAGTGTTCTTTAGCTCCTGGAGAAACCGCCGATATCGTGGTGTTGCTAGGCCAAGGCGACACTACCGAACACGTTCAGGCGCTGATTGCCCGCTACCGCGACGCCGATATTGATGACGAGCTAGCTGCCCTCCAACGCCATTGGGCCAACCAGTTGAGTGCTATTCAGGTCACCACCCCCGACCGCGCGATGGATATCATGCTCAACGGCTGGTTGCTGTACCAAACCATCGCCTGCCGCTTGACCGCCCGCTCAGCCTTCTACCAGGCCAGCGGCGCCTATGGTTTTCGCGACCAGCTACAGGACGGTATGGCGTTAACCTTCAGCCAGCCTGCCACCACGCGCCAGCACTTGCTGCGCGCCGCTTCGCGTCAGTTTCCTGAAGGCGATGTGCAGCACTGGTGGCTGCCCCACTCGGGGCAAGGGGTGCGCACACGAATCTCCGACGACCGCGTGTGGTTAGCCTATGCCTGCGCCCGCTACATTGAGACCTCCCAAGACCGCGATGTGCTGAATGAACCGGTGAGCTTTCTCAGCGGCGCATTACTGGAACCCCAGGAGCAGGAGCACTTCTTCCTACCTAGCGTGTCGCAGGAAACCGCCACGCTCTATGAGCACTGCGCACGGGGCTTGGATATCTCTCTGGCCCAGCTGGGCGAACACGGCTTACCGCTGATGGGCAGCGGCGATTGGAACGACGGCATGAATCGCGTGGGGGCCGAGGGGCGTGGGGAAAGCGTTTGGTTAGGCTGGCTGCTGATAAAAACGTTAGACCTGTTTATCCCTTACGCTGAGCAGCATGACGCCATGCATCCATCGCTCCCCGAGAGTGAGCGCCGGGCCAGCCGGTGGCAGCAGCAAGCCAACGCGCTGCGCACAGCGCTAGAACAGCATGCTTGGGATGGCCAATGGTACCGGCGCGCGACCTACGACGACGGTACTTGGCTGGGTAGCCAACAAAGCGACGCCTGCCAAATTGACTCGATTGCCCAATCTTGGGCGGTCCTATCAGAAGCCGCCCACCCGGAGCGGGCAGCCTTGGCGATGGCATCGTTAAAGCACCAACTGATCCGTCACGACCCGCCGTTAGCGCTGCTCTTCTGGCCCCCGTTTGATCACCCCCAGCGCGACCCCGGCTACATTAGCGGCTACCCGCCCGGCATGCGCGAAAATGGCGGGCAGTATAGCCACGCCGCCATGTGGGCTATTTTAGCCTTTACCAAGCAGGGCGAGGGAGACAACGCCCATCAACTCTTCTCGCTGCTCAACCCGATTAACCATGCGCTAACCGCCGAAGAGACTGCGCGCTACCGAGTGGAGCCCTACATAGTGGCTGCAGACGTCTATTCGGTGCCCCCTCATGAAGGGCGCGGTGGCTGGACATGGTACACCGGTGCCGCAGGCTGGATGTACCAGGCCGGTATAGAAGGGATTCTTGGGATACGCCGCGAAGGAGATTGGCTAGTGATCGCGCCCTGCTTACCCAGTACGTGGCCCTCGTTTAGCGCCACCGTCACCTTAAGCAGCAGCGAATACCGTATTCGCGTCAGCCAGCCACAAACGACGCTGGAGGCCACGGCCACTGCGCGCTCTGCGATACTGGATGGGGTTGCACTGCCACTCTCTATTGCGCAGCCTCTGCGCGTGCCCTTAGACGGCCAATCGCATCATCTTGAGCTGCATCTACCGTCCAAGATGACCCGCACATGACACCATTGTTAACATTTTGTATAGCTTTTATGAACTCACTTTCACTTCGGCTGGTCTATGCTTGGAGTGTGAGCCAATCGTGCTAAAACAGCACGGACAACTCCACTGCTGTTCTCTTTGAGGGGGATCACCCACATTACCCACATTTGGGGAGGTCAGATGATCCGTCAACATATTTACAAAGGCACCCAGCCTGGTAGCCGAGAACACCTTGAGAAATATCTTATGGAACAAAAGCATAGTCGTGCAAAAGCAAGACAGCTAGACGTGGTGACCGTGGCAACCGTGTCTTTCTTCACAGGCTGCTTAGTGACCCTACTGGCAACCTTCACCTTTTAACGCCGCAATCTTAATGACCGCTTTCAACGAAATCCCCACTCGAATTGTGGGGATTTTTTTATATTTTTTGATTCATGTGAATTTTTGCAGACAGCCAAACTTGGCGATTGATTCTCACCACCCCCTGTATTACTCTCGAAAAGTACAAGGCGCGTACAAATAGCGCGTTTGGTCTTTTTTGTTGCTCTCACAGAGCAGCCGTTGGCATTCACAAGGAGTCGTGGCATGCAACTGAATCAATTGACAGATATTTCCCAAGCGGGCCTGCAATTGGCCATTCGAGAAATCAAGGAAGAGATGTTTGATACTCCGCAGTGCGACTACACCATCGCTAAACTGTTGAGCCATTGCGGTCAGTTTGAAGCGGCTGAGCGTCATATCGACGACATGCTGTTGAAATGGGGAGCGTCTCCCGACGTGGTAGCACTCACCGATCAAGCCTATGCCGACATGACCGCACTCAGCGCTAGCCAAACGTCTAAAACACCGTTACACATTGCCCAGCACGCCTCGTCAGTCGCTCAACCCAGCGCAGTTGCTTAACGTTCTGGCGCTATCCTGATACTAGACATACTCATGCTAAAACGGCTTGCTTCCCTTCTGGGTAGCAAGCCGTTTTTGTGATCAGTCCAAATTATCCAATGTGACTACGATGTCTTGGGTAGAGACATCGACGTTCCAGAAGGTATAGCTGTCGTCGTCTTCATCGACCAAACGGATATCGAAGTAGGGGCTCGTGTAGCCCGTTAGCGTGACACGCTGCGTGTCCCCATCTGCGAGCACGTCACTTCCCAGTACATCCTCTTCCCAACTCTTTGAGTCACCTGGGCTTACGTACATATAGTAAATGGTATAGCCAGTACGGTTGGTGATATCCACATAGTAGTCGGCGGCCATGACCAACGACGAACTACACATCAACAGCAGTGCAGCTAACAACACTTTCATACGCATGGAACGTTCCTTTTTCTTTTTTTTAACAGGCGGGAGGTGGCATAAGTGCCGCGCTG
This sequence comes from Vreelandella lionensis, assembly GCF_044543515.1. NCBI lineage: Bacteria > Pseudomonadati > Pseudomonadota > Gammaproteobacteria > Oceanospirillales > Halomonadaceae > Vreelandella > Vreelandella lionensis. The sequence goes on along the minus strand of NZ_JBITWC010000009.1, from coordinate 15,994 downwards.
CGGTAATGCCCCACAGCCAACAAAGTATAATCTGGCGCTGAGGCCAAAGATAGCGGGTCACGTTTTTTTACATGCACGCCCAAGATGCGCCCGCAACTGGTAGAATGCTGCCCCTTTCAGGCGTGTGGTGGCTAACCGCCTCACCGCATCCCTCCTCCTACTACCTGAGAGTCGCGCAATGATTGCCACCGTCAATGCCATTTTTCGGCCAATTTTACGGCTGGGCCTTATCCCTCAAATTGTGATTGGTATTGCCGCTGGGGTGCTGCTAGCTCTATTCACCCCTGGGATTGCCAGCGATGTTGCGCTACTTGGCCAGCTGTTTATTGCTGCGCTGCAAGCGGTTGCGCCGATTTTAGTCTTCGTACTGGTGGCGGCGGCCATTGCCGCCCACCAAGCAGGCCAACCCACCCATATCCGCTCGGTATTGGTGCTGTATGTCGCGGGTACGCTGATTGCCGCGCTAATTGCTGTGGCGGCCAGCTTTGCGTTCCCTACGGAGCTGGCGCTGGATGCAGGCCAAGTTGATGGCAACCCGCCCAGCGATATTCTTAGCGTGCTGCGTGACCTGCTGCTCAACGCGGTGGCCAACCCCGTCACTGCCCTGATGGAAGCCAACTTTATTGCCATTCTGGCCTGGGCGATTGGCCTGGGGTTAACGCTGCGCCAAGCCAGCGACACTACCCGCCAAGCGCTTAGCGACTTATCCGCCGCCATTACGCGTATTGTCACGCTGGTGATTCGCTTAGCCCCGCTGGGTATTTTCGGCTTGGTGGCCGGTACGCTGGCCGAATCGGGCATTCAGGCACTGCTTAACTACGCCCAGCTATTGGGGGTGATCATTGGCTGTATGCTATTTGTGGCGCTGGTGAGTAACCCGCTGCTGGTCTATTTAGCCACCCGCAAAAACCCTTATCCGCTGGTGTTTGCCTGCCTACGGGGCAGCGCTATTACGGCATTTTTCACTCGCAGCTCGGCGGCCAATATCCCGGTGAACCTGGAGCTGTGCCGCCGCTTAGACCTGGATGCCGACACCTACTCAATCTCCATTCCGCTGGGTGCCACCATCAATATGTGCGGCGCGGCGATCACGATTACCGTGATCACCCTGGCCACCACGCATACCCTTGGCATTAGCGTCGACTTCCCCACCGCGCTGCTGCTCTGCGTGGTGTCGGCCCTCGCGGCCTGCGGCGTTTCTGGCGTGGCGGGCGGTTCATTAATGCTGATCCCTATGGCCGCTAGCCTGTTCGGCATTCCTACCGAAGTCGCCATGCAGGCCGTTGCCATTGGCTTTGTGATTAGCGTGATACAAGACTCTACCGAAACAGCGCTCAACTCCTCCACCGACGTGCTGTTTACCGCCGCCGCCTGCCGAGCGCGCAAGCTCACCTAACCACTTCTTTATTGCTTGTCAATTGACAGCCCGTTGTTCCTTATATAGAACGTTCTATAAAAGGAACAATGGGCAATCACCATGGACGCGCACTCTCTTGTTACGTTAGGCCAACACCTCCAAACGCTTCGTAAAACTCAGGGCTTCTCGCTGTCGCAGCTTGCCAGCGCGGCAGGCATCGCGAAATCCAACCTATGCCGCTTAGAACAGGGCAACGGTAACCCCACGCTGGACACCATTTGGCGGCTGGCCGTCCAACTCAACGTTCCGTTTGGCACCCTGGTGGCACCGATTAGCGTACCGCTCGGTGAGGATGGCGTGCAGGTACAGTTGATCGACCAGGGTAAGGGCGTGCCACAGGTGGATGCCTACTGGATGCGCTGCGCGCCCAATACGCTGCGCCACGCCGAGGCCCATACCCCGGGCACGCGGGAAACGCTGACGCTCATTAGCGGATGGTTAGAAGTAGGCCCAGAGGGTGCGACCACCACGCTCACCCCTGGCGAAAGCATCACCTTTCAGGCCGACCAGCCGCACCTGTACCGTACGCACACTGATGAAGCCACCCTGCTACTCACCGTCACCTACGGCCAAGAAGGGACCCCACCATGAGCCAGCCAGCCGATCACACGGTGCACGCCAACCACTCACCGCTACGCTCTGCCTTACAGGGCGTGCGTGAAGCAATTCCGCTGTTAGGCGGCTATATTCCGGTCGCGCTCTCGTTTGGTTTGGTAGCGACCCAGGCCGGTTTTACCACTTGGGAAGCGGCTGCCATTTCAGCGCTGATCTACGCGGGTGCCTCGCAGTTTCTGTTCGTGGGCATGATTGCCGCTGGTGCGCCGCTATGGCTGGTGGTGGCCATGACGCTACTCATCAACGTGCGCCACGTGGTGTACGGCCCCAATTTGGCCGCGCTGCTGCCCCAAAGCCGCCACTGGCCTTGGCTGATGCACGGCCTGACCGATCAAGTCTTTGCCTTGGCGCTCACACGGCTCCCCCAGCTACCGGAAGTGAAGCGGTTTAGCTGGTTTGTAGGCGCCTCGCTGCTGGCGTGGGGGGTGTGGATTATCGGCACGGCGGTGGGTGCGACCGGCGGCGAAGCGGTCACCGCCCGCTGGCCGCTGCTGGGGGAGATCATGCCCTTCGCCCTCCCCGCGCTGTTTCTCACCATGGTGGCACCGCGCTTTACCGACAAGCGCTGGGCCGCCGCTATGTTTTGTACCATTCTCGCCGCGCTAGGGTTAAACCTGGCCGGGTGGAGCAACGTGGCGATTCCCCTTGCAGCCGCCTGCGGCGCGCTGTGCTTCTACACGGTCACGTTCCAACCACGGAGGAGCCGCCCATGAGCAGCGCCATGTGGATCGCCGTCATTATCTGCGCACTCGGCACACTGCTTATGCGAGTGGTGCCCTTTTTATGGATGCAGCGGCGGTTGGGCAGCGCAACGGGAATGAACGCCATGCCCCAATGGCTGGTGATTCTGGGCCCCATGATGATTGCTGCCGTACTGGGCGTCTCGATAGTGCCCGTAAACCCCAGCGCTATCTCTTGGTTGGCCACCGCGATTGGCCTGAGCGTTACGCTGTTGGTGTGGCGTCGCCTGCGCTCACTGGGCTGGCCGGTGGCCGCCGGGGTGGCGGTGTTTGGGGCGGTGGAGGTAGTGGCAGCCCTTATTTGATAATGCTTTGCATTAGCTTTTACAACATGCCATGATTTCGCCTTTCTTCGTTACACCGAAGGGCACGTATGCAGACAGCAGACGCTTATGGCAGCCGCACAGGGTGGCGGGTGTTGCTTATTCTTTGCTCCACCCTGCTGCCTTTCTTTGCTATAGCCAATGAAGTAGCCACCACTGCTGATTTACCTACTCAATGTGACCAACCACGCCTAGTAACGCTCTACCAAGGAGCCACGGACAGTGCCGTAGCGCTCGGAATTACCCCCGTTGGCGTGGTTGACGCTTGGCTGGAAAAGCCCACCTACCGCTATTTACGCGATGCGCTTACCAATGTTGAGCACGTGGGGCTAGAAACCCAGCCGAACCTTGAGAAAGTGGCTTGGCTGAACCCGGATGCCATTATCGCCAGTCACTTTCGGCACGAACGCGTCGCCCCGCTGTTAAGCGCCATGGCCACCAGCGTTTACGCCAACACCGTCTATGATTTCAAAACGACGTTAGCGCTGGTGGCCGAGGCCAGCGAGCGCGAACAGCAAGCCCAAGCGCTGCTGCAGCGCTGGGAAGCCCGCGTGGCGGACTTTCGCCAGCAGATCGCTGATCAGCTAGGGGGCCAATGGCCGCAAAAAGTCGCCGTGGTGCGCTTTAAAAGCGACCATGTGCGGATCTATACCAGCGGGTTTGCCGGTTCGATTCTAGATGAGCTGGGCTTTGAACAACCCGAGACGCTGGCCTCTCAAGACTGGGGGATGAAGCTTGCCAGCACGGAGAACATTCCGGTGCTTGAGGCTGATGTCATCTTTGTGCTGCTGGAGCCAGATGACCCAGCCATTGCGGCCAACTACCAACACTGGGCTTCTCACCCTTTGTGGCAACAGCTAACGGCTGTGCAGCAGGGCCAAGTATTTGAAGCCGACCCCGTTAGCTGGATGATGGGCGGCGGCATTTTGGCGGCCAACGCCATGCTGGATGACCTTTACCGCTACTATCAGCTAACCCCGGCCACCGATGGCCACTTGCCACACTGCGCTTCATGCACTCAGGAGCCGCCCTCATGCTGAACAGCAACTCCGCTAAGTTGTCGGGGTTGCTAGCAGGCGCTGCCATGACGCTACTGGCGTTTATCGGCAGCGTCATGCTCGGCACCACCTCGCTAGAGTGGTCGGCACTGTGGCGTATGCTAACCGCTTATGATCCCGCTAATGTGGCGCATATTATTTTGTACACCGAGCGCCTGCCACGCGCCGTGGTGGCGGCGCTCGTGGGTGCTAGCTTGGCCATGGCGGGCGCACTGATGCAGACCATGACTCGCAACCCACTCGCCTCGCCGGGTATTTTAGGCATTAACGCGGGGGCGATGTTTTTCGTCGTTGTGGCGGTAGCGCTACTGCCGCTGCACACGCCTGCCCATTATGTGAGTGCCGCCCTACTCGGCGCGCTAGTGGCAGCAAGTTTAGTGGTGTTGCTAAGTCGCGGGCGCTATGGCGAAAATTCGCCACTGCGGGTGGTGCTGGCAGGGGTCGCGGTGACCGCGATGTTTGTCTCCTTCAGCCAGGGGCTCCTGGTGGTCGACCAGCAGAGCTTTGAAAGCGTGCTTTATTGGCTAGCGGGTTCTGTGGCGGGACGCGACCTTGACCTAGTACTGCCGCTGCTACCGCTGTTTGGTGGTGCCATAGTGCTTAGCGCCCTCTTGGTACGTCACGCCAATGCGCTGTTATTAGGTGATGACATGGTGACAAGCCTAGGCATGCGCGCGGGCAGCATCAAACTGCTTCTGGGGCTCGTGGTGATTGTATTGGCAGGCAGCTCAGTGGCCCTGGCGGGCATGATTGGGTTTGTCGGGCTAATCGTGCCCCACATGGCTCGCTGCCTCTTTGGCATTGACCATCGCTGGATGCTTCCTGGCTGTGCCGTCTTGGGTGCTTGCTTGCTTCTGCTGGCCGATACGGCATCGCGGTTTTTAATCCCTCCACAGGAAGTGCCGGTCGGCGTAATGACAGCGCTCATTGGTACGCCTTTCTTTATTTACCTCGCACGACGCAACATGGCTCGCCAATGACACTCGCAGCGCTCTCTCCTTCTGACGCCAGCAACGCGCTTGGCACACGTTTTCGTCTCACGCTGCTGCTATTGAGTGTGGGGCTTGTGCTAAGCGCAGCCCTGTCGCTCTGTTTGGGGAGTTTTCCTACACCTCCATTACAAGTTGGGCATTCGCTCATTCACCCAGCGGATAGCGAGCTGACGTTCATTATTTGGCAGCTTAGGCTACCGCGTATTGTGCTAGCGATTCTGGTAGGGGCGGCGCTGGCAATGGCAGGCGCCATTCTGCAAAGCATCGTGCGTAACCCGCTTGCCTCGCCGGATGTTATTGGTATTACCAGCGGCGCGGCGCTGGCCGCCGTTCTTTTTATCGCGTTGCTCAGTTCGCACGTTAGCATCGGCTGGCTACCGGTGGCGGCCATGCTCGGAGCCTTATTCGCCGCTCTGCTCGTGGTCAGCTTGGCATGGCAGCGTGGTATTAGCCCTGCGCGCTTGGTGCTAGTGGGCATTGGCCTAGCCGCCGCAATGGGCGCGGGCACTACGCTACTGATCGTGATGAGTGACGACTCCGCCGCCATGAGCGCCTATACCTGGCTGACCGGCAGCTTATACGCCGCCCAATGGGTCGATGTGGCCAGCCTGCTGCCGTGGCTACTGTTAGCGACGCCGGTGAGTGTTCTGCTAACGCGCCACGCCGATACGATGGCGCTGGGTGACAGCATAGCCCAAGGGTTAGGCGTGCCGTTACTGCGCAGCCGAATCGTGCTGCTTGGCTGTAGCGTGGTGCTGGCCGGTGCTGCAGTGGCCGTGGTGGGAGGGCTCAGCTTTGTGGGCCTCATGGCACCGCACCTAGCGGCGCGATGGGTGGGCCGACATTTAGCGCGGCTACTGCCTGCATCCGCACTGGTAGGTGCATTAATCGTGCTTTATGCCGACCTGCTTGGCCGCGTTGCCTTTCTGCCTAACGACCTGCCTGCCGGTATTTTCGTTGCGGGCATTGGCGCGCCCTTCTTTGTTTATCTCTTGTATCGGGCGCGCCAGCGTTAAGCCTTAAAAATCCAGCTGATACCCTACCGTGAACGTGCGCCCACGACCGGTGAAGTAGTACTCATCGCTGATGCGAGCGGCTTGAGAGTAATAGGTGAGATAGTCTTCGTCGGTCAGGTTCTCGATACCCAGCGATAGCTGCCCCGTAGGGAGCTGGTAGGCCAGCGAGGCATCCACCAATCCGTAGCCATTAAAGTCGAGCGCCGGGTTATCGACGCTGCGGTCGAAGTAATAGCTGCCCTGTAGGCGGGTCGAGAGACGGTCGTTCCATACGGCGCTCCAGCCCAGCTTGAGCGTATCGGGCGCAATATTGATCCCGGTAAGCTTGGTGTCCACGCTGCCATCGCCGTCTTGGTCTGACTTGCCTTGGGTATGGGCGTAGGAGAGCGACAGGTCATGGTGGTCATTGACCTGCATGTTGCCGGTCACTTCCACCCCTTGGATTTCGGTTTTCTCCCGGCTGCCCACCCACGTACCGTTCTGTTCGGCCAAACGCTGGCCAAAGTCAGAGTTCGATTCGTAGTAGCTGACTTCCAGGCCGTAACGCTCCCAGTCAAAGCGCGCGCCAATTTCTTGGTTATCGGTCACGATGGGCTGCAGTTGAAGCAGCGTATCCACATCCTGCCCCGGTTCGCCAATGCCCCGCAGCACGCGACCAACGTCCGGCATACCAAAGCCTTCCGAGTAGCTGGCATACAGCTGCGCCCACTCCGTGGCCTGGTACGTCAAACCCACGTTATAAAGCGTTTCATCGAAACTGGGATTGCCGCCCCCTACCGCGACGTTATCTTGAGTGACGTTGCTACGGTCAATCGTCTCGTAGGCATCCACCTCAAGCTCGGCGCGCTCATGGCGAACACCGGCATGCAGCGTGAGCGGGTCGGCGATTTTGAACTGCCCCTGCAAGAACGGCGCAATGTTGCTGTAGCGGCTTTCCGGCACGTAGGTGCGCCCGGTCTCTACCAGCATTTGGCGGGTTTCATCCTCGAGGATGTCTAACCCCACCGTCACGCCGAGCCGGTCATCCAGCATGCCCTGGCGGTTCAGGGTGAACTTGGCGCCCTGCTTATCCGATTCGTTACGGGTTTGGTCGAACTGGGTATTGCCGTTGCCATCCAGGTAAGGGAAGAACGGCGTGGTAGCAAAGCGTGCCCGGAAGCGCTGGCGATACACCTGGGCATCGACCGCGTTGCCGTACCAATCCGCGTGGGAGTACGCCAAGCGGGCGGTGGTGACTTCATTAAAGCCCGGCGCGCCGTCGGGTGTGCCACGTTCGGCGCTGGTCGGGATTCCCGCCTCGCGGTCGCCCACCACGGGCACGTAGTCGTCGCCCTCTTCCAAATCAAAATGATTGAGCGACAGCTCGATATTTTGATTGTCGTCGATCCAGTAGCCTAACTTGCCGAACAGGTCGTAACTTTCAGAGTTTTGCAGCTCGCCGGGATAGGCAATGCCCACGCGACGGTCGCCGCCATCGTAAAACACGCCCCGCTCTTGGCGGGTGGCCGCGGCTACAAAATCCCAGTCGCCCTGCTGGCCGCTAATGCGATAGTTGAGCTTGTTGCCCAAGCCTTCCGAGTGCAGATCGTCGTCCACGGTGAAGCTAATGCCCGCACTTTGGTTAATACCGCCCCCTTCGGCCCGGCGGGTAACGAAGTTAATCAAACCTCCGGTGGCCCCCAAACCATGCTCAGCGCTGGCCCCGTGAATCACTTCAATCCGCTCGACCATGGAAAGGTCAATGGTATAGCTATCGCGAGAGCTATCGCGCAGCGGATTGGACTGAGGCACGCCATCGATCAGGAACAGCGCATCGCGTCCACGCATCGTTTCACCCGCATTGGAAAGCTTCTGGCGGCTGGGTGAAAAAGAGGGAATCAAGTTGCTCAAGACCTGGCCAGGGTCGTCGGTAATGGCCAGCTGCTGCGCAATCTGCTCACGGGTAATCACCGTTACTCGCTGCGGTGTTTGCCCCTCTTCACTGCGGCTACGCGTCGCTGTCACGACCATCGTAGGCGATGACTCGCTGAGCGACTGCCCCATCTCAGTTGCCTCTTGCTGGGCATTGGCCTGAGTGGCTGCCACTAAACTTGCTAACGTCACCGTTGGCCAGAAAGCGGCTTTTTTCATCTGTGTCATGCTGACTCCCCTGCGTGATGTGAATGACCCCTTGGTATTAGCTATCACTTAAATGCTAACGCATATCTAAATGATAATGATTATATTATGCATAAATGAGTAGAGAGGTCTATCACTTCGAACGAACGGTTCGATATAACGAAATGACAGGGAACGGGGTGCCAGAAAGAACAATGTTGAAAATGAGAATATTTTGCCTTAGGGTGCTGGCTGCCTTGATCTCGTGACTGAGCCTGCCTGAGCCAACTTTATGCCCGCCTATTCCCATCCTGCATCACGACTCACCGCTGACGCCCTGCACGCTGGCTACGATGCCAAGCGCATTTTGCAAGGAGTGGATATTGCTGTAGCGGAAGGCCAACTCACGGTGCTTCTGGGGCCCAATGGCAGCGGTAAATCGACCCTGCTAAAAACCCTGGCGCGAACGCTGACGCCTAGCGGCGGGCATGTCTATCTCGATGGCAAGGACATTCATCGCAGCAACACCCGGGAGGTCGCCCAGCGGCTAGGCATTTTGCCGCAAGGCCCCATCGCCCCCGAGGGGTTGAGCGTAAAACAGCTGGTGGGGATGGGGCGCTTCCCCCACCAAGGATTTTGGAAAAAAGACCCGCAGCAGGATGCCGCCGCCATCGCAGAAGCGATGAGCTATATGCACATTACCGAGTTTGCCGACCGGGATGTGGAAGCGCTCTCCGGTGGCCAGCGCCAGCGCTGCTGGATCGCGATGGTGCTCGCCCAACAGACCGATTTAATTTTGCTGGATGAACCCACCACCTTTTTAGACTTGAAGGTGCAGGTAGACCTGTTGGCGCTGCTATCTCGGCTGGCTCACGACCATGGCCGCACGCTGCTGCTGGTACTGCACGACTTGAACCTCGCCGCCGCCTACGCCGACCATCTAGTGATGATGCGCGACGGGCAAATCGTCACCAGCGGCACGCCAAACGATGTGTTCACCGCGGCCAACCTAAAGCGCGTCTTCGACCTGGATGCCCATATTCTGCGCGACCCTGCTAGCGGCAGCCCAGTGTGCGTGCCCTTCACCTCGGCGACGTTACAGGCGGCCCTATGAACCATACCTTCTGCGCTGATTTAAGCCGTGAACAGCACGACCCGCTGGCCGGTAGCGCCGCCCATGCCGAGCGCAACTTACTGCTCAGCTGGCCGCGTTCAAAGTGGCTGCGCAAACTACGCCACGCCAGCGATATGAGCGATTCATTAAAGCAAACGCTGGATACGTTGGCTGACGATGGCCTGCGCATCAACCTGATCCAACAGCCGAGCATGGAAAAGTACCAGCATCAGATCTTTCTGATGCCGGAGCGGCGTCGTTTTCGGGTAGCACGATGGGAGTTAGAGACGTTTTTCAGTGCGTTTCAAAGCGGTACCAGCCTTAGCCAGTGGGAGCAGCCGCCGCTGCTAGAGGACCTCGTGCTCTGCTGCACCCACGGCACCAAGGACAAATGCTGCGCCAAGTACGGTTATAAAACGTTCAAAGCGCTCGCCAGCACGGTGGCAGAGCACCCACTGCCGTTCGAGGTATGGGAGAGCAGCCACCTCGGCGGCTGCCGGCTCGCCGCAAGCGTGATCATACTGCCCAATGTGCGCAAATATGGGCGTATCACGCCAGAACAGGCCCTGCCTTTCTTACAGGCTGAAGCCCACCAGCAGCGCTTTTTGCCCGGCTATCGCGGCGGCTCGCAATTAACTCCCGCGCAGCAAAGCGCCGAAATTGCTGCGTTAACACACCTCAGCACAGATGCCGCGCAGCCAACGCTTACTCTGATCAGCGACCACGGCGACGACGAAACGCGGGAGATACACTGGCAGTGGCAGCTCGGCCAGCAGCAAGGAAAACTCATCGTTCACTGCCGGGCCACCACGCTATGGCGCGTGGATACCTGCGCCGATTTAGCGGAAGGCCCTACTGAAAGCAGCGTATGGCAAGCCTCGGTAAATTAGTCTCACTTCACGGACAGCTGGGTCACATCACGAATGCCGATGCTTCAGCGACAGGTGCATGACATCAATACCGTCCTGAAATACCTGATACTGGTTACGGCCACTTCGCTTGGCGTGATACATGGCGGCGTCGGCGTTATTGAGTAATTCGTGTTCGTTGCTGGCGTGGTCTGGATATAAACTAACCCCGATACTGGCGCTGATAGAGCGCTCGACATGCCCCATCAGGCAGGGTTTAGCTAACGTGGCTAGAATTTTTTCAGCGACTCTTACCGCATCCTGCGCGTGCTCAATCTCACTGAGCAGAATGACGAACTCATCGCCCCCTTGACGACAGACGGTATCCGTAATGCGGATACACTCGCCCAGGCGTTCAGCCACTGCCTGTAGCAAGCGGTCGCCCAGGGCATGGCCTAGGGAGTCGTTGATGCACTTGAAGTTGTCGATATCCAGGTACAGCAGCGCCACTTGATGCCGGTGGCGTTTGGCCAAGCCAATAGCGCGGGAAAGGCGCTCGGCAAACAGAAAACGATTGGGAAGAGATGTTAGCGCATCGTACTGCGCTTGGTAGGCAAACTGGGCGGAACGCGTCAACGACTGGCAAGCATCGTGAAAAACCACCACCGCGCCTACCGTAAACCCCTGATGGTTATGAATAGGAGCCGCCGAATCTTCGATTTCCAGCTGGCTGCCATCTTGACGAATCAGCATACAGTTCATGGCCAAACCGACGGTTCTATTTTCCGTCATGGCCCGATGTGCAGGGTTCGTCGCCGTGTGAAAGGTTTGGTTATTGACGAGTTTTAGGATGTGCTCCACGGGCTTTCCCAGCGCATCGCTGCTGGCCCAACCGGTAAGCTCCTCTGCCATCCGATTCAAGTAAGTCACTCGGCCCTGCACATCAGTGGTTAAAACAGCATCGCCGATCGAGTTTAGCGTTACCTGTGCCCACTCTCTTTCGGCCTGCAGGGCGGCCTCGGCACCGCGTAACCGCTCGTCGGTACTCTGCTCTCCCCCCTCTTTTGAAGAATCATTATTGCGATGGCAATCACCGTACAGCATGACATCACTCCCCATGTGTAATCTGGTCCGGGATGCATTTTTTATTCTTTGGTGTGGTGTAACAGTGCAGCCATACTCATCGATAGGGTGGCGCCGCGATCCCTGCAGCGTGCAGTGCAACATCCTGTTTAGGCATCTCCGTTGCCTCACTGAAGCAACCTTAGACGCCGTTGACATTATTGACTGTGCGCTACCGAACATGGCAACAAAATATGTGTAACGTTTGTTATTTGTCGCGATCTTTTACCACTTTGGGCAGCGCACTCTTTCATGAATCCACTACCCTATGTGCGATAGCGTACAGAGTTTTTTACCGTGCGCCCTATACTTAAGAACGGTACGTTTGGCGACGGACGACATTCAAAGTGGCCGATTAAAAAACACTTAAAAAAGCGCCTCACATCGTTCAATTTCACCAGACGCTGCGCGAAAGCTAGGAATAAGGGAGATATTCAATGCTTCAAACGCGTCATTTTCAGCAAAATGCCTTGCTTGGCCTACTGCCTGAAAAAGAACTCGAACACCTGTTGCCACATCTTGAAGAAGTATCACTGACCCTGGGCCAATCGCTGTCTGAATCTGGCCGGCACATGAGCCACGTCTACTTCCCATTGGATGCTATCGTCTCACTGCTGTGCGTTATGGAGAACGGTGATTCAACAGAAATTGCCGTGGTAGGCCACGAAGGCTTAGTGGGCGTTTCTCAGTTTATGGGGGGAGAAACCACATTAACTAGCGCCATCGTACAAAGTGCTGGGCAGGCCTATCGCCTAAAAAGCCACCTGCTCAAGCGTGAGTTTGACCGAGCAGGCACCATGCAACGCCTACTGCTGCGCTATACCCAAGCATTACTCACGCAGATGGCGCAAACGGCGGTGTGCAACCGCCACCATAGCTTGGATCAACAGCTGTGTCGGTGGCTACTCCTCAGTCTAGACCGGCTGCCCGGTAATGAGCTGATTATGACGCAAGAGCTGATTGCCAACATGTTAGGCGTGCGCCGCGAAGGGGTAACGGAATCTGCCGGAAAACTGCAAAAGGCGGGGCTGATCTCCTACAACCGAGGCCACATTACGGTGCTAGACAGGCAAGGGTTAGAAGACCGCGTCTGTGAGTGTTACGCGGGGGTCAAAAACGAATACGACCGACTGCTGAAATATCCAGCCGTGACGGTGGCATGCTAACCCCTCCATAGATCCCTAAGTGCTCTAAGATAAGCGCGAGTTGTGTACGCTAGCGTGCCGACGGGTGATTTACCAAATGGTAATATGCCGATGGGCCATCCATCACTGGAACCCCATCTGCAGCCGACATCAAAATGAGAACCACCATCATTGTGCCGTTTGCCAGGTTCATTTGACCGGAGAGGCGCATGATTTCTATTTCCCACGCGATCAATACCAACCGACTGCTGGCTGACCTGCCAAGCGCCGAACAGGCTGCTTTAGCCGCCTGCTGTGAAGTGGTGCCGCTCGCCTTTGGCGAAGTTATCTATCAGCCGACCGACACGGTGACGTACGCCTATTTCCCTATCGATAGCTTCGTCTCCAATATCGTCATTCTTAACAACGATAGCCGCCTCGAAGTCACTATGGCAGGCCTTGAAGGCATGCTCGGTATTGCCCTAGTGCTGGGCTTCAACAAAGCGCCGCTGCTGGCCGTGGTGCAAGGTGCAGGTGTTGCTTTGCGGATCCCTGCTGCGCAGTTTCAAGCATTGCTACCCACCAGCCCAACGCTGCACCAGCGGCTCATGCGCTATCTATATATCGTGATGAACCAGTTGGCCAATTCAGCGGCCTGCATCCACTTTCACCGCATTGAAGAGCGGCTCGCCCGCTGGCTGCTGATGACGCAGGACCGCGCTCAAAGCGACCATTTACAGCTTACCCATGAATTTCTTGCCATGATGTTAGGCGTTCGACGGGCAGGCATTACCCTCGCCGCCCTTGCCCTGCAGCAACGCGGATTGATTAGCTACCACCGTGGCGACATCATCATTCTAGACCGCAGCGGATTAGTGGCCGCCGCCTGCCAGTGCTATACCCAGGATTGCGCACTGTACGCCAACGCCATGGCCACGCCCTAACAGACCCACAACGACAACGCCCGGCTTAAAGCCGGGCGTTGTTGGTTGACGCTTACTGATCACTTACCAGCGGTACTTCACGCTGCCGATCACGCTGCGAGAAGCACCGTAATAGCAGTAGAAATCGCAGCCGCTCACGTACTCTTCATCGGTGATGTTGTTCACATTTACCTGCGCGGTCCAGCTGTCGTTAATATCGTAGCTGGCCATGGCATCGTAAAGTGTAGTGGAAGGCACATCGCGGTTAATGCCGCTGCCAGGACTCGGAGACGTTTCACCGATATAACGCACGCCCGCCCCAACGGAAAGCCCAGGCAAGCTGCTGCTCATATCGTAATCCAGCCACGCTGAAGCCATATGGAAAGGCACCAGCGGCACACGCTCATCCTGCTGGGCATCGCTAACATCGTAGCGCGCATCGGTGTAGGTATACGCCGCGGTGAGCTGTAGATCATCAGTGAGGTAGCCCACACCTTCAATCTCCACACCCTGGGAACGACGCTCGCCAGCCTGCTCTTGCACCGGCGCGCCGGTGGAAATCAGCGTGTTGTCTTCTTCTACGTCAAACACGGCAACGGTCACATAGCCATCCACATCAAACGGGGCAATTTTCACACCGGCTTCTAGCTGGCTACCTTCCAGCGGCTCATAGCTAGCACCATCCGGCCCGATGCCTGCCACTGGCGTAAATGACTCGCTGTAGCTAAGGTAAGGTGAAATGCCGTTATCGCCCAGGTACATGGCGCCAGCGGTGAGTGATAGCTGCTCGTCATCGTAGCCCTGGCTGCTGCTACCGGTGACATCGCTGAAGTCGTCGCTGCTATCCACGCTGTCGTAGCGTGCACCCGCGAGGAAGACCCATTTATCCGCGACGCGCAGCTGGTCCTGCACGTAAATACCAAACTGACGGCGGTCCACATCATGCTGGGTGGGGTCGCCGGTATCCGGCGCGGTAAAAGCGGCGTAATCCGGGTTGTAGAGGTCTACGGTATCCACGTTGGCGAAGAACGTAGAGCCATCGCCCAGGGTACGGAAGCTATCGCGGTTGGTGTAGTTCAGGTTCAACTCTTGATAGCCCGCGCCCACCAGCAAGGTGTTTTCCGTGTTGTCGGTGTAGGTGCGTGCAATCAAGCGGTTATCGATGTTGAACGCATCGTACTCGCCGTCGCGATCAATCACGCCACGGGAAATACTGCGCGGCGGGGTAACAAACGAGTTGGGATAAACATTACGCAGCTCAAGATCTAAATGCGTATAGCGAGCGTTCTGTTGGAACTCCCACGTATCGTTGATCTGGTGCTCAAGCTCGTAACCAATGCCCACTTGGCGCTGATCTAAACGGTCGTAATCCGGCTGACCTAGGTTGGTCTCGGGGTCGATTTGGCCGAACGGAGAGTCGTTCAGCGTACCCAGCGCAGGGAAGAAACCGGTAGTGGGCACACCCTCATCTTTCTGCACGCTGGCTAGGAAAGTGACTGTGGTATCGTCGCTGACATCCATTTCCAGGCTAGGCGCAAAGTAGTAGCGCTCCTTCTCGCTACCGTTAAGCTCCCCTTCCCCATCGCGATAAAGCCCGACCATGCGGTAACGCATATTGTCACGCTCGGCCACCGGGCCAGAGACATCAATGCCCACCTGGCGATGCTGCTGGTTGCCCGCCTCAATTTCCAACGTGCCCTGTGGTTCGCTGGTCGGGCGCTTGCTGATGGCGTTAATCACACCGCCGGGAGGCGCTTCACCGTACAAAATAGAGGCCGGGCCTTTCAGTAAATCCACCCGCTCAACGCCAAACGTCTCATTCATCCACCAGAAGTAGCCGCCGGTGCGGAATAAACGCAGGCCGTCTTGGTAGGTCGCACTTTCCGCGCTGAAGCCACGTAAGAAGAACCAATCCGTGTTGTTGTCATCGCCATAGGGCTGGGAAACAACGCCAGAACGATACTGGAACGTTTCGTCGTACTTATTAACGCCACGGGTTTCCAGCTCTTCTGCGCTCACGGTAGAGATCGCGCGAGGCGTTTCTACCTCGGGGGTATCTACCTTCAACGCGGTAGCAGTGACCACGGTGGTACCGGTGTTAATGGTTTCTTCTTGGGCAAGCGCGGCCAGCGGCGCAACGCTCAGCATTCCACCGAGCGACACCACCAGTGAACGGCGAATAGCGGCAGGCAACGGCGCGACGGAAAACGGCATGGTTTTACGGAGCATGAGTGAGTCTCAACGGGTATGAGGAGTTCGTTATAGTAAGACGAATGATACGGATTTTTATTCACAACCACAATCACTCTGGTGGGGCAAGAGGTTTGGGAGGAACGGGGTGTTCGAGGGGGATCATCGGTGGAAAAGCCCACAGAGAGACATGAGGCTTTGAGAAATAGAGAATATGGCAAAGGAGCCGTTTACTGACGTTGGTCAGCGGCTTAAGAAGAAGGCAATCTAGGGGGAGAGACTTGGAAATGGTGGGCCCAGTAGGACTTGAACCTACGACCTGAACCGTACCGGCTTTCTCGGAGACCCGTTAGTTTGAGTCAAGCAGCCTTATTTGCCTGACTCTGTTGCTCATAATACATGGCTTCTCGCTCTG
>NZ_JBITWC010000008.1:0-155963 GCF_044543515.1 Vreelandella lionensis | reverse complement strand
AGTGATAACGAACGAGTGTGAACGCACTCAGAACACCGGATACGCAGCCGCCAGCCAAGGCGCTGACGGAAAGAGACGATCACAAAACACGTCACTAACGCATCAGCATGATATGCATTACCCGTTACGCCTGACGACCATAGCACGCGTGAACCACCTGATCCCTTGCCGAACTCAGAAGTGAAACCGCTTAGCGCCGATGGTAGTGTGGGGTCTCCCCATGCGAGAGTAGGTCATCGTCAGGCACTTATACCGCAGAGAACCCAGCCAAATGGCTGGGTTTTTTGTTGCGCCGAAGAAAAGCCCCGAACATGCTGTGTTCGGGGCTTTTTTGCTCTGCTTTTACCAGTCAATAGGTTCACCTGCCCAGTCCCAGAAGCTGCCGGTCTCTTCGGGCGAGCGCTTGGCCATGACGTCAATTAACTGTTTCGCCACGAACTCTGCGCTAAATAGCTTTTCGGTAGGTACACGGGCTTGAAAAGGCTTTGAGAGAGGAGTGTCCGTAGTGCCGGGATGGAGGCAGAGAACAATCGACTGTTTATTAAGCCTCTTAAGCTCAATAGCGGCGGTTCTCAACAGCATATTATGCGCGGCTTTACTAGCACGATAGCTATACCAGCCACCATACCCATTGTCAGTGATAGATCCTACACGAGCAGAAAGGCTGGCAATAATGGTAGCGTGCTTGCCCTGTAGAGAAGGCTTTAGAGCAGCGAGTAGCAGGGCTGGGGTGGCCGCATTAATATGCATCACCTGGGCAAATGATACTTCATCCAACTGCTCCAAGCGCTTTTCTGGCTGTATGCTTTGGGAGGCATCGTGAAGCAGCCCGATCGCGTTGAAGAGTAGGTGGACAGGTCGGCCGTTTACCCTTTCACAGAGTGCTTGTCGGCCTGTGGTGGTGGTGATATCCGCAGTGATTGAGTCAAGCTTGGGATGTTCAAAAACGAGGGGGGAGCGGCTAACCGCAATCACATGCCCTGTTTGCGGAGATGAAAGCAGGCTTTGCAGTATGGCGCTTCCTATACCGCCATTTGCACCTGCCACAACGGCGGTGAAACCTTCTGGAAGATGAGGCAGCATAACAAGCTCCGATGGTGAACGATATTGTTCCCATTGAAGCGCTTTGTATAGTATTTGTCTATGGTTGCTTGTTAAGCAGAGGCATTAATGCGGCCCGGCTGAGCACTATTGCGCCCGTTGGGCTTGTAGAGCGTTTTTTCTGCAATTTGGCGAATGTAGTCCAGCATCTCCTGGTTATGCTTCATACGCAATGAGAGCATTTGCCCGGTTAATGCATTCATTCGTGAAACCCGCTCGCTTTTTTCTAGCAAGCTTTCCCAGGTTGCTAGGCATTCAGCATCTGTGGCCGCCAGCTTCGCGCCAGGAGCGCCTTCTGGATAGCCAAGCTTTGCCTGTACACCGCGACGTAATACCTCCATGCGTTCTAGTTCTTCTAGAAGCGCCTGTTTCTTACCCGCGATATCAGTCAATATATCGCCATCAATACTGCCTTTGGTCAACTGCTCTTGTTCGCTGGAGAGTAAAGCAATCAAATCCTCGAGGCGTTGCAACTGACTGGAGAGTAGGCGTGAAAGGCTCATAGGTAGATTTACTGATCTTTCAAGTTGGCAATTAGACCATCCGCAATACGGTCGGCACGCACTTCGAGCCGTCCCTTACGAATAGCATCACGAATTTCCTGTACCTTAGCCATGTCGATATCCTGGCTGCTATCGATGCTAGATTGGCTGAGCTGAGTCGCTTCACGGGTAGTATTACCCGTTTCAGGCTGCTTTGCTTCACCTACCTTCTGTGCGTCATCACGCTGCTGCGCTGGAGTATTGCGAAGCAGCGGATTAAGGTTATCAATTTTCACGTTGTTGGCCTCATCGTCAACGTTGGGGCGCCGCGCGCTGTATTACTATCTATCGGCCTAGATGCTAAACACTTTAGGTCTTAGGCTAAAAATCCACCATTAATGTGCCTTGGCCGATCACCCGCGCCGTCATTATTTCACGAGAACCAAAACGCACACGAATGGTTTCTCCTTGTGCCCCATCAGCAAGCGCCTCCCCCTCTCGAGAGACACGAAAGCCAGTTCCTTCTGCTATGACTGTTACGCGCTGCCCGCGTTCCACGAGGCTAGGTGCTTGCAGGAAATGCGCCTGAAACGTGCTGCCACTACGGATAGGCCGCTGAGCTACTTTGCCGACAATATCGGCCTGGTCGGTCAGCGATTGGCTAGATAAATCGCTAAGGTTGCCTTCTCGCTGGTCGAGCATAGCTGCGGTAACCAACGTGCCTCTATCAATATCTTGGCTTGCCACAACGTAGCTGCCAATGACATCTACTTCTGCCTGCAGGTAGCGTACTTGACGCCCATCAGCTCCACACCTAACGCCTACAGAAACACGCCCAATAGGAGCTTGGTTAGGGTTAGTAAGAAAGGGTGTTGGCTGTATGCAGGTGGGTAAATGGGGGGATGGCGGTGCGATATTGATGACTGCCTCTTGTCCCAGGGCCTGTGCTTCTTGATAGAGAAATTGCTGGACGCTTTCAACAAGTGACTGATCGCTTGTTTCTGCCCAGGAGGGTTGGGATAGGCCAACACATAGCAGTAACAACAATGACTTAACTGCTGAGTAGCGTGCAACAATGTGCAGCAAATAGCGCATGGGTAAAGTCGCCCAGTATAGAAAATCAGATGGTAAACATCAGCATGGGAGTGTAATGCAAAAGTATCCTACGCATCATGGGAAATGCTGGTGTAAACGGTAGCTGTTCCATGCTTTAAGGTGAAAGAGTGGAGCATATTATTCATCATCAACAATTTCCGGTTTATTTCTGCCTCTCAGCGAGCGAGGGTCGGCATGATTGATCAGCTTGAATCTGCCTTTAACTTCCATCAGCAGGCGCTGGGCCTGCGCCAAGCACGTCACCAAGTGCTAGCCGCTAACATTGCCAATGCGGATACGCCCAACTATAAGGCGCGCGACATTGACTTTGCTAGTGAACTGAAAAAAGCCGTTGAAGGCGGACAGTCTCAACAGCAGCCAAATGGCGGCTTAGCGTTAGCGCGCACCTCCGAACAGCACTTGGCAGGAGAAGGCCCCGCATGGCGTGGTGCTGGAAGCACCGAGCTGCTCTATCGTGTTCCGGATCAGCCGAGTCTGGATGGTAACACCGTTGACATGGACCGTGAGCGAACCCAGTTCGCGGATAACGCTGTGCGCTACCAGGCGGCGCTCACCATTATGAACCGTCGTATTCAGGGTCTGAAAAATGCGATGCAACCTGAATAACCTAGTAATAGGAGAAAAATAAGCGATGTCGATGTTTTCAGCGTTTGATATTGCCGGTTCTGCGATGAGCGCCCAAGCGCAGCGTATGAATGTAACGGCAAGCAACATGGCCAATGCCGATAGCGTGGCAGGGCCCGATGGTGAAACCTACCGCGCAAAGCAGGTGATGTTTGAAACCCAGGCACAGTCTAACCGCTACGGTGTTGGCGGCGTCCGGGTTACTGAGGTTGTGGAAAACGATTCACCGCTGCGCATGGAGTATATGCCGAACCACCCAGCGGCTGATGAAGATGGCTACGTTGCTAAGCCGAATGTTGAGCCGGTCCATGAGATGGTCAATATGATTTCGGCATCGCGCTCCTATCAGGCCAACGTAGAGGTTTTCAACACAACCAAGCAGATGATGGTTCAGACTCTATCGCTCGGTGAGGGCTAACGATGAGCACAATTAACCCAGCAACGTTATCCAATATTAATGGTGGTGGCGTTCAACTACAGCAGAGCCAGTCAGAAGAGCTACGTAATAGTTTTATGACGCTGCTTATCACCCAGCTTCAGAACCAAGATCCTCTGAAGCCGATGGAAAACGCGGAGATGACGTCACAGATTGCTCAAATCAACACCGTCAGTGGCATTGAGCAGCTCAACTCGACGTTGGAAAGCATTACCAGCCAAATGAATGCCAACCAGGCGCTGCAGGCGAGTGGGCTAATTGGCCAAGGCGTCATGGTGCCTGGTCGTCAGATCATGTTGGAGCAGGATGGTGAAGGCCAGCCTTACTCTACGCCCTTTGGTATTGAGCTAGCGCAACCAGCAGCAAATGTGCAGGCAACGATTTTGGGTCAAGGCGGCCAGGTAATCCGTCGCTACGACTTGGGCTCTGTTGAAGAGGGCGTGCAGTCTTTCCAGTGGGATGGAAAAAATGATCAGGGTGATGTTGTCGCCAGTAATCGCTATACAGTGCAGCTAGAAGCAACGGACGCCGAAGGCGAAGTGATTGAGTCTACTGCCCTTAACTACGCCATTGTTAATAGCGTGACACCCAACGATGGCAATGGCGGTGTTCGGCTGGACCTTGGGGCCATTTACGGGCAAATCAGCCTGAATGACGTGAAACAAATTCTTTGATCTCTAACATAGCCTGTTTCTAGGAGAAAAAAATGAGCTTTTCTCAAGCATTAAGTGGTCTGAATGCCCAGTCCGAAAACCTTAAAATTCTCGGCAATAATATTGCTAACTCGCAAACCGTAGGCTTTAAAAGCTCAGGTGCAATATTTTCTGATGTATTTGCCGGTGCAAGTAGCCAAGTGGGTCTGGGGGTAAAAATTTCGGATGTTCGTCAAGACTTTACGGCAGGCGATTTGGAAACCTCAGGTCGCACGTTGGATCTAGCGGTGGCAGGCGAAGGTTTTTATCGTATAGAACAAGCTAACGGTGAAATCGCTTATACTCGTAATGGCCAGTTTAGCCAAGATAATCAAGGGTTTTTGGTCAATGCGTCAGGGCAACGGTTAACAGGTTATGGCCTTTCTGATCCTAATGATCCTTTTTCAGCTGTTGTTCCAGGCGGAGCTCCTCAAGCACTAAATATTCCAACAGCTGATATTCCCGCAAAGGCGACTGCTGATGTGACGGCTACCTATAACCTGGATGCGAGCACAGTGCCTGGGCAGGGTTTGCAGCAAGCAACTGTTCAAGCGGTGGATGGAAATGGGGCTTTAATAACAGTCGATAATGACGGCGCGTATGATGCTAATGGCGATCCACTCGAAATCGATGTTTCGTATCATTACTCAAATAGTTTCACTACCTTCGATTCTTTGGGAAATGAACGAAATGTCACAATGTACTATGAAAAGGTAGATGATAATACCTGGAAAGCATTTCAAGCCGTCGATGGGAAGCTTGCATTTGATGGGGATCCTAATGTTGGGCCAGTCGATTTGGATAATTCTTTTTGGCTAAGGTTTAACAGCAATGGCCAACTCCTTAAATATAGTGATGTAGGAGTAACTGGAGCTCGAGATGAAGATGCGGTTATAGGTGTTGCGGATGCTGGGTATCGACTTACTTTCGGCACTCCCGGCACTCCCGGTACTCCTGCTGCGCTTGCAGAAAATGGTGCATCAGCCAATGGCCAAGCCGCTGCTGATGCATTCAGTGCAACAGCAGCTGATAATCCAGGTGCTACAAAAGCCTTTGCAGATTTAGAATTTATCGTGGGTGATGGTGCAGACCCGCTTAATTATGACTTTACTTTGACCGGTACTACACAATTTAACAATAACTCTGTACAAAATACGCTCACGCAAGATGGTTATACCTCTGGCAGCCTTGCTGGCTTAGAAATAACGCGCGAGGGTCGTGTTATTCGTATTTATACCAATGAAGAGCGCCGCGATGCGGGGCAAATTGTATTGGCTAACTTCGCTAACGAAGAAGGTCTACAGTCTATAGGTGATAATGCATGGCGTGAAACTAACGCATCGGGTATCGGCATTCTAGGTACTGGTGGTACCGGCGTTTTTGGTACCATCGAATCTGGTGTGTTAGAGAACTCTAACGTTGATCTTGCTAAACAGCTGGTGGATACCATTGTTGCGCAGCGTGCCTACCAAGCGAACTCGACGTCGATCAGCACTCAGGACGAGCTCCTGCAGACCATTATTAATCTTTGATGATCGTTTGTTGATAAGGAGTTAGTGCTGTGGACCGCATGCTATACACCGCCATGAGTGGCGCTAAACACACGATGGACCAGCAATCGGTAGTGAACAATAACCTATCGAATGTATCCACCGCTGGTTTTCGTGCTCAGTTGCAGGCTGCGCGCTCGGTACCCATCGAGGGCGCAGGTATCCTGCCAACAAGGGTGTCGGCGGTGACAACCACGCCGGGTACGGATTTCTCACAAGGCCCCATCGAGCGAACTGGACGTATGTTAGATGTGGCCATGCAAGGAAACGCCTGGATGGCGGTATTAGCAGAAGATGGCACAGAGACCTATACCCGTCGCGGTGATTTGCAGCTCGATAGCGACGGTGTGCTACTTAGCGTGGGCCGCCCTGTGATGGGGGACGCTGGGCCGATTGCTGTTCCACAGGGCGCGCAAATCTCATTTGGGGCAGATGGCACGATTAGTGCCATTCCTCAAGGAGAGGGCCCTGAGGCAATGGTGGACGTTGGCCGCATCAAACTCGTTACACCGGATGAACAGGCCCTGGAGCGTGGTGAGGATGGTTTGTTCAGGGCGCCTCCTGGCGATGATGGTGCGCCAGGCGTACTTCAAGCTGATGAAGAGGCGCGTCTGGTAAGTGGCGCTCTAGAGGGCAGTAACGTCAGCGCCGTGGATGCCATGGTCTCCATGATTGACGTGGCGCGCCGCTACGATATGCAGATGAAGATGCTAAGTACGGCGGATGAAAATGCTCAGCGAGCTAACAGTATTTTATCTATTCAGGGCTAATCGCAGCCACTCAGCCAAAGGAATTTACGTATGATTAAGTCTTTGTGGACTGCCAAGACCGGGCTAGAGTCTCAGCAAACCAAACTAGATGTTATTTCGAACAACTTGGCGAACGTCAGCACCAATGGCTTTAAACGTTCGCGCCCGGTATTCGAAGACCTACTCTACCAAAATATGCGCCAGCCTGGGGCCCAGAACAATATTCAGGACCGCCTACCGTCAGGTATGCAGATTGGTACGGGTGTACGCGCCGTTGCCACCGAGCGTTTGCATACGCAGGGCAGCTTGGAAGAGACAGGTAATTCCCGTGATCTAGCGATTGATGGTGAGGGGTTTTTCCAAGTGTTGATGCCAGACGGGACGCTTGGCTATACCCGCGATGGCAGTTTTCAACTCAATGAAAATGGCCAGATGGTCACGGCGAATGGCTACCCGCTGGAGCCAGCTATCTTTGTGCCTGCCAATGCGCTATCGGTCAACATCGGTGAAGACGGTACCGTGAGTGTTCGTCAACCTGGTATCGCTCAGGATGCTGATATTGGGCAGATTAACGTTGCTTCTTTTATTAATCCCGCTGGCTTAGAAAGCATTGGTGGAAATCTTTATCTGGAGACCGGTGCCTCCGGTGCACCTAACCAGAATGCGCCTGGCAATAACGGTGCCGGACGACTCTTTCAAGGTTATGTAGAGACCTCTAACGTAAACGTTGTGGAAGAAATGGTGAATATGATTCAAACACAGCGTGCTTATGAAATTAATAGCAAGGCTGTATCCACCAGTGACGAAATGCTAGCGCGACTGAGTCAGCTCTAATGTCATTGATCATCAGGGCATCTTAACGGGTCGCGTTATGTTGGAATTAAACGTTGTGTTACGCCGCTGCATACTCGCTAGCCTAGCGCTGGTCGTTTTGGTTACTGCAGGGTGCGCGCAAATCCCGCGTGCCTCTGTCGTCGGCGAACAAGAGCAAATCACTATCATCGACCGTCCGCCACCTGTTCCTAATGGCTCTATTTATCAGGCGCGTCGCGGCTATCAGCCGCTTTTTGAAGATCGTCGGCCGCGCACGATAGGAGATATTCTGACCATTGTGCTGGATGAAGAAGTCAGCGCTAGTAAGAACTCTCAGTCCAATGCGAACCGTGCTGGTAGTGCAAGTCTGGAGCTAACTCAGTTGCCCGACGTGCTAGATACCCTGGCGGAGTATGGCTTTGATATTGAGGCGGCCAATGACTTTACGGGAGGCGGTGGCTCCCAAGCGAACAATACGTTTACAGGCACGATTACGGTCTCGGTGCTGGAGGTCATGAATAATGGCAACCTCCGTGTGCGGGGTGAAAAGCAGATTGCTATTAATCAGGGAACTGAGTTTATTCGCTTTTCAGGCGTAGTAAACCCTCGCACCATCACGGCTCAAAATACCGTGCCCTCCACCCAGGTGGCTGATGCGCGGATTGAGTATGTTGGCGATGGCTATATTAATGAAGCGCAGCATATGGGTTGGCTGCAGCGCTTCTTCCTCAATGTGTCGCCGTTCTAGGCGTGTTAATAAGTTCGACAACAGAGACCTGGTGAAATGGCTATGCAGTGGAAGGTGTATCAACGGATTCAAGCAACCGCGCGCTTCGCGACTCTGTTGGCTCTCTGTTTTGTGATGCTGCCAGCACACGCCGAGCGGGTGCGCGAGCTAGCGAGCTTTGCTGGTGTTCGTGATAACCAGCTTGTTGGTTATGGCTTGGTGGTGGGGTTAGATGGCAGCGGTGACCAAACCACCCAAGCGCCGTTCACCAGCCAAAGTTTAACCAACATGCTGTCGCAGTTAGGCGTGACCGTTCCGCCTGGAACCAACCTTCAGCTGCGCAATGTCGCTGCTGTGATGGTGACTGCAGATCTACCGCCATTCTCCCGTCCAGGGCAGCGTCTTGACATCGTTGTTTCTTCGATTGCCAACGCCAGTAGCCTGCGTGGTGGCACACTATTGATGACGCCACTTAAAGGTGCCGATGGCGATACCTATGCGATTGCCCAGGGCAATATGTTAGTGGGCGGCGCCGGTGCGCAGGCGGGTGGTAGTAGCGTACAGATTAACCAGCAGGCCTCTGGTCGCATTCCGAACGGGGCTCTTGTTGAGCGTGAAGTGCCGCTCAATCTTGGTGGCAACGGTGGGGTGCTAGAGTTGCAGCTGAACGACGCTGATTTTGGCACCGTTCAGCGCATGGTAACGGCAATTAACAATGAGTTCGGCCAGTCTGTTGCCTATGCACGCAATGGCCGAGTCATTGCCCTCGATGGCCCAATGGATGCCAACGCTCGGGTTAATTTTATGGCTCGGGTTGAGAATGTTCAGCTAACACCAACTGAGGCACCCGCCAAAGTGGTGCTCAATGCACGTACAGGCTCTGTGGTTATGAACAGCGCAGTTACCCTGCGTAGAGCCGCAGTAGCCCACGGTAATCTGTCGATTATGATTGATACCCAATTTGGTGTTAGCCAGCCTAACCCACTCGGGGAGGGTGAAACCGTTGTAGTGCCTGATGCGGATATCAATATTGAGCAGCAGGAAGCCTACCTGCAAATTGTTGAAGGAGCCGACTTGGCAGACGTGGTGAATGCACTGAATGCATTAGGTGCGACACCTCAGGATTTAATGTCGATTCTAGAAGCGTTGAGGGCATCAGGCTCTCTGCGTGCTGAGCTGGAGATCATCTGATGAGCATGGGCGATATGACCAGCCAGTTCGCGCTGGATATGAACGGCTTCCAGCGGCTGCAGCATAATGCGCGCGTTGATCCTGAAGCGGGTGTTCAAGGCGCGGCTCAGCAGTTTGAAGCGCTCTTTATCCAAATGATGGTAAAGAGCATGCGGGATGCTACGCCTACCTCAGGGCTGTTGGAGAGCCGAGATACGACGTTTTATCAATCCATGCTGGATCAGCAGTGGTCGCAAGTCATGGCTTCTCGTGGGATTGGTTTAGCCGATGCGCTAGTGGAACAGCTTCAGCGCCAGGGGGCGGTCGGGCAAGTCGCCAACCCTGACCAAGAACTTCAGACGTTGATTGCGGGTATTCCTCGCGGCACACCACGCGTTCTGGATAGTCCGTTACAGCCTGATAGTGGACAGGTGTCTAATAGCACAGGCAGTGGCCAGTTTTATAACGAGCTAGACGCTATTCGCCAACGGCAAGCGAGCAGCGCACCCGCCACGCTGGCAGAAGCCCCGCGTCCGGCGGCTTCTTCACACGACCACGTCGAGCGTTTCATGCAAACGCTGGCCACGCCTGCTCAGGCGGCTAGTGCTGCAACTGGCGTACCTGCTGAGCTCATTTTGGCTCAGGCAGCCCTAGAGACGGGCTGGGGGCAGCATGCGATAGCGACCCAGCAAGGCCACAATAGCTATAACGTGTTTGGGATTAAAGCGGGTAGCCAGTGGCAAGGCAAAACCACCGATATCGTGACCCACGAGTATGTAAATGGCCGTCGTACTCAAATCGTTGATACATTCCGTGTGTATGACTCCTTTGAGCATGCCTTTACCGATTATGCCAGTCTGATCGGTAACAATCCGCGTTACGCCGGTGTTGTGCAGGCGTCTAACGCAGAGCAAGCAGCGCGTGAGTTACAGCGTGGCGGCTATGCCACCGACCCGCGCTATGCCGATAAGCTGGTATCGGTAATGAATACGATGGGGCCGCTGAGTTCTGCGGGTAGCCTGTTGGCGGATTCTCGCTAGGCAACTATTCAAGTTTTTCTGCGCACTGCCGATAAGTAGAGAATCGGCCTAAGGAATTGAACCATGAGCATGTTTTCGATCGGCTTAAGCGGCCTCAATGCGGCGCAGAATGCCCTCAATACAACGAGCAACAACATTAGTAACGTCTATACTCCTGGCTACAATCGGGAGATTACGGTACTCAATGAAAGCCGGAACAATGCCGGTGTCCGCGTTGCAGATATTGAGCGTCAGTTCAATACGTTCGTTGCCGCGCAGTTGAACAATGCCAAGTCGCAATCAACCGCCCTAGAGACCTACAATACGCAAATATCTCAGATCGATAACTTGCTTGCAGATCGTGAAGCAGGTCTCTCTCCTTTGATGCAGAATTTCTTTTCCGCTCTTGAGGATTTAGCAAGCGCTCCTTCGGATCCTGCCGCCCGGCAGGGCGTGCTTGGCGCTGCGGATACGCTAACGGCTCAATTCCGTTCGTTTGATGGATATCTGCAGGATTTACAATCAGGCGTTAACGGCCAAATTAAAGACGAAATTACCCAAATAAATAACACCACAAGCCAGATTGCTAATATTAACCGTGAAATAGCACTTTCGCGTGCACAGCTTGGTGAGGCACCAAATAGTTTGCTGAATCAGCGCGACCAGCTGATCTCCGAGCTGAATGAAAAGATGAACTTGCGCCTTAATATTCAAGATGGCAAGACTTACAATCTTTCTCTTCCCAATGGGCAGCCGCTCGTCACGGGGGATACTGCCTATAAACTCGAAGCTGTTACATCACCGAATGATCCACAACGGATGGTCGTTGGCTACCGTGAAGGGGCTCGTGGTAATGGCAACCTTGTCAGCCTAGATGAAGGTTTAATTACAGGTGGCTCATTAGGTGGCTTAATGAGCTTTCGAGCTGAGACATTAGATAAAACTCAGAATCAGATAGGGCAGTTGGCGGCTTCTGTTGCACTCGAATTTAATACGCAACACCAAAAAGGTGTTGACCTGAACGGTGAGCAGGGCCAAGAGTTTTTTAGTATTGGTCAATCTAATGCTTACTATAATACAGATAATAAGGGATCCGCAGAGGTCAGTGCTATGATCGACTCTGCGAATACTAGCGCATTACGAGCAACCGACTATACGGTGCGTGTTATTAATGCATCGACTGAAGAGTTTGAAGTGATTAGAAAAGATACCGGTGAGGCGCTAGAGGCGGATGAATGGTCATTTAGCGACAATGTTCTAAGTTTTGCCGGTGTTGATGTCAATTTCAACGATATTAATCTTGCCCAAAATGGCGATAGCTTTGAAATTCAACCACTACGACGTGCCGCTGGTGGAATGGAAGCCATTGTTTCAGACTTAGATAAAATTGCTGCAGGTAGCTTAGTTGAGCAGAGTGGAGACCTAGAGGTGAGCAATGTTCGCTATGAGAATGCGCTTGCCAATACGTCGGAATCACTACAAATTGAACTTAATGAAAATAAAAATTTGTCTGTCAGTGGGTATACTGGTCCGATCCTTGTTAACGGTGTAACGCTAAGCTTAGATGCTAATGGAGTCGTCCAAAATTCATCAGGTACAACCGCAGCAACACTGACTGATGATGATGAAATCACTATTGATGGTGTCTCATTTGTATTAGCTGATGTATCTACAGAAGGGACTCTAACATTTCAGCAAGGGAGCGCTGCTGCAGGCGACAATCGCAATGCCTTAGCACTCCAAGACCTCCAGAGTAAGGATATCGTAGGTGGCTCTGCCTCTTTGAGTGGAGCTTATGGGGCGCTGGTCAGCGATGTGGGAAATCGTACCAACATTATTCAGGTCAACCTTAATGCACGCCAAGGTTTAACTGATCAGCTGCGTGCAGTGCAGCAGTCGGAGTCTGGTGTTAACCTGGATGAAGAAGCGGCAAATCTGATTCGCTTTCAGCAGTTTTATCAAGCCAATGCCCGCGTCATCGATACGGCCTCTACTATTTTTGACACTATTTTAGGCTTACGTAGCTAACGGTTAGGAGTCTGCCTCATGCGTATTAGCAGCGTTACCATGTATGAACAAAGTACGGCTTCAATTAACCGTCAGCAGAATGACTTTCTAAAAATTAGTCAACAGATTGCTAGCGGGCGCCGTGTGGTTAACCCTTCGGACGACCCACAGTCAGCAGCGCGCGCCGTGCGTGTTGATCAATCTAAGGCGATTACCCAACAGTTTGAAGACTCTCGCGTATCTGCGCGTAACTCTCTAGCACAGACAGAAAGTATACTTAATAGCATCAGTGACTCTGTTATTAGTGCAAAGACAAGACTAGTTCAAGCATCAAGCGATACCTTAAGCGATGTTGACCGAGAATCGATTGCCAGCGAGTTAAAAGGTATTTACGAAACCATGATCGGCCAAGCAAACGCGACTGATGGTAACGGACGTTACTTATTTGGTGGCTATGCTGATAATGCGCCTCCCTTTGTTAAAAATAGTGAAGGCAATATTGAGTATAAAGGGGATGATAACGCTCGCCAGCAGCGTATTGATGCCTCTCGCTTAATGCCGGTTACTGAAAATGGCATTTCAATATTTCAAAGTGTGCCAAGTGGTGCGGGTTACGTAGCAGAGGCAGTAAAAAGCAGCGATGGTGGTCAGCCGATCGCCGGTGTGCTGGGAAGGAATGGCGGTAGCATAACGTTTAGTGGCCCACAGGTGAGTAATGTCAATGACCCTGGATATGGCGACAGCTACCGTGTTGTGTTTAATGAAGATACGACGGTGGATAGCGGCGTCAGCTACCAAGTACAGCGTTTTAGTGAAGGCGAGTGGCAGGAAGATCCTGATGATTTGGTGGTTACTGGAGAATATGTCGGTGAAGGTCAGCAGCTTAGTTTTGGGGGTGTTAATGTCACACTCACTGGCAGCGCTGAGCCTGACGACGAGATTCTTGTTGCCCAGTCAGGTAGCGAGCAGCGCCCTGCGGATCTGTTCCGCACCATGGAAGCAGCAATACGTGTTTTAGAAAATCCCGCCACTACCGGTGCGGAAAAAGCAGAATTGCGCAATACGCTAAACACATCTATGCGAGATCTAGATAATGCCCTTGATAATGTTTTAACAGTGCGCGCTTCGGCAGGGGCAAAACTAAACGAGCTAGACGTGGTGGATGCAGTAGGTAGTAACCGGATGCTCAATTATGAGCAGACGCTTTCTGACTTGGTGGATTTGGACTACGCAGATGCTATTTCAGAATACAGCTTGCGCCAGGTTGGTCTGCAAGCGTCTCAAAAAGCGTTTGTGGATATTAAGGGGATGTCGCTATTTGACTTTATGTAATGTCTTAGCGAGCAGTCACTCTTTTGCTATGCCCTGGCCATGTGCCGGGGCATTAATTTAAGGGTGCCATGGTCTCAATCAGGCTTTGTGTAAAGTTAATTCCCTGGCTAAACAGCAGCTGAAGAAAGCTGCCGATATCGCTCATTAGCACCATGAGCAATACTATGCCAACGGTGAGCGAGGTAGGAAAGCCAATATTAAACACGGTTAGCTGCGGTGCTGAACGGTTTAGGATGCCTAGCGACAGATTTATAATGAGCAACGAGGCTACCAGAGGCAAAGCGAGCAGCATACCGGAAGCAAAGATAGTACCTGCGTAGCGTGCCAGTAGTTCAAACGCATTAGGATTAAGGCTACCAATTCCAATTGGAAGCGTTTCAAAGCTCATCACTAGTGTTTCTAACACCATCAGGTGGCCATTAAAGGCGAGAAACATGAGCAGGGTGACCATATAGAGAATGCGTGATAGCACCATAATGTTGGTGCCACTAGACATGTCAAAGAAGCTCGCAAAGGCGAGCCCCATCTGAAGGCCGATAAACTCACCGGCCGCTTGGACAACGGCAAACATAATGTGCATCACCAGCCCAATCGCAATACCGATCAGCATTTGCTCAATGATAATGCCCAGACCTGCCCAAGACATGAGCGGTACACTGGGCATCGGTGGGAGAACGGGAGCAATGACGACGGCGATCACTGCGGCAAGCGCTACTTTAGCTTGATTGGGAATGCTGGAGTGGCCCCATAAAGGCGTCGCTGTCATAAAGGCCGTAATACGCACAAAGGGCCAAAAAAAGGCCACCAGCCACCCCTGAAGCTGGGCAAATGTTACTTCAACCACAGGCTACATCACCATTGCGGGTATGTTGGTAAATAGCCGCGTCGTGAAGTCGGTAATTAAGCCGATGAGCCAGGGGCCCGCTAGTACCAGAACGGCAAACACCGCTAAGATTTTCGGGATAAATGTCAGCGTCATCTCGTTTATTTGGGTAGCGGCCTGGAACAGGCTAATAATCAGACCTGTAAATAGTGCTGCTAACAGCATAGGACCAGCTAGAAAAAGTGTCACGCGCATACCCTGATAAGCGACGCTCATCACCATCTCGGGTGTCATGATTACGCTCCTCGTCGCCCCGCGACGTTAAATCATATAAAAGCTCTCTGCCAACGAACCAATAATGAGCTGCCAGCCGTCAACCAATACAAAAAGCATGAGCTTAAATGGCAGCGAAATAGTGATCGGTGGAACCATCATCATCCCCAACGCCATTAGCGTACTGGCCACTACAAGGTCAATGATCAAAAAAGGGATAAAGATGGTAAAGCCAATTTGAAAGGCCGTCTTGAGCTCGCTGGTGACAAAGGCAGGTAGCAAGACGCGCATTGGTAGCTCTTCTGGCCCTTGCAAGGGGCCCACATCGGCTAAACGAACAAATAGGGCCAGGTCTGGCTCCCGCGTTTGAGCCAGCATAAACTCTCGGAAAGGTAGCTGTGCGCGAAGCAGGAACTCTTCAAAATTGATCACCTCATCCGTCAACGGAACCCAGGCGGTGTCATATACCTGGTTAAGTACTGGCGACATAATAAAAAACGTTAAAAAGAGCGCGATCCCCAGCAGTACCTGGTTAGGCGGCGTAGCCTGAGTACCCATCGCTGTCCTTAGCAGGCTGAGTACAATGATGATGCGGGTAAAGCTGGTCATCATCAGCAGCATTGCTGGCAAGAACGCCAACGAGCTTAAGAACAGCAGTGTTTGTAGAGAGAGAGACCACTGCTGACCACCACCTTCCGTTGGTTGCGAGACTAACCCCGGTAGTTGCTGGGCGTGGCTAGGAAAAGCCACGAGGCAGCCGATGATGAGAATACTCATCAGCCACCAGTGACGCGAATAGAGCCAGGCAAAATGCTGAGCGTATTTCATGAGGTATGCTGAGAGTCTGAGGGAGTACTGTCGCCCTTGCCGCGACTATTAGCTATAGCGTTAGCTAAACGCTGTGAGAAGCGGGTCGGCGGACTAGGGGGCGTGGGTCCACGATCAGTAGGTCCACGATCAGTAGGCGCTGGTCCACGATCAGTAGGTCCACGATCAGTAGGCGCTGGACGTTCGTGTAGTTTACTAATACGGCCACCACTAACGCCCAGAACGAGCCATGTGTCTTCAATTTCGACAACCACAATTCGCTCGCGATTGCCTACTGCGGTGGTACCTACGATGCGTAAACGTGCACCATGGTCATAGCGATGATGTTGCCAGCGTTTGAGCAGTGATGTGCACAGCAAAATAATGGCAATCACCAACGCTAGTGCGGCGGCTGTTTTGCCTAATGCCGCCATGCCGATTAATGCATCACCGCCACTTAATGCCTCAAGGGGGGCTTGCGCACTAGAGGTCGCAACACTCATCGGTTTAGTTTATGAATGCGCTCGGATGGTGTAATAATCTCAGTAATACGGATACCGTATTTATCTTCGATAACTACTACTTCCCCCTGAGCAATTAGGTAGCCATTGATCAGGATATCCATTGGCTCACCCGCTAATCCCTCCAGCTCAATGACAGATCCTTGAGCGAGCTCTAATAGCTGCTTAATCGTCAGTTTGGTGCGCCCTAACTCAACGGTAAGCTTAACCGGAATATCCATGATCATCTCAAGATCACGGGAGGGAGTCGTACTTTTTTCTGCGCTCAGCGGGCGAAATACATCGTCGCTGGCTGGCTTGGCTTGAGGTGCCTCTGATTCAGGCTCATCTTCCGTATCGGCCTGCTCTGCAGCCTCCTGCTCTGCCATGGCAGCTGCCCAGGGGTCATCATCATCGCTTGCGGCATCAGCACTAGACGACGGCTCTTCTTGCTCAGACATGGCTTCCGCCCAATCGTCATCAGAGACTTTTTGATCGGGTTTATTAGGGTCAGTCATGCTTTGGGTTCCTTGGCTTTCTGTCGCGTTGAACCTTTAATAAAGTCCTTGGACGATACGTTATTCATAGCAGCATGGTCGATCATACGCACAACACGCAGGGCGCGCTGCTGGCGTTGACTGCCGTATTCACACTCCATCACAGGGACGCCGTCAACGCTGGCGGTGATCGTACTGGGAATGTCCATCGGCAAAACATCCCCCTTTTTTAGCCCCATGACGTGAGCAATTCGACTCGGAATTTGCGCAAAGTCAGCGACCAACTCAACTTCAGATTGGCGCAGCTCGCTGGCCATGCGACGTGACCAAGAGCCATCACTGTCATGATTGCTATCGTTGATCGGGTTAACCAATAGATCGCGCAGCGGCTCAATCATTGCGTAGGGCATGCAAATCTGAAAGCTACTGGATAGGTTGCCTACCTCAATATTGAACTTGGTATTGACCACAATCTCATTAGGTGAATTAGTAATATTGGCGAATTTAGACTGGACTTCGGAGCGCAGGAAGTGGACATCTATCGGGTATACTACCTTCCAAGCTTCTTGATAGGCATCAATCGCAAGATTGAGCAGGCGCTGGATAATACGTTGTTCGGTATTGGTAAATTCGCGCCCATCTGATTTCGTAACGAATCGCCCGTCTCCACCGAACAGGTTGTCTACTACCATAAACACGAGATTTGGTGGAAATACCACCAATGCAGAGCCCCGCATCGGTTTCATCGACACGATATTGAGGTTGGTCGGCACCGGAACGTTACGTGAGAAGTCGCTAAAGCTTTGATAGCGCACGGACTCGACAGTGATGTCTGAGCTGCGACGAATTAGGTTAAATAGCCCGTTGCGGAAATAACGAGCAAAACGCTCATTAATAAAATCAAGCGCATGCAGACGTTCGCGTATGACCCGATGTTGAGTCGACGGGTCATACGGTCGAATTTTTGTTTCGTCCTGAGACTTGGACGACGCCGGAGAGGGCTCTTCGTCTCCACTGACACCCTTTAGTAAGGCGTCAATTTCTTCCTGGGACAGTAGATCGTCCTGTGACATGAACGGCTCCAGTTCCCGAGGTTATTGCACAATAAATTCGGTAAACAGCACTTCCCTTAGATCTAGGGGGGGCTGATTTTCGGTGAGGGGTACGTTCAAACGACTAATAATTGCCTGTGCCAGCTCCTCTTTCCCCTCTGTCGAGGTGAGTTCGTTGGCTTGTTTGCCCGATAATAGAATTAGTAAGCGGCTGCGCACTTGCGGCATATGCTCTTCGATAATTGTTTTACTCTGTTCGTTACCCACTCGCAGCGTAATACCCGTATAGAGCAGGCGTGAACCATAGCGGTCATCAGCTAAATTAACAGTGAATGGCTCAATGCGTGTAAACACAGGGGGGGTAAGCTCGACCGTTTGCTGTTGAGCTTCGCCACTGTCGCTGCTGTTGCGCTGATCCAGCACTAGATAAATAGCCGCTGCTGCCCCTGCAGAGGAAAGCAGTACGAGAATGATCATTACCCAGAGCAGTTTTTTAGATCCGCCGCTTGATTCTGCCATTGTTGTTCCCATGATGTTCGCACATGACGCTAGCCAAGCATTATGCCTAACGCGGGTGATAATGAAGAAACGAACAGGCTCTCTTGGAGAGCCTATCTTTTGGTTTAGCTAGTTAACACGGTACTTACAATTAAACCATACTCATAGCGTGGTTATGTTTTAAGCATAAAGGTCCACACGCCCATCGAGTGCGATGGAGGAACCCCCAGATGGAGGTGTCCCGGTTTCACCCTCAACGCTAGTGACCCCGCTTTCACCACCAGCGCTTGAGCCTGTGCTTTGCTGAGCAAACGCTTCCTGTTGATTAGAAAAGCCTTGCTCACCCACTGATGTGTCACTTAGTGAAATTCCTTGTTCCGCCAGTGCTTCACGCAGTTGAGGAATCGCTTGTTCAATCACTTGTCGAACCTGAGCGTGAGCGGATAAAAATTGAGCTTGTGCGCCGTGTTCTGTCATTTTTAACGAGATAGAAAGTGGCCCAAGCTCAGCAGGATGTAGTTTCATTTGAACATGCTGCTCCCCCCCTCGCTGGACAAGCTGAACGAGCTGTTGACCTAGCTGTGACGGCCAGGCGGGGTGAGAGACAGGGGTGCCGATAGAGGAGGGCAGTGAGGCTCCCGTTGCTGCAGCAATAGGCTGTGGTGCGGCGTTAGCGTTAGGCAGGTTAAATGCTAGCTCGTTACCGCCGCTAATGCGCGCTGCTGCTTCTCCAGAGGCACCGCTAACCGCCAGAGCGCTAGCCATGGCTTCACTGCTGACGTGCACACTGGTGGCCATTGTTTGCATGGTTGATGCGGCAAGCGTATTTGAGGTTGTCTGCTGAGTGCTCGTATCTGTATTAGCAGCATTACCCAATGAAAGCGCTGCTATTTGCTGGCTGAGCGTTTCAGGGCGCTGAGCAGACCCATTAGACCCTGTGCTACTCGATAGCTGTTGGTAAGCATTGATGAGAGCTATCGCGTCTTTTTTGCCAATCGCTAACTGTTCGGCGATAGCGGCGACAGACGTTGTTTGGGTAGTAGTGGGGGACGGTAGGCCTGCGTCATCAGTAAAGGCAGCGACTAATGTCAGCCGACTGGAAATTTCCTGTAGAGCAGGTGATGGCATGTCCAACGTGTTGTCGGTAGCCGCCGCTGCAGCTAATGCTATTAGCGGTTCTGGGGTGCCTTGTTCAGCCGTTTGTAGCTGAGCAAAAAGCTCTGCAATCTCCTCTTGATTGAGCTTAATATCAAGTGACTCAAGTTGCTTGACTAAGCCATTCATCGTTTGAGCAGTTGTCTCAGCGGTTACTTGTTGATTACTAAGTGCTCCAAGACTTTGACTGCTTAATTTTTGGTTCATAGCCTGTGTAGTCAATTGCAACTGCCCAAATAGATCGGCAAGTGCACTTTCATCTAGCTCAATACCCAGCGATTCTAGGAGCGAGGTAAAATCACGCAGCGCCTGTTCTCCATCGGTGGATGGAGCGTTAGAAAGTGCGCCCATTGGGCGTTGGGTGTCTGTAGCCTGCAGCATGGCTTGGCGGAATAGCCCAGTGGGAAAGCCTTGAGCCTCCGTCGCTTGTGAGGCTGATGCGCCACTGCCCTGGCTGGGGTTCGCAGAAAGTAACAGTTGAATATTCATGGATAGGCTTCCTGACCCGGCGCTAAAGTGGTTTATCAGACTGTTGGCGAGCTACACGACTATTGACAAAGTCATCGGTTGATTTTTGCTCGTAACGCGCTTGGCGGCGATGCTCTTCTAATAGCCTACGTGAGGCCAGTGTATCGTAAGAAGAGAGCTTGCGCTGCTCTTGTTGCCAATGCTGCTGGCTCTGTTGTACGCGTTTTTGCTGTGCAGTCAGCGCCTGTCTAGCACGCACAAGGGCGGCATCCAACGAGGCTAAGAACTGCTGATAATTATACATGGTAGCGGGGTCAATGCCCTCACGCATGGCGTGCTGCAAACGCTCTGCATACTCTACTCGGTAGCGGTTGAGTGACTGCAGCTGGGCTTCCGTTTGCTGTTGGGTTTGACGCTCTTGGGCCAGCAGTTTTCCTGCTTGGTCGCGAGCATCACGGGCCAGGTCCGTCAGCATATCAAGCTGGTTATGACTCATTTAGCCTCCCACTACCGTGTGCAGGGCTTGGTAGGACTCCTCAAGCGTTGCACACTCGTCAATGTTCTGTTGAAGAAACCGCTCTAAGGCTGGAAAGCGATTCACCGCTTCATCCAGCCGCGGATCATGGCCTGGGCTGTAGGCCCCTACGCTGATCAGGTCGCGGTTACGCTGATAGCGTGAAAAAATCTGTTTAAAGGTACGCGCTTTTTGCTGCTGCTCCTGCGTCACGATGGCGGTCATTGCACGGCTGATAGAGGCTTCTATATCGATAGCAGGATAGTGCCCGGCTTCTGCCAGTGTCCGCGACAGGACGATATGACCATCCAAAATGGCCCTGGCGGAGTCAGCGATCGGGTCCTGCTGGTCATCGCCTTCTGTTAACACGGTGTAGAACGCGGTAATGGAGCCGCCGCCCCGCTCAGCATTGCCCGCCCGCTCTACCAAGCCGGGTAGCTTGGCAAAGACGGAGGGCGGATACCCTTTAGTGGCAGGGGGTTCGCCAATGGCTAATGCGATCTCCCGCTGTGCCATGGCATAGCGTGTAAGGGAGTCCATTATTAGCAGCACGTTGCGGCCAGAGTCCCTAAATCCTTCGGCGATACGTGTGGCGTAAGCGGCCCCTTGCAAGCGTTGCAGCGGCGAGGTATCCGCAGGCGCGGCGACAACAACAGCGCGTCGGCGCCCTTCTGGCCCCAAGATATTGTCAATAAAGTCCTGTACTTCACGGCCACGCTCGCCAATCAAGCCAACGACGATCACATCGGCCTGGGTATAGCGTGCCATCATGCCTAACAGTACTGACTTACCGACGCCTGAGCCGGCAAATAGGCCCATGCGCTGGCCGCGGCCAACGCTGAGTAGGGCATTAATGGCACGAATGCCGACATCGATTTGAGCATCAATAGGCGCCCGGGACAGCGGATTCAGTGGTCTGGATTGCAAGGTGGTGCGCTGGGCATCCTCAACACCTTCACGATCATCAAGCGGGTTACCATTACCATCCAGTACGCGGCCTAAAAGCTCGTCGCCTACTGGGAAGCGCCGGGCACTGTGGCCATTGCCATCAACAAGAGGGGTAACCCGTGCACCTGGCATCAGGCCAGAGATTTCTTCTAGCGGCATTAAAAACAGCTTTTCACCGGAGAAACCGACGACTTCAGCTTCTGCATGCTTGTGGCTATCGTTAAGCCGGCCATCTGCTCCTGGCAGTTCAATGTGGCAAGCGCTACCTACCGCCACTCGTAAGCCAACCACCTCAATCACCATGCCAGTCGCGCGCACAACCCGCCCACTGGTTCGGTAGTGGGGGAGTCGGCTCACACGCTGGCTGGTGCGCTGCAGTGCTTTACGCCAGCGGTGTTGGTGAGGGCAATTGAAGTGATTCATCGCGTTACTCGGACGGTGTCGCGTTGCCGCTATGTCGTTTGCGCAGCTGTGCATTAATATTTTGCCAGCGGCTCTCAAACGTCGCGTCCAGTTCGCCTTGGGCACTGGTAACGCGGCAGCCGCCACGGGCCAACTGATCGTCGGGTTGCAGTACCCAGCCAGCAGCCTCTAGCTCGCCACCAAGATGCTCTTCAACCAAGGTGTGGTCGTTTGGGTTAAGCCATAAACGCTGTTTACCGACTAACGGTGGCTCGGTATGCAGCAGCTCGCGAACGATGGACAAAATATGCTCAGGTTGCTCAGTTAGCGCGTCTCCTGCTAGCTGTTTGCCTGTTGCCAGGGCAAGTTCAGCAAGATCATGGGCGATTGTGTCATCAAGACGCTCAAGGGCATCTGAAAACTGCTTTGCCAATGATCCTAGCGGTGCGACCGTTTGACGAATTTGCTCTTTAAGCTCTTCGGCTGCTTGGTCGCGTCCCTCGCTCAGGCCTTTAGTAAGGCCCTCTTCGTGCCCGCGTTTCAGGCCCGCCTGATAGCCTTCTTCTTCGGCTGCCTGGCGAAGTTGCTCATAAACCTCTTGCCGCTGCTTTTCCTCACGTGCCCTTGCTTCTGCGGCGGCGCGTTGGGCAGCTTCCACTTTGCGCTGGTGAGCCGTGGGGCCTGAGGCATTTTGTTGAGATTTGTCACTAGCAGGCGTTACCAGCTCATCCATTTGCCAGCGTCGCCACTCGCCGTGGCGATCAAATTCAGGCGAATGAGTATTAGACATACTCGTCGTCTCCGCCCGCCAGGACGATCTCTCCGGAATCCGCTAAGCGGCGCACAATTTGTAGAATCGCTTTCTGCTCGGTTTCCACTTGCGAGACGCGGATAGGGCCGCGAGCCTCCATGTCTTCGCGAACCAAGTCGGCGGCGCGCTGCGACATGTTGCGTAGGAATTTGTCCACTAGGGCATCTTGAGCGCCTTTGAGCGCCACCACCAGCGAGTTGGTCTCCACTTCCTGAAGTACCATCTGAATCGCGCGGTTGTCCAGGTCGAGTAGGTTCTCGAATAGGAACATCTCGTCGATGATCTTCTGGGCAAGGTCTTCGCTGTGCGAGCGGACGGTTTCGATGGCCACCTCTTCTTGAGAAGAGTTCATCAGGTTGAGGATCTCTGCCGCAGTTCTTACGCCACCCATTTTGCTGCGCTTGAGGTTTTGGCCGTCCAGCATGCTGGTAAGCACTTCGGTAAGCTCCTGAAGCGCGGCTGGTTGCACGCCGCTAAAGGTGGCGATCCGAAGTACCACGTCGTTACGCAGTTTCTCTTCGAAGAGCTCGAGAATATCAGCGGCCTGATGGCGATCCAGGTGAACCAGGATGGTAGCGATGATCTGCGGATGCTCGTCGCGAATCAGCTCCGACACCATGGAGGCTTCCATCAGGTTGAGTGCATCAATACCTGAATTCTCGCCCGTGGTTTCGAGAATATCTTCAATTAGGCTAGTAGCTCGTTCACTGCCCAGTGCCTTAGTCAGTACCGAACGGATATGCTCGCTAGAGTTGAGGTTAAGCGCCACGAACTCTTCAGTTTCTTGATGGAAGGCTTCTAGCACGGCTTTCATATCATCATGGGAAACTTGATGAAGCCGTGCCATTTCCATACTGATCTCTTGCACTTCGCTGGCGCTAAGGAACTTAAAAATCTCAGCGGCGCTGTCTTCGTCCAGGGCCAGCAGAAGAATGGCGCTTTTACGTGCGCCGCCCATTTCAGCAATGCTAGTCATTAGCGTTCATCCAGCTGCGAATAATCATCGCGACCATACGGGGGTCTTCTTGGGCCATTTCTCGTAGGTCGTTAAGATTGTGTTCGTAAAGCGACGTTTTGCGACGGCGCTTGGGCTTGTTGCTATAGGTGTCCTCATCATCGCCCTCGCCTTCACCCTCGCTTTCCTGGTCATCTTCGTCGCTACCAACACTGGTGCTCAACGTGCTTCCAGGCGCTGCAGCGGCCATCACGGGCGGCTGGGTGTAGCGCTTGATTAATGGGCGCAAAATCAGCAGGTAGAGTAGCAATGCGGCTAGCGCAACCAGTAAGTAGCGCCCCAAATTGGCAGCTATCGCTAGGTTGTCGGGATGTTGCCACCAGACCGGTTCGACGCGGGTATCATCATCGCCAGCGAAGGGCGTGTTAACCACTTCCACTTGATCGCCGCGCAGATCCGAAAACCCCATTGCTTGTTGCACCAAACGCTCAATTTGGGCGATCTCTTCATCGCTGAGCGCGACTTGTTCAACCTCACCTTCTTCATTAGTAACGTCGCGAAAGTTAACAACAACAGCCGCTGAGAGGCGTTGTATCTGGCCAAGGCGGTGCTGAATATGCTCAATACTACGATCTACTTCGTAATTAACGACATCTTCTTGGCGCAGGTTGCGCAAAGCGCCTGGTTCGGTACCTGCATCGTCCGCAACATCACCCTCTTCCGGGTCTGGCTGGTTGATGGGGGAGGGGGCTACCCCAGGAGGAGTATTGCTTAACGCCCCAGGAATGCCGGTGGCCAATGGATCTTCGCCATCGTAAGAGAGGCTAAGCTGACGGCTGCGGACTGCTGATTCGTTAGGCGCCTGGTTTGGGCTGTAACGCTCGGAGGTTTGCTCACGGCGTGAAAAATCGATCTGTGCCGCTACTTGGGCGCGAACATTGTTGCTGCCAACAATGGGCGAAAGAATGTTCTCAATACGCTGCTGATAGGAGCGCTCCACTTCGCTGATGTACGCTAACTGCGTACCATCCAGGTCGTTACCCTGGGCGCTGTTGACAGTGAGTAGGCGGCCGTTCTGATCGACCACCGTCACATCTTCAGTAGCAAGCTCAGGCACACTGCTGGATACCATATGCACAATGGCGCTAACTTGCCCCTCGCCAAGGACGCGACCTGGCAAGAGATTCAACACCACAGAGGCTTTGGCAGGTTCGCGGTCACGGATAAAGACGGACGGCTTTGCCATCGATAGATGCACGCGCACACTTTCGACGGGGCCTAGTGATTCGATAGAGCGTGAAAGCTCGCCTTCCAGGCCACGCTGAAAGTTCACCTGCTCAGCAAATTGGCTAATCCCAAAAGCTTGGGTTTCCATAAGCTCTAGGCCAAGATTGCCGCCGCGGGGCAAGCCTTGCTCAGCTAACTGGAGCCTAAGTGTATGCACCTGCTCGCCGGGCACCAGCAGTGCCTGGCCCCCCTGGCTAAACTGATAGGGTACGCTGCGGCTATCAAGCTCCGAAATAATTCGTCCGCCATCCGCTTCGCTCAGGTTGCTGTAAAGCACACGGTACTCGGGGCTGCTAGCCCACATAAATAAAGCAGCCACAACGGCGATAGAGGCCGCTGCCGCAATCAATACAACCACTAACGGATTGCCGCGCAGCTGTTTCATGGTGCGCGCCAAGGCAGAGGGGTTGCTGGATTCGTTTTCCGCCGCTCCACTGCGAGAGGCGTTTGGTGTCGTGCTGTTTTGACGGCCTGCCGTAGCACCAGTTTCGCTCATGCGTCCCTCCAGAAGGGCAGGCAAAACGGGTGTCGGCCCAGGCGCATCACCAAAGAAGGCATAGGCTATATCCGTCAATCGCGGTTATCCGCTAAAAAGATGAAGCGGAATTGTGATGAA
Organism: Vreelandella lionensis; assembly: GCF_044543515.1. Lineage (NCBI taxonomy): Bacteria > Pseudomonadati > Pseudomonadota > Gammaproteobacteria > Oceanospirillales > Halomonadaceae > Vreelandella > Vreelandella lionensis. The sequence continues at coordinate 130,539 of NZ_JBITWC010000008.1, read as the reverse complement.
CGCCATTATCCGGGGGTGTGTCGACCATAAATGAACGAAAAGCTTGGCTTTTTATACTCATTTGTACGTATGACGCTACTCCTACCAATGGTAGGCTTTTTGTACTAATTAATTTTCCGCAAAAATGAGGCCTGCGTATGAGTTCACCTTCTATACAGTCTGCGCTGCAACAGATGCAGGGGCTAGCGGCACAAGCGGCTCAGCCTATTAAAGGGGAGCATGTGGCAACCGCTGTTGGTCAAGGTGGCTTTGGAAGTGAGCTGCAGTCCTCTATACAGCGAATTAATCGGTTGCAGCAAGCGGCTAATACCAAGGCGATGGCGTTTCAGGCAGGCGAGCCAAACATCGAGCTAAACGATGTGATGGTAGATATGCAAAAAGCCAGTGTGGCCTTTCAAATGGGCATGCAGGTGCGCAACCGCCTAGTAACTGCCTATCGTGATGTGATGAATATGCAGGTATAGGGGGCGTAAAGTAGTTATGCGGCTAGCTGGGTGGGTAGTGGGAAGGCGAACGCTTAGGCTGGTACGTTATCGCTTTTCAAGGCGCCCGCAGCGTTCGCTTGGTTTCTATGCTTTAAGAGAGATCAGTTTTCCTTGCAGTTCTTCTAGCCGCTCGGCCAGTAGCAGCACTTCTTCTGCTGGTATTTGTCGTATGACGTCACCCGTTTCTCGATCAATGACCCTTGTAATGATGCGAGCCGATTGTTCGCTAATATCAAATTCCAACCCACGGGGACGCATGACATCGTTAATGCGCTGTATCGGTTCAACAAGCGCTTCTTTTGTGGCCTTATTGCCATCTGCTGCTGCTTCATCGCCGCTTGGGGTGACTGGAGGTAGGGGATCGATAGCGGGGCGCGTAGAGCGTTCCTGCGATAAAGCGGCTGTTATTGCTGGTGTGGCTGAGTCAATGGATAGTGGGCTCATGTACAACGTTCCTCTATTAAATAAGCCCGCCGGGGGGCTAGGCAACGTAACCGAGTAAAGGCATTGAGGCCGTTTACCGTCTGGTGATGAGCCTCTTTTTCAATCTATCGGCGCGTTTGTCACAAACTTTATCCTTTTACTATAGATGAAAAGAAAAGTGTTATGAGTCCTATGGCGGACATGCGGCTCGATAAAGGCTTCTGTTATGCTCTGCTGCTTTGTGATGAGCGTTAACGTATAACGCGTCTGGGGAAAGCGAGGCACGCATGGCAGTCCAACAAGATGAGTACGAGAGCGTCACTAGCCCATCGGTAATCAGCTCTCTTCTGAATACTATGATAGAGAGCGGTGGGGTGACTCTCTGCTTGGCCACTCCTGATGCGCGTCCAGAGCCAGTGGTCTTGATGGAGCAGCACGCGGGCGAAACGCTGGTAATGGATCTGTCATCGGTTGACTACCTGCTAAGTCGTTTACAGCAGGGAGAGCAATTTTTTTTGCGGGGTCAGTCACAGGGAAAAGTGGTGCGGACACCGCTGTTATCTTTGACGGAGACCCGTCGTTCTGGTGGTCGTTTTCTTTGTTGTAGTAATTACCCAAGTTCGGTCGAAGTGCTGCAACGACGCGAGTCATATCGTGCTGAATTGCGCATGGGAATGGTGGTGTCTGCACTGGTTGTTGGTGAGAGTGGTGAGAGTGCCCAGGGGGAGCTCCGTGACCTCTCCCAGGATGGGTGCCAGCTTGAGTTGCCATTAACAGCAAGCGGTGTTTTGGCTGAAACGCAATACTCGCTCAAACTTGCGTTTACCTTTCCAAACGGCACTTACTTTGAAGTGAATGGCGTTGCCCGCCATCAGAAAACTGATCCCGAGCGGCACATGCTACGCGTTGGCTTTCGCTTTGCAGGGTGCACTTCCGAGCAGGAACGGCAGATTTGGTACTTTGTCTGCGAGATTGAGCGTGAAGCTGCGCGTTATAAAAAGGAGGCGCAGGAGGAGCGGCAGCCATCGCCTCTGTTTGAGCAGCCGGGCAAACGCACTCCAGATACTGAGCACATAGGACGGCGCGATATACGCCGCTATGCCACACCGATGGCAAGGCGTTTGGTTAAGGTAGCTGCTTATCTTGATGCACAGTTGCTCATGCTTCAGCAAGGCAGTGATATTGATTCAAGGCAGCTCTCTCGTAATGCGGACCGCTTACTGATGCTGCATGAAGAAGATCGAGAGGGACTGCTGTTTGCCTCCCGCTGTTTGTCTTTAGAGCCGCTGCTGGTAAGGCACGGGATTGCTGTTGCAGTCCATTTGCTGGATTTAGTAGGAGCCAATATGCCGCGGGATGTGCGCAAGGCGATCGTTGCCAGCGGGCTGGTGCATGATTTGGGTAAGGCGCTTATTCCTCAGGTCGTGTTCAAAGCGCCAAATTTTGAAGCGACACATCGGCAGGCATTAAGTGAGCATGTTTCCCTCTTGATGGCTCGGCTACATACCTGCCAATGGCTGTCTGCTACGGTGGCGCAAGCGGTCATTGGGGGGATCAACGAGCGGCTTGATGGTAGTGGCTATCCGGCAGGAATCACCGGGGATGATATTAACGAGTTGGCGAAAGCCAGTGCAGTGGTTGACGTTGTTGAGGCGATGCGGCGAGATCGCCCAGATCGCCCGGCCCGCACGGCGCAGCAAATTTACCGCCACTTGCTGGCTCATCCGCATCAGTTTGATCGCCGTTGGATGAGGCGTTATGTCGAACATTTCAAGGTCCTGCCGGTGGGGTCGTTAGCGCTTTTCTCTAGTGATCAGCTTGCCTGGATTTTGCGCCTTGATGATAGTGGGGCGCCAGCAGAGGTGGTGCTGGCCCAAGCAGCTGAGCCGCCAATGCGCGATAATTTAGGGAGTGTGTTGCGTGGCGATGTTTTTGAGCGACTAGGCAAGCCTGTCAGAGAAGTGGCGGTTTCTACATAGGACGCCGAATTCAGGCAAGCAGCTAAATTAAAAAGTAATCAGGCATTAAAGTCTGCTGTGGCTTCGCCGATATATTTAATAGCTGAGCATATATGCTCAACCTTGAATGATGAACAGCACGACTGGCTTTTTGCCCTAGCTGTTGTTACACCCTATAAAGGAGTGCCCACTAATGACCTACACTCGCGGTGGCGCCGCTAACGGACGAGGCGCTAATGCTTATGCCCGTGTCGGTGTTGAAAGTGGTGTCATGTCAGCTGATCCTCACCAGCTGATCGTGATGCTATTTGATGGCGCTCAGGCGGCAATCCGCGCAGCGCGAATTCACATGCAAGCTGGCAACCGAGCTGAAAAAGGCAAGTCAATTTCCAAAGCGTTGGATATTGTTAATAACGGTTTAGCGGCCGCCCTCGATCAAGAGCAAGGGGGTGTCATTGCAGAGAGGCTCGCCTCACTTTACGATTATATCGCCCGCTTGCTGTTAACAGCTAACTTGCGAAACGACGAAGAGAGCCTCAACCAAGCTGAGCGGTTGCTTGAGGATATCGCCTCAGCATGGCGTGAAATCGGTCAACAGCAGAGTGCGTGAGGCAGGCATGGCAGCTCCCGAAGCAGTTCGTGATATTTCTCAGCAAACGCTGCTCGATGCATACGAAAAGCTGTTGGTGCGTGTGAATGACATGCATGAGCTTGCAGATGCTGAACAGTGGGCCGAGTTGATCGAGCAACGCAGTAATTATGTGATGCTCGTAGAAGAGCTCCGTGAGCTGGATGCACACGTTACGCTTGACGCTGCAGGTAAGCAGCGTAAAACAGAGTTAATAGAACATATCTTAGAGCATGATGTGGAGATTCGTCGTCGCCTGGTGGCACGACGCGATGAGCTTGGCAGGCTGATTGGCGTCACCCAGCGCCAGCGGGACCTGCACCGAGCTTATGCTCCCCAGCAGGGAGCTTATAGCGCCTTTGATGTCGATGCTTCTCAGAATAAGGGGGCATCGTGAGTGGCATTACGCCGCTTATTGATACCCTCTTACATCAAGTGCTTGGGCGCCAGGGAGAGGTGTCCTCTCAGCGTGTATTAAATGCGCCAGTACAGCCAGTCTTACCGGGGGAGGGGCCACGTGCCTTGCAAGGCGATGCAGGGTTGGATGGCCGTCCGCTTGCTCCCCTGCTTGGTGACCTAAAGCGGTTGCCAGGTGCGTCTGAGGGGGCGCGTCAGTCTCAGCCTGGAAGTCCTCCCACTGGTAATGGCGCACCCACCTCAACACAGACACACTTCAGCCCTGCTGCTCGCACGATTGCGGATGTATTACTGCGTTTCCCGGCACCTCCAGCGGTAATGAAGCCCCAGGCCCCGCTGATGTCGGCTCAAGACGCACCATCGGCGCAAGTGCTGGCAAGTCGTTTAGAAGCAAGCATCCGCGATAGTGGATTATTTTATGAGTCCCACCTGAAGCGTTGGTTTCAAGGTGAAACTCCACGCCAGCAACTACTGCGTGAACCACAAATGCAACCTGGGCCTCGCCCGACAGCTCCTTTTTTACCAAATTTTGCTTCTGCGGTATTAGCCACAACCCCCTCAATAGCCGCTTTACGCTCAAGCGCCACCCCCGGTATTTTGCCCAATACGTCCCTAGTGCCTATGAATGGCGATAATAAACTGCTCTTAGAGCGCCCTGTTGTCATGCTCCCAGCCTCGACTTCGCCGACGCCAGCTGCTGCGGAGCGTCGAGAGATTAATCCAGCCTCGTTGACATTGCCGGCTGCCAGCGAGCCGGAAGCGCTTAGCCGTGGCTCACGAGAGGTCGTTCATGAGAGCTTACAGGGGTTGGTGCGTCAGCAGTTGGAGATGTTGGTGATGCCAACGCTCCGCTGGGAAGGTGATGTGTGGGCTGGGATTTTTATGGCGTTAGTGATCAACCTGCCTGGGCGTGAAGGGGGGCAAGGAGGTTCATCGGAAGAGGAGGGTGCGGAGGAGAGCTGGCGCTCCGAAATGCAGCTTGATGTGCCTAACTTAGGTAGCTTCAGCGTTGCACTATGGCTTCATCAAAAGACGCTGAGTATTGATTTGACCACTGATAATGCTGGCACGCATCAGCGTCTTGAGGAAGGGGTTAGCTCATTGGAGCAGCGTTTAAACGCCCTTGATTTTCATAAAGTTCAGATCAAGGCTAGGTATGTAACATTGGAGCGCCATCATGATGACATCGGGTGATCGGCGACGGCAAGCGGTTGCACTTGCGTATCAAGAAGGGGAGCAGGCTCCACGTGTAGTAGCCAAAGGGTATGGTGAGCTGGCTGAGCGAATTATGGCCGAAGCCCAGCGCCAGGGTATTTATGTTCACGATGCACCAGAGCTTGTGGCGCTGCTCATGCAGTTAGATTTGGATGCCGAGATCCCGGCGAGCCTATATCAAGTGGTCGCTGAGCTGCTTGTTTGGGTGTTTGAGCTATCTGAGAATGGGATAAGTCATCGTGAAACGCTCAAGTAGCCAATACAAGCGTTGTATGCAACCATGGTGCTGGGTAAAGAAAAAAGTCATCAATGGCGCCAGTATAACGGTCACAATGTCGCGCCTGTGTCGTTCGATGGGACACTATGAGTCAAACAAGCTTTCTCGATGAAATTCAAGAAATTAACTTAGCGTACTTGCTTCTTGCGCAGCGTTTGCTGAGCGAGGATCGCGAAGCAGCTATGTTTCGCCTGAAAATAGACAGTGAACTTGCCGATTTATTGGTATCACTGAATGCCTGGCAACTCACTAAGCTGGCGCGCAGCAACCAGTTAGTCTGCCGATTTAGCCATTCGAGTGGGCGACGTTTGCGCGAAATTTTAGAAAACCCCAGAGATCAAGGGTTATCTGGGTTACATGCATCACTGCTTTCGGCTTGTGAGCCCTTGGAGTCTTTGTCGTCGGGAGAGTCGGAGTGAGCCAGAAGAGCTTGGTTGATGAAATGCACCAAGTGCAGCTGGCCATTGAGCTGATTGAGTTGGGTGCACGGCTACAGGTGCTGGAGACAGAAACAGAGCTTAGCCGTACCCGGTTGATTAAGCTCTACAAGGAAGTGCGTGGCATGTCTCCACCGAAAGGGATGTTGCCATTTTCAGCAGACTGGTTTGTTACGTGGTTACCCAATGTGCACTCCTCGTTTTTTTACAATATTTATACAGGTTTATTGAAGGGGGCTGACTGCGAGCGTATAGACGCGTTTGTTAAAGCTTATCGTTTGTACGAGGAGCAGATTTCACTGGAAGGCGTGGAGCCGGTGCTGGGGCTTACTCGTGCTTGGACGTTGGTGCGCTTTTTTGAAAGTGATTTGTTGCAGCTAACGACTTGTACAAGATGTGAAGGTCGCTTTGTTGCCCATGCTCATAGTCCGACACATGATTATGTGTGTGGTATTTGTCAGCCGCCTTCGCGTGCAGGGAAAACCCGTAAAGCACAGCGTTGAACGTATAAAATTGTCACGCTACTAGCAGCAGGGTATAGAACGAATACACTACCTCTTTAACGTTTAGATAGCGGTAAAAGACGCTGGTAATTTCTCATTAAACATTGCATGCGCCTTAGTATGATATTGCTAAGTTGCACTTGGGGTGGAGCTGCTCATGCCTTCTTGGTGAAGAAATGGGTGTGGCTTCGTCGATAAAAAACTGATATCGCAAGGACACTGCTTGTGCTGATTCCCTTAGGTTATGTCGTCGTACTGCTATCTGTATTTGGCGGGTATGTGTTAGCAGGTGGTAGCTTGGGGCCGCTGTATCAGCCCACGGAGTTGCTCATGATTGGCGGCGCAGGGGTCGGTGCTTTTATTGCTGCCAATAATGGTAAAGCCATTAAAGCTACTTTTAAGATACTGCCCAAGCTCAAGCGAACCAAAAAATATAATAAAGCGCTGTACATGGAGCTAATGGCATTGCAGTACAAGATTCTTTCCAAGGTGCGCCGTGAGGGTATGCTAGGGATTGAGCGCGATATCGATAACCCTCAAGAGAGTCCTTTATTTCAAGAGCACCCAACCGTGCTGGCGGACCCACACATCATGGATTTCTTAACTGACTATTTGCGCCTCATGGTCAGTGGCGGCATGGAGCCAATGGAAATTGATGAGCTTATGCTGCATGAAATCGAGGCATTCGAACAGGAAGCTCATATTCCAGTTGATGCGATCTCTAAAGTGGGGGATGCGATGCCTGCATTCGGTATCGTTGCTGCTGTTATGGGGGTAATTAAGGCTTTGACCTACGCTGATGCCACACCCGCTCAGATGGGTGAAATGATTGCGCTAGCGCTAGTAGGTACCTTTTTAGGCATTTTGTTGGGGTACGGGTTTATAAGTCCAGTGGCCAGCTACGCCGAGCGACAAGCAAAAGAAGCAGAAAAAATGTTGCAGTGTATCCGCGTCACCTTACTAGCAAGCTTGCACGGTTATGCGCCTCAATTAGCTGTTGAGTTTGGTCGCAAGGCACTGCATACCGCAGAGCGTCCCAGTTTCACTGAGCTTGAAGAGTACGTTCGTGACGCCAAAAAAGGCGGTAGTGCATGAGTAAGGGTGGGGATAAGCGTCCGATCATTATTCGGCGTAAAAAAGTCGTCCATGCTCACCACGGGGGAGCTTGGAAGATTGCCCTAGCGGATTTTATGACCGCGTTGATGGCGCTATTCCTAGTGATGTGGATTTTGAGTGTCTCCAGCGAAGAGACCCGCCGAGGTGTGGCGGAGTATTTCAGTACGCCCCTGGTTACTGCAATTACAGGCGGCGACATGTCAGGTAGTACCAGCGTGATTCCTGGTGGTGGCCCTGATCCTACTCATAGTGATGGTGAACGCGCTCGTATTGATGTAATGCAGCATACACGCCCTAGTGCTCAAGAACGGCGCTTCTTTAATGATTTGCAGGAGCGCATTGAACGTGCGATTGAGCGCGACCCCGAGTTGCGTGAACTACGTAACCAAATGCGTTTTGATCTAACCCGTGAAGGGTTACGGATCCAACTCTTGGATACCGAGCAGCGACCCATGTTTGAGCTTGGTAGTGATCAGGTCGCTCCCTATATGCGTAGTTTGCTACGCACCATAGCTCCTCTTCTCAATGAGTTGCCTAACGATTTAAGTATTAGTGGGCATACTGATAGTGTGCCGTATGCTGGAGGATATCGTGGCTACAGCAACTGGGAGCTCTCAAATGATCGAGCGAACGCCTCGCGCCGAGAGCTTGTTGCCGGCGGGCTTGATCCAGATCAATTGTTGCGCGTATCGGGCTTTGCTGATCGTGTGTTGTTGGCTGACACTGCGCCAACTGATCCGATCAATCGGCGTATTGAGTTGGTTGTATTGTTACCTGAAATTGCCGAAGCCATTCGTAACCCTGGTATTCTAGCGCCTGATGCTCAGTTTTCTGAGGAAGAAGTGCCGGAAGAGCTAGTGCCACAAAACACCCCACAAGCCAACGACGACCAGTAAGCGCGGCTTGTCACAAAAAAATATGACGTTCACGTGGAGCGGTGCATGGATATAGCGGATTTTTTTGACACCTTTTTTGAAGAGGCTGAAGAGCTGCTGGCTGATATGGAGCAGCACTTATTGGAACTGGATGTCGATGATCCGGATAGCGAGCAGTTGAACGCTATCTTCCGCGCAGCCCACTCTATCAAAGGTGGCGCAGGAACCTTCGGTTTTAGCGTGCTACAAAAAACCACGCATATTTTCGAAAACCTGCTGGATCACGCTCGCAAAGGGGAACTCACCCTGCGTGCTGACCTCGTGGATACCTTTTTAGAGGCCAAAGACATCATGCACGAGCAACTCGATGCCTATCGCAACGAGGAAGAACCCAATCAAGAAGCGTATGAGCGTATCTGCCAAACGCTGCAGCAAATTGCCCTCGAAGAGATTGGCAAAACACTTGATGCCCCTGCGGCGGCACCGGCCCCTCAAAAATCAGCGCCTGCAGAGGACGACAAAGAACCATCGGCAGCCGCTAGCTCCAGCGAGCATACCCTCAAAGTGGCGCTTCTCAATGTGGGCGATAAAGATCGTGGGCTGCTGGTAGAAGAGTTAGAGCAGCTAGGCGATATTCAATCCCAGTCGGGGGATGAAAAGCGTTATGAGGTCACCCTAAAAGGGGGCGTCAGCGCCGATGATATTGAAGCCGTAATGTGCTTCATTATTGAGCCAGAACAAATTGAAATCACCACGTTAGCTGCGGAGGAGGCTGCTTCGGCAACAGAGCCCGCAACACCTGTACTCAGCGCACCGGCTGAGCCCTCTGCGTCAGAAGAGAAGCCAGCCGCGCCAGTGGCCGAAAAAGCACACGCTAGCAAGTCGTCTGCTAGCAGTAAACCAGGTAAAGCGGCTCCGAAAAAGGCAGCAGCAGAGTCCTCCTCTATTCGGGTGTCCGTGGATAAGGTCGACCAGATTATTAACTTGGTGGGTGAGCTGATCATCACTCAGTCGATGCTGGACCAAACGGTGAGTGATCTTGGCGACCAGTCGGTCGGCAACAGTTCGCTACAGAATGGCATGAGCCTACTGCAGCGTAATGCCCGCGATCTTCAGGAAGCGGTCATGTCGATTCGCATGATCCCCATGGAGTTCGTGTTTAGCCGTTTTCCGCGTGTAGTTCGTGATACCGCTGGCAAGCTAGGCAAAGAGATTGAGTTGATCACCGAAGGTAAATCCACAGAGCTTGATAAAAGCTTGGTCGAGCGTATCACCGACCCACTAACGCACTTGGTGCGTAATAGTCTGGACCACGGTGTTGAAATGCCCGACGAGCGTGCAGCCCTGGGCAAGCCGCGTACGGGTAAGTTAGTTCTGTCTGCCCGGCATCAAGGTGGCAATATTTTGATTGAAGTGCGTGATGACGGCGCCGGAATGGATCGTGATCGCCTGCTAGCGAAAGCCCGCGAGAATGGTCTTAACGTCTCCGATACCATGTCGGATGAAGATGTTTTTCAACTGATTTTTGCCCCCGGTTTCTCGACTGCCAAAGAGGTTACCGATGTCTCTGGACGTGGCGTGGGCATGGATGTTGTCAAACGGAATATTCAGGGCATGGGCGGCCGGGTTGAGATCCAGTCGAAAAAAGGTGAAGGCACTAATACACGTATCGTGCTGCCGCTAACTCTGGCAATTCTCGACGGTATGTCGATTAAAGTCGGAAAGGAAACCTTTATTCTGCCGCTCTCTACCGTACTTGAGTCACTGCAGCCCGCCAAAGGCGATATGTATGCCATGGCAGGGGATGACGTGGTACTAAAAGTACGCGATGAGTACCTGCCCGTAATAGCCATTCATGAAGTGCTCGATGTGGAGAACGCCATTACGGACCCCACTAAGAGCATCGCTGTAATTGTGCAGGGCGAAGGGCGTCGCTATGCCATGCTGGTCGATGAATTGATTGGCCAGCAACAGGTCGTGGTTAAAAACCTCGAAGATAATTACCGCAAAGTGCCCGGGGTATCGGCCGCTACCATCTTGGGAGATGGCAGTGTTGCGCTAATTCTGGATATCACAGGCTTGCATCGCTTAAGCCGTGCCAAAAAAGAAGCAGGAAAAGCCGCTAACCAACCATATCTCTCTTATTACAAGGAGGCTGAGCCGTCATGAGTCAAGCAACTAATGAGGCGGTGCTAGCCGCAGCAGAAGCGGAAAATCGCGAGTTCCTGGTGTTCTCTTTAGGTGATGAAGAGTACGCCATTGATATCTTAAAGGTGCAGGAAATTCGTGGTTACGAAAACGTCACACGTATTGCGAATGCACCCGACTTCATTAAGGGAGTAACGAACCTGCGTGGCGTGATCGTGCCGATTGTGGATCTGCGCATTAAGTTTCACCTGGATAACGTTGAGTACGGTGGCCAAACTGTGGTGATCGTCGTCAACGTGGCAGATCGTATCGTAGGTATCGTAGTAGATGGCGTTTCTGACGTAATGACCTTGACGCCGGATCAAATCAAGCCTGCGCCAGAGTTTGGCGTAACGCTCTCCTCTGATTTCCTAAGTGGCCTCGGCAGCCTGGATGACCGAATGCTGGTGCTGGTCGATATCGATAAGCTGCTGACGAGCGAAGAGATGGCGCTGGTAGATAGCACCAGTAACCGCTAACGACCTGCCACGGGGCACAGGGAGACGTGCCCATCTTGAGCCAAAAAACAACCCACTCTGGCGCGATGGATAGCGCTGGCTAGTACGGTTGTGTTTGGAGAAATGCGTGTGACACAGCTAGTACGTCAACTGATGAGTAATATGACCGTCCGTCTGAGTTGGGGGCTAGTATTGGCCACCTTCTCGCTGCTGGTGCTCATTGCCTGTGGTATCGGTCTTTATGCGCTGCATCACGGGGCGACCATTGTACAAAGTGCCAGCGACCCACAAGTCCAGCAGTTGGCCTTTACTTCCTTTGCCACCCGCATCCGCTGGGTATTGATCGGCGTTGTGGCCATGACCGTTTTAACGGTAGTGGTAGTGGTATGGGGCGTCAGTGCCAACGTACTGCGCCCGCTGGATCGGCTGGTCGGCTATTTTGAGCGCATGGCGCAGGGTGACCTCAATCAGCAGATCCAGTCACCTGGCAACAATGAGATCGGCAAGCTCTATAGCGCGATGGCCCATATGCAAGGTTCCTTGTCGGAAACTGTTGGCGTGGTCAGGCGTAGCGGCACCACGATTTTTGAGCGCTCCCAGCACATTGCCAGCGGCAACAACGACCTCTCCTCTCGCACAGAACAGCAGGCTTCATCGCTAGAAGAGACGGCGTCCAGCATGGAGCAGCTAGCTTCTACTGTAAGTCACAATGCCGATAATGCCCTCCAAGCGAGCCAGCTTGCAGGTGATGTCACGCTCACGGCGCGTCGCAGTGGGGAAGAAGTCAGTAACATTGTTGAGATCATGCAGGAGATTAGCGCCAGTTCTCATCAAGTCGCTGACATTATCACCCTGATCGACAATATCGCTTTCCAAACCAATATCTTAGCGCTTAACGCTTCTGTAGAGGCGGCGCGTGCGGGCGAGCATGGCAAGGGCTTTGCCGTGGTAGCACAAGAAGTTCGCAGTCTTGCCAGCCGCAGTGCCAATGCTGCCAAAGAGATTCGTACGCTGATTGATGCGTCGCTCGGTAAAGTAGACGCTGGCACACATCGCGTGAATCAGGCGGGCCAAACCATGCAGGATCTCGTCGCGGCGGTACAGCGCGTTAGCGACATCATGGATGAGATTGCCTCCGCTTCAGAAGAGCAGAGCAACGGTATTGGCCAAGTTAACCAAGCGGTTGCGCAAATGGATCAAGTCGTTCAGCAGAATGCTCAGCTGGTGCAGCAAGCCGCGCGTAGCGCCAATGAGCTAGAGAGCGAGGCAGCACGCCTGCGTGAAGCCGTGGAACGGTTCCGTGTAGCAGATGGTGGGCAGCCCGACACACAAAAACGTGTAATCAGCGCCCCTTCGCACTCGCCAACGACAACGCAGCGACTACCGGCCACTAAAACACAAGCGCTGACCGAAGAGTGGGAAGAGTTCTAACTTAGCGCTCTCTGCTCTGACCATGGAATGAACCAAGCTATTACCGCGTTAAAACATAAACAATAAGGCAGCATGATGCGTAATAACCAGCCAGTGACTCAACGGGAAGTTGAGCTTAAACAAGACGATTTTCTCGTTTCGCGTACTGATCTAAAAGGGCGTATAACCTACGCAAATCCAGCATTTATCGAGATTAGCGGCTATCAGCATGAAGAGCTGATAGGAGCGCCTCATAACCTAATACGACATCCAGACATGCCGTCGCCTGCGTTTGAGAACCTCTGGAAAACCGTTCAGGCGGGAGGGACATGGCGAGGGCTGGTGAAAAATCGCTGTAAGAATGGAGACCACTACTGGGTAGACGCCAGCGTCACACCGATTGTAGAGAACGACCAAGTAATTGGTTACACCTCTGTGCGGGTGCAAGCGACCCGCAAGGCGATTGCTCAGGCTGAACAGCGTTATGCAGAGATACGAGAAGGGCGCAATAAGCGCCTCTACTTGGATAAAGGGCGCGTGCGCCAAAAGGGCTTGTTACAGCGCATTAAGCGTATTCGTCTCGACACAATACGTGCCAAATTAGTTGGCATGGTGGTCGTGGCAGGGGCCCTGCTAGTAGCGAGCGGTGGCGTGGGGCTTTATGGCCTTAATGTGGCAGGCGAACGATTGGGTGAGCTAAATAACGATGGCTTAAGGGATGTTATTCGCCTTCAGCAAATTGATCAAACGATTGCGCAAACACGTCAGGCACTGATTGAGCCTGAGCGCATGGAGCTGATTAACCAGCGTTTCGAGATGGGGGAGGCGATAGAGGAAAGTGCTACACAAATCGTTGATATCTGGCAGGCGTACTTCAGTCGCGATGTGAATACGACGCCGTTGGACACTTCGTTCAACGAGCAGCTACAAGCTTTTTTGTCTGAAGGCATGAACCAAGCGACTAGCGTGCTACAGGCTGAAGAGACTTACCAAGCGTTCACCGGCCTGGATGCTGTTATCAGTGTGATGAACGAGGAGGGTCGGGAGCTATCCGCTATGGTCAATCAACTGATCGCTCAAAAGCAGGAAGCAGCGGAGGCAATGGCAGCAGAGGCCGAGCGTGGTCAAACCGCCATGCTTAGCGTACAAGCTGGTGTATTAGGCGCAGGACTATTGTTACTGGTACTGATTAGTGTCCTAACGCTGCGCTCTATTATTACGCCACTGAAGCGCGCGTCACGTTTTACGTTGCAAATCGCAGGCGGCAATTTAGCGGCACATGTACCGCCCAAACGCCATGATGAAATTGGTCAGTTGATGGACTCTCTCAACACCATGCGTAAAAGCCTGAGCAACATCATTAGTGATGTAAAAAGTGGCATTGACGTAGTCACCCCAGCAGCTAAAGACATTGCCAGTGGCAACGAAGCACTCTCCACGCGAACTGAACAGCAGGCAGCTTCGCTTCAGCAAACGGCCTCCAGTATGGAAGAAATGACCACTACAGTTAGACAAAACAGTGATAACGCTCAAGAAGCGCGTCGACTGGCCGATAATAATGCAACAAGGGTTACACAAACCGGGGAATTGATGACACAACTGGTCGCTAATATGCAGCGGATAACACAAAGCTCGCAGAAAATGACCGACATTATCAACGTCATCGATTCGATTGCGTTTCAGACCAATATCTTGGCTCTGAATGCCTCGGTGGAAGCCGCCAGGGCGGGAGAGCATGGTCGTGGCTTCGCTGTGGTGGCCGAAGAGGTACGTAAGCTTGCTGGGCGTAGTGCTGGAGCAGCGCAGGAAATTCGCACACTTATTGACGATTCGAGCCAGGAAGTGAGCGTAGGCGCTGGCTTAGTCGAAAAAGCTGAGGCAGCGATTAGTGAGGTTGCCGAAGCCGCACGCAGCGTTACTCATATTATGCACGACATCTCGGCGGCTTCTGCGGAACAAAGCAGCGGTATTACGGAAGTCAACCAAGCCATTGCGGAAATGGATCAGGCAACACAGCAAAATGCTCTGCGCGTTCAAGAAACGGCACGGGCAGCTGTTGCCCTAGAGCAACAAGCAGGACTGTTGTCGCTTTCCGTTGAAGCGTTTCGACTTAACCGAAGCCCGCTAGCGGCCACTGGCTTGCAGCCGCCTGCGGCCGCAACTCCAAAGGCAAACGTGTTGCCAGCGGGGTCTGCACATAACAGCAGTGCCACATCGCCTGTGCCGACTAATAAACGGCAAATGGCCACTGTAGAGGAGTGGGAAGAGTTTTGACAGACCAACGCGAACGGGGAGTTGATGCTGGCCAGTGGGCGTCCAGTGGGCAGATCGAACGAGATCTGGTGCTGACCGATGCTGATTTTGCGCGCATTCGAGAGCTGATTTACCAGCGCGCTGGTATTGTATTAGCTGAGCATAAGCGCGAAATGGTCTATAGCCGCTTAGCTAAGCGGCTGCGCCATCATGGCATGACGCGCTTTACTGACTACCTGTCGCGGCTGGAGCGTCAACCCGACGCGAAAGAGTGGGAGGCGTTTACCAACGCCTTGACTACCAATCTAACTGCTTTCTTTCGTGAATCGCATCACTTCCCATTATTGGCGGAACATATTAGGCATAAGCAAGATCCGGTAACGATCTGGTGTTCAGCCGCTTCGACAGGGGAAGAGCCCTACTCGATTGCCATGACGCTGCTAGAGACACTTGGCGCGAAAGCCTCCCAAGCCAAAGTGATTGCTACCGACATTGATACCGATGCACTGGCGAAAGCACGTCAGGGGATTTACCCCCAGGAACAAGTGCGCAAACTGGACGAAGCGCGAGTGAAGCGGTTCTTTCAAAAAGGTACCGGCAATCACATCGGGCTTGCCCGCGTGCGCCCAGAAGTCTCGGCACTTGTTGAGTTTATGCCACTGAACTTGCTGGCCCCTCAGTGGCCTATCAAAGGCCCTTTTGATGCGATATTTTGTCGTAATATCATGATTTATTTCGACAAAGAGACGCAAGCTAAGATTTTGAAGCGGTTTGCGCCGCTGATGAAACAGGATGGTCTGCTATTTGCGGGACACTCCGAAAACTTCTCGTATATCAGCGATGCGTTTAAGTTGCGCGGGCAAACGGTTTATACCCTCGCGAATAAGTGAACAATAGACGTGAGCTAAGCTCCGACGAGGGCGTTTGCCAGCAGGGAGTGATGCCGCGGTGGATACCGTAAGAGGAGGCGTGCTTTGAGCGCTGCCAAGATCAAAGTGTTGTGCGTCGATGACTCGGCGCTGATTCGTGATTTGCTGACCGAAATCATTAACTCACAGCCAGACATGGAAGTTGTCGCCGTTGCGCCTGACCCCATCGCTGCCCGAGATCTGATCAAGCAGCATAACCCAGATGTACTGACGCTTGATGTCGAGATGCCGAGGATGGACGGCCTCGATTTTCTTGAGCGGCTGATGCGATTGCGCCCTATGCCGGTGCTGATGGTGTCGTCGCTAACCCAAAGCGGCTCTGAAATTACCCTGCGCGCCCTGGAGCTCGGTGCGCTGGATTTTGTAGCGAAGCCAAGCCTGGGTATTCGCAGCGGTATGATGGAGTACGCCAACGAAATTGCTGAAAAATTGCGTGCTGCAGCTCGTTCGCGTCCGCGTCAGGCACGCCATAAAAACACGCCGCCGCCCACTCAGCTTAAAGCACCCATGATATCCAGCGAGAAGCTCATTATTATTGGTGCTTCTACTGGCGGCACTGAAGCAATCCGTGCCGTATTAGAACCTTTACCTGCCAATGCGCCTGCCATTTTAATTACCCAGCATATGCCCGGTGGCTTCACGCGCTCTTTTGCAGAACGCCTGGATCGACTGTGTCGTATTACCGTCAAGGAAGCCACGGACGGTGAGCGGGTTCTGCCAGGCCATGCCTATATTGCCCCTGGCGACCAGCACTTAGAGCTTGCCCGCAGTGGCGCCAACTACGTAGCCCGCCTAAACGATGGACCGCCGGTTAACCGCCATCGCCCCTCGGTAGATGTGTTGTTTCACTCCGCTTCTAAGCATGCTGGCAAAAACGCCATCGGTGTCATTCTGACCGGTATGGGAAAAGATGGCGCGGCAGGCCTATTAGAAATGCGTCAAGCAGGTGCGCCGACGATCGCACAAAATGAAGAGACCTGTGTGGTTTTTGGTATGCCGCGAGAGGCGATTGCCGTTGGGGGAGCAGTCGAGGTCGTTGCACTCGACGATATACCGTCGCGTCTTATGGCGCTGGTTGCTGCTTCAGGGCGCGCGCAGCGCGTTTAAGTACCAAGAAATGTCAAACCCTTCTTGGTCCATGCATTAATAAGGGGAGCCATAACAATGACGCGTTTACTACGCAATTTAAGTATTCATTCGACCGTGGTAACGGCGCTAATCTGCCTCGTCACGCTGATGTTGGTTGTGGGTGGGCTTGGCGTCGTGGCTGACCGTAATGCTCAGAGTAACTTAGCGACGCTAAATCTTATTGGAAATGAACAGCTTAACGAGCTGAACCGCGCCGATTCTCTGCTCAACCAAGCCATGCTAGCCATGGAGACTGCCTCTAATTTACTGATGGTGGGGCAGACTCGCCAATCTAATGAGCAGGTAGAGGTGGCGGCAAATCGTATCGAACGGGCCGAGCGTCGCTTTGAGAAGTATCAGGCCGCGCCGCGTACAGCACGGGGTGAAGTTTTGGGAAGCGCTATCGATGAAAACTTCCGCGCTGTGCTTGATCTGGTAAAGCAGCAACACGCTAGCTTTGAGTTCATGGATATCAATACGTTTAACCAGCTACGAGGCGAACTGGCCGAGCCACTAAACGCACTCTCCGAAAGTATTGATGCCTTCGTCGATTATGGTTTTGGGCGTGTTGATACAATCCGTGTGGATGCTAAGTCTCAGGGAGAGCTGTTTACCTTCATCAACGCGCTAGCGGTAGGCCTTGCGCTGATAGTGACGCTGGCCATTTATATCGGTTTACGCCGCACAGTTATTGCGCCACTTAACAATGCCGTTCAGCGGCTTGATCGTATTGCCGAGGCAGACTTAACGCAGCCGCTGCCAGAGGCCGGTAAAAACGAAATTGGCCGTTTATTTTCGGCTATGGCCACCATGCAGCAAAACCTTAGCGCAACGGTGACACGCGTGCGCGAGGGGAGTCGAGAGATTCACCACGGCACCCGAGAAATCGCCAGCGGCAACGCTGATCTTTCATCGCGTACTGAGCAGCAGGCAGCGTCCATTGAGCAAACGGCGGCCAGTATGGAGCAGATGACAGCCACCGTGAAACAGAATGCTGACAACGCTCGACAGGCCAGTACGCTAGCCGCTGATGCTTCCACCACAGCAGAGCAGGGTGGCCAAGTCGTTGAACAAGTGGTGCAAACCATGCACGGTATCTCCACCAGCTCTCAAAAAGTGGCAGATATCACTAATGTGATCGATTCCATCGCGTTTCAGACCAATATTCTGGCACTGAATGCTTCGGTTGAGGCAGCGCGGGCTGGCGAGCAGGGGCGCGGGTTTGCGGTGGTGGCCGGGGAAGTGCGTAACCTCGCTAGCCGCAGTGCGGATGCGGCAAAAGAGATTAAAACGCTGATTGAGGCGTCTGTTAGTCAGATCAACCAGGGGTCATCTCTGGTAGAAAAGGCGGGCCAGACAATGACGGAAGTCGTCACCGCGGTGCGCCGGGTTACAGATATCATGGATGAGATTTCAGCGGCGTCCCAAGAGCAGAGCGACGGTATTGAGCAGGTGAGTCAGGCAGTGGGGCAAATGGACCAGGTGACTCAGCAAAATGCCGCGTTGGTCCAGCAGGCAACCGCAGCGGCCGCTTCACTAGAAGAGCAAGCAAATCGCTTAGAAGAGGCGGTCGCGGTCTTTCAGGTGCTAAGTGCTCAACAGGCATCACATGCGTTACCTACGCGTGTATCAGCGTCGCACACGTCAGTTCCTAAGGCGTCTGCTGCTCAGTCAACGGCTTTACCGCCGAATCGTCGAGCAACTGCCCAGCAGCACCACGAAGAGTGGGAAGAATTTTAACCCTGACTGAATTCCCAGTCACCCTATAGATGTCGTTATTGAGAGGATGACCAATGGCCGATAAGAACATGAGTTTCTTGGTAGTAGACGATTTTCCCACTATGCGCCGGATCGTACGTAGCCTGCTGAAAGAGCTGGGCTTCACTAATGTTGAAGAAGCCGAAGATGGTCAAGATGCGCTTAATAAATTGCGCGCGGGCAATTTTGAGTTTGTGGTTTCCGACTGGAACATGCCCAACCTAGATGGCCTGGAAATGCTGAAAGAGATTCGCCAGGACAATGCGCTAAAAGACTTGCCGGTACTGATGGTAACGGCCGAAGCAAAGAAAGAGAATATTATTGCTGCCGCACAAGCGGGTGCCAATGGTTATGTCGTCAAACCGTTCACTGCCGCGACCCTGGAAGAGAAGCTGAATAAAATCTTCGAGAAAATGGGTAAATGACGCGGCTGAGCCAAGGCGCTCGGTTAACGAGGAGACAACACAATGAGTCAGAATGAGCAGGGTGGTTCTGCCCAACTGTCTGAAGAAGCCGCAGAAGACCTTATCTTTCGTATTGGTAAGCTTACCCGCATGCTGCGTGACAATATGCGCGAGTTGGGCTTAGACAAAGAGATTGAAAAGGCCGCTGAAGCGATCCCCGACGCCCGTGACCGGCTGCACTACGTGGCGACGATGACCGAGCAGGCTGCAGACAAGGCGTTGAACGCCATTGATCGTGCGCAGCCGCTGCAAGATCAGCTCTCTGAGCGTGCGGAAGCACTCGACAAGCGTTGGGCCGAGTGGTTCGAAGCACCAAAAGAGCTAGACGACGCAAAGGTGTTGGTAAAAGAGACGCGCACCTACCTGAGCGACGTGCCAGAAATTACCTCAGCGACCAACAAGGAGCTGATGGACATTATGATGGCACAGGATTTCCAGGATCTTACCGGTCAAGTCATCAAGAAAATGATGGATGTAATCCGTGAGATCGAACATCAGCTGGTACAGGTACTCATCGACAATGTTCCCGGTGTTGAAGCTCGTGAAACGATGCAGCGCAAGGCCGAAGATCAGTGGAAAAATGAGAAAGCTCGCCGCAATGAAGATCTTCTTAATGGGCCGCAGGTGAAAGAGAACGCCCCTGATATCGTTACCGGCCAGGATCAGGTAGACGACTTATTGGACGAATTAGGCTTTTAATGCTGGGTTATTAGCTCATTGTAAGCCGCTGCATCTGGCAAAATAGGTAGACTGTTCAGCCGTCCTTTAGGGCGGCTGAGTTTATGGTATGCCTTATTTTGGTCAACTGGCCACTCGTCAGCCGGATAACAGCATGGCAGATAACGACAGCGATCAGGAAAAAACCGAAGAGGCCACGCCCAGGCGATTAGATAAAGCCCGCGAAGAGGGTCAGGTGCCTCGATCCCGCGAATTAACTACCTTCATGATGCTGCTGGGTGGGGTGATGGGGTTGTGGGGTATGGGGCAAATGCTCTATGACCAGCTTGGGATGGTCATGGAGCAGGCGTTTTTATTTGAGCGCCGCCATGCCATGGAAAGCACACCTATGTTGGTGAATGCGCTGGATCTTGGCCAGCGAACCCTCATCGCTATGCTTCCCTTATTTTTACTGCTCACGGTGATTGCACTGGTTGCACCGGCACTGCTAGGTGGCTGGTTAATCTCTTCAAAATCGTTGCAGCCTAAATTTTCAAAATTAAACCCAGTGAAAGGGTTAAAAAGGATATTTTCTGCTCAGGCCCTTGCTGAGCTGGCTAAGGCGATTGCTAAGTCCATCTTGGTGGGCAGTGTGGCAGCTGGCTTTTTATATTTTAATATTGGCAAATTCATGGGGCTAATGGACCAGCCCGTGCAGCAGGGACTGGTCAGTGCGCTGAATATGGCAGCGCTGGCGGCGGGCCTCATCGTCCTGTCACTGATCGTGGTTATTCTCATTGATGTGCCATTTCAGCTGTGGAATAACGCCAAACAGCTGCGTATGACCAAAGAAGAGGTGAAGCAAGAGCATAAAGACTCTGAGGGCGACCCCCATGTGAAGGGTCGTATTCGCCAGCAGCAGCAGGCCATGGCCCGCGGGCGCATGATGAGCAAAGTACCTGAAGCTGATGTCATTATTACCAACCCAACCCACTATGCGGTGGCGCTGGTTTACCAGGAGGGGCGTATGGGGGCTCCTCGGTTGGTGGCCAAAGGGGCCGATGCTGTTGCCGCTCGAATCCGTGAGATTGGCGAGGAAGCAGGTGTTCCGCGCTTGGAGGCAGCACCCCTGGCGCGCGCCCTGTATCATCATGTCGACTTAGAAGCTGAAGTGCCCGCCGAACTGTACACTGCCGTGGCCGAAGTGATGGCCTGGGCCTACCGCCTGAAACATGTTGCACAACAAGGAGGCGAGGTGCCCCCCACACCCGATAATTTACCGGTACCCCCGGAAATGGATAGTCCCGGCCGTCGTGCCGATGGCAATGAGGCGCAACCATGAAAGGCTTAAGCCAGTTGATCAATCAGCGTAACTGGATGAACGATGTGAGCATGAAGCTGCTCGCCGGTCCGCTGCTGATTTTAATGATTCTGGGCATGATGATTCTGCCCCTTCCGCCGTTCGCGCTGGATCTGCTGTTCACTTTTAATATTGCGCTATCGATCATGGTGCTGCTGGTCAGTATGTTTGCCGAGAAACCGCTGGATTTTGCCGCGTTTCCGGCCGTTCTACTGTTTACCACACTGCTGCGACTCTCCCTTAACGTGGCTTCGACTCGTGTGGTATTGATGGAAGGCCATGAAGGGGGAGATGCGGCCGGCAAGGTCATTGAGGCCTTTGGTACGTTCCTGGTAGGCGGTAACTTTGCGGTAGGCTTGGTGGTCTTCTTAATCCTGGTCATCATCAACTTCATGGTGATCACCAAGGGTGCCGGCCGTATTGCTGAAGTGGGCGCTCGCTTCGTGCTTGATGCCATGCCCGGTAAACAGATGGCAATTGATGCCGACTTGAATGCCGGCCTGATTGGCGAAGATGATGCGAAAAAGCGCCGCGCCGAAGTTGCTCAAGAAGCTGACTTTTATGGCTCAATGGACGGTGCCAGTAAGTTCGTCCGTGGTGATGCCGTGGCAGGCTTGGTCATCATGGTGGTTAATATCATTGGCGGCCTGCTGATTGGCATGATGCAGCACGATCTGGGATTTGCCGATGCTGCCCGCACTTATACGCTGCTAACGATTGGTGATGGCTTGGTTGCCCAGATTCCGGCGCTGGTGATCTCCACGGCGGCAGGTGTGACTGTTTCACGCGTCAACACCGAGCAGGATGTTGGTCAGCAAATGATCAGCCAACTGTTTGTGAACCCCCAAGTAATGATCTTGGCGGCCATGGTAATGGGCCTGTTAGGCCTAGTACCTGGTATGCCCAACTTCGTGTTCCTGCTATTTACAGCGCTGCTGGGTGGTTTAGCCTGGTACCTGATCCGTCGAAAAGAGCAGACCTTGGTGAAGGAAGAAGTCTCCGCTGCACCGCCTCAAATACAGGAAACCCCTGAAGCCAGCTGGGAAGATGTTCAGCTG
This sequence comes from Vreelandella lionensis, assembly GCF_044543515.1. Lineage (NCBI taxonomy): Bacteria > Pseudomonadati > Pseudomonadota > Gammaproteobacteria > Oceanospirillales > Halomonadaceae > Vreelandella > Vreelandella lionensis. The sequence continues at coordinate 108,543 of NZ_JBITWC010000008.1, read as the reverse complement.
GTAGACACGCTTGGTTTAGAGGTGGGGCATCGCTTGATCCCCTTGGTGGATTCCCGGCAGAAGGGTGAACTGCTGGGCCGTATTAAAAGCGTACGCAAGAAGTTTGCCCAGGAAGTGGGCTTCCTGCCGCCCGTGGTGCACATTCGCGATAACTTAGAACTACCACCCAATACCTATGTGCTCTCCATGAAGGGAGCGGAAATTGGCCGCGCTGAGGCGCAGACCGGTAAATGGCTAGCCATTGATCCTGGTCAGGTCTCTGGGGAGCTTCAGGGTACACCGACCCAAGACCCTGCCTTTGGCTTGCCAGCAGTATGGATTGACGCTAACCAACGGGAGCATGCTCAGGTATACGGGTACACGGTCGTGGATGCTAGTACGGTCATCGCCACGCACCTTAACCATCTGCTGCACCGTCACTCGCCTGAAATGCTGGGCCGCCAGGAGGTTCAAAAGCTGCTGGACAAGTTGGGCGAAGATCAAAAATCGCTGGTCGAAGAAGTAGTGCCGAAGTCCATCACCCTCACCGTGCTGCAGCGCATTTTGCAGAACCTACTGGATGAGGATGTCTCGATTCGTGATATGCGTACCGTGCTGGACACCCTGGCAGAGTATGCGGGTCAGCAGAAAGATCCCAACGAGCTAACGGCTCTGGTGCGTATTGCGCTGGGCAGGGCCATTACCCAGCAGTGGTTCGCGGGCCAAGATACGCTGCATGTGATGGGGCTGGATGCGCAGTTAGAGCAAGTGTTGTTGCAAGCAATGAACGGCAATGGTGCGATGGAGCCAGGGCTGGCGGATACCTTGATGAATCAAGCGCAGCAAGCGCTAGAGAAACATGAAGGCAGTGGTGAAGCGCCTGTGCTGGTGGTTCAGCACTCGCTACGGGCCGTGTTGTCGCGCTTCCTGCGCCGCCGCATGCGCCACTTAGTGGTGATGTCTCAAGCGGAAATTCCCGACGACCGCACCCTGCGCGTTACTACGCTGGTGGGTGGCCGCTAATGGCCACACTTCGAGCGGTAACAGCCTTTTACGTTTTGGCAACAGGTGAAACATGAGCGTTAGACGTTTTGTCGGAGCAAACAGCCGCGACGTAATGCGCCAAGTGCGCGAAGTGTTAGGTGATGATGCACTTATTGTCGCCAACCGTCGCACCGAAGGCGGCGTTGAAATTCTCGCCATGGCGGATGACGCCGTTGACCAGTTCGACCCGTCGCCGACGACGCCAGCGGAGGAGCCGAAGGCTAGCCCCGCGCCAGCGCCTGTCTTTTCACTGCCAAAGCAACCAGACCCCCTAGAGGCGATGAGTGAGCGTCTGCTTCGGGAAATGCAAGATATGCGCGAACTACTGGCCCGCCGCCAGCCGTTGCCAACGACTCAAAGCGGTGCAGACACCGCCTACGAGCACCTACGGCAGTTGATGGCCCGGGTTGGCTTCAGTGCAGAGCTGAGCGAAGAGGTGCTGGAAGCATTGCCAGATGAGTTGAGCGCGCTCGAGGCTACTAACGACGCGCCGCTTAACTGGCTGCGTGAGCAGTTAATGGCACGGCTTAACGTGCTGCAGCACGAAGAGAGCTTTTTTGATCAAACGGGCATCGTCGCATTGGTTGGCCCCACTGGAGTGGGTAAAACGACCACTACTGCGAAGCTTGCGGCACGCTTTGTGATGCGCCACGGCACTCGCCCAGTGGCGCTAGTGACCACGGATAGCTTCCGTATCGGCGCTCATGAGCAGCTGCGCATTTATGCACGGCTCTTGGATACGCCAATGTATGCCCTAGACGCTGAACAGCCGATTGATGAATTGGTTGGTCGGCTACAAGGCAAACAGTGGGTGATTATTGATACCGTGGGGATGAGCCAGCGGGATCAGCGGGTGATTGAACAGATCGCCCATTTACAGGGTGGAAAGTCCACCGTGCGTCTGGTGCTGTTGCTCAACGCCGCCAGTCAGCCGGAAACGCTAGAAGAAGTCGTATTGCGCTACCGCCAAGCGGCGAGAGCCGCAGGTGCCGAGTTAGACGACTGTATCATCACGAAGCAAGACGAAGCTGGGCGGCTTGCGCCGGTATTAGACATCGTCATGCGCCATGGTATGAGGGTGTTGTTTGGCTCCTATGGCCAGCAGGTGCCAGAAGATATGGCGGTCGCGACACCACCCGCACTGATTGATCAAGCACTGTCGGCCAACGTTTCGAGTAGCGCGCGTGCTGAAACAGCCCCACTCAGCTTGCCACGCTGGTCGCGGGATGTGTTAGGGCAGGGGCGCAGGCTCTCCTCGGTGTTAACCCGCTTGCGTCAGCGTGTCGTCGATTTTCACCGCTTGGAAGCCGCCTGGGACATCGCAGCGCTGCCGGGGGTGATACAAGACCAGCGCCTAGATGAGCTGTTAGCCGAAGCCTCCACCACTCGTGACGCGTTAGGGGTGGTTTGGTCGCCCCGCCGCAACGAGCGAGGTTGTGACTGGTCGATGCCAGATGTTGCCCTGAATGAGCAAGGTGCTTGGCTGGCACTGACTCGCCTTCAGCACCGTCAGCCAGCGGGCTGGCAGCCACGTTTGGTGCGTTGTGCAGGAGATGTTGCGGTTCATCTGCTGCCTACCCTGCCAGACGCTGAGGCGCTGGCTTGGCTAAACGCTCAGCATCTGACGTGGGTCAGCATGGTGCCCGCGAGCCAGCGGGTATACTGCCAGGGCGAGCGCTATACCCTGCGCTCCCTGTTCCAAGAAAGCACCTTAACCCATAGCGTGGGCATTCGTTTCCGCGGGCAAAGCATGCAGCTTTCCAGCGCCTATGTTGAAGCGCAGGACGTATCAGGTAACCCCGTATTGGCGTGGGTCGGTGAGGTAAGCGACCCTGAAAGCACTAAGCGAATCGTGCGCCGCTACTGGCTAACGCCTGCACGTTTGGGCAGCGATGTGTTAACGCTTTTAATCACTCAACTGCAGAGTGACGGACTGGCATCGCTCACCAAGCGTGCTTGGCAGCAGCTTAAAGAGGCCGACGGTGGTGATGTCAGCAGCGAGCTGCGCCTGCTGATGGCCAGCGGCGCGGCTGCAGTAGCTGGCCATCTAGATATCGTTGACGATGAGGACGCTCAGGCCCTGCGAGCCGATTTGCTGCGCTTGTTAGGAACCCAGCGCAAGCGGCGTGATACGGCACTGCTTGATGCATTAGTACACGTTCTGATGGCGCGCGATGCCATTCGTCAGCTAGGTAGCGTCAGTCGTGAGGGCGTGGTATGAGTGGCCAGGATCAGGCGGCTGGCCTGCGCAAATGGGCCGATTTACAGCGCCAGCAGCGCGGTGCTGATGAAGTCGGCCATAACGTGGAAAGTGACGAGACAGTGCCTGCCGCTCCCGTTAACGAAGAGGAAGCCGCCGCGTATACCCAGGAGGCTATGGCACCGACGGTAGCTGCTGCTGCCGAGCCTGCCACCGTGGCGCCTCCAAGACCGAAAAAAACGTTAGTGGTAGTAGGCTTACCTCATGCTGGCGCAGCGCAGGTGGACAAAGTGCGAGGTCGGCTGGGGCAATGGTCGGCCCTTGGGAGGCAATGGGCAGGTGACCCACAGGATTGGGATGTTCATATTGTCATGCCTGACAGCGCCTCGCTGACTGACTTAGCCGAGCGTTACTCACGCTGGGCGTTGTGGATCAACAGTGATGCTGACGCCTTTGCCACTATGTACCGAGTGTTGCGCCAATTACGCGAGCATGGCGGTCCGCAGCGTCTTCTAGCCCTTCATGAACCCCACCTGCCGCGCCAGGGGTTGCTGGATAATTTGGGCAATGCTTCCGCTCGTTATTTAGATATTGAGCTTCTGCTGCTGGCGCGCTAGCGGCGGGCCAGGGTGCATTTGTCGCTCAAGGGGAGAGTTATGCAGAGTTTGGCGAGTTGGGTAAGTAACGCTAAGCAGATGGCTATTGAGGCGTTGATAAAACCTGCAAAGTTGTTAACAGTAAGAAAAATGGGCTGTTTAGGGCTAGTAGCAGGGTTATGGTTTTTCGCGTTGAATACGCAGGCCGCAACCGGTAGTTGGAGCAGCCAAGTGCCTAGTGTGATGGTAGCAATGAGCGACCGTACCAGCAGCAGCCAGGCGATAACCCCGCCAGCGGGCGTCCCGCTGCGTAATGCTGCGCTGTCGCGAATTCAATGGCGCTTTGAGTCACCGCCGGGAACGCCTGTGAACGCTTGGCTATGTCATCCTGAACGCTGTGTTGCACTATCAGGCATGCGCGGTAGCACGACCGCTCTATCGGGAATGTTGGCGAGCGCACCGCTGTACTTTCGGTTTACGCTGCAGCCAGGGCAACGCCCTGTGCGAGTACAGGGGTTACAAGTGATCGTGAACTATCAGTAAAGGTTGTTAAGCCGCGAGGCACGAGGATGTATACAGCACAAGGCAGGATCAAACAGAGTGAGCTGTTAACTCAATACATGCCACTGGTGAGACGTCAGGCCTTAACGCTGCAGGTAAGGTTGCCCGCGAGTATTGAGCTGGATGATCTGATCCAGGCGGGTATGGTGGGCTTGTTAGAGGCATTAGGGCGCTTTGATGCTGCCCAGGGAGCAACATTTGCTACCTTTGCAAGCCAGCGCATCCGGGGCGCGATGATGGACGAGCTGCGCACTCGTGACTGGCTGCCCCGCAGCGTACGCCGCTCGGCACGGGCGGTAGATGATGCTGTGCGTCGTTTAGAGCAGCAGCTGGGGCGCCCCCCGGAAGAGGGGGAGATTGCCCGTGAACTGGAGATGCCGCTAAGTGATTACCAGCAACTGCTCAACGATACCAATAGCGGGCAATTATTGCCGTTCGAAGAGCTCATTGCGGATGGCGGCGAGCCTGCGGGGGACGACACTCACCGACAGCCGTTTGAACAATTATTGGATGAACAGCAGCGGCAAACGCTGATCGACGCCATTGAAGCACTGCCCGAGCGCGAGAAGCTGCTAATGGCGCTGTATTACCAAGAAGAGATGAATCTAAAAGAAGTGGGCGCTGTGCTCGGTGTCACCGAATCACGGGTTTCACAGCTTCACAGCCAGGCGGTGAGTCGGCTGCGTGCTCGCCTACATGAGACTAATTAACCCTCTCACTCACTAACCATAACCGGCGAGGAGCCGTTGATGAATCCATCTACGCTGATCGGTATATTTGCCAGCATGCTGCTGTTGGTAAGCGTTTTATTTTTTACCGCAGAGTCGCCCGAGAGCTTTATTAACCTCCCGGGGCTTGCCATTGTCATCACCGGTACGCTGGCGGCCACGTTTATCAGCTATCCGCTGAAAGAAGTGCTGCGTGTGGTGCGTCTGGTTGGTTTAGTTTTCCGCCGTGAAAACACCTATGTGCGAGATGACATCAATGAGTTGGTTTCCATGTCGCGCCTTTGGTTTAAGGGGGATGTTAGAGCGGTTGAGAAAGAACTGGAACATACCCGTAATCCGTTTTTGCGCACCGGTATTCAACTGGTCATTGCAAATACAAAAGAGGATGAAATCTTCGACATGCTGCGCTGGCGTATTGCGCGGCTGAAAGCCCGCGAGCATGCTGAAGCCCAAATTTTCCGCACCATGGCCACCTATGCACCGGCCTTTGGCATGATTGGTACTTTGGTAGGCTTGGTCAACATGCTCGAAGTGATGGACGCGGGTGACCTGGAAGTAATTGGGCCTCGGATGGCGGTGGCGCTATTGACTACCTTCTATGGCATCCTGTTGGCCAACTTGGTGTTTAAACCGATTGCCGTGAAGCTAGAGCGGCGTACGGAAGAGCGTCTTATCACTATGAACATGGTGCTGGAAGGCATTTCGCTAATTACCAAGCGCCGCCTGCCGTCGTTTATTGAAGAGACGCTTAATTCCTTCGTAGCGAATTACCACGACGAAATTCGTGACGCGAACGTTAAGCCTCGGCCCGATATGGGTTCCGCATTAAAAGGGTAGCGTCATGCTCGACCGCGATTCACGGCATGCTTTAGAGCTTCCCGCCGAAGTGGGAGAGAGTGACGAGAGCTGGCTGACCAGTTACCTGGATGTATTGACGCTGCTGATTACCCTGTTTGTACTGCTGTTGGCGCTTACGCCATCCGGCGGTGGCGAAGGGAGTGAAAGCAGTATCATGGATCCCTCGAATGCCGTTACGTCACTGCCATTGGCTAGCTTAGCCACAGGAATACTTCCCCGCCACGATGGCTTACATCCCCAAATGGCAGGGCTTGATATCCCTGGGGTGAGTGTCTCCCAGGGACAAGAGGGCGTTACGCTACGTATTGACGATAGCCTTTTATTTCCCAGTGGCAACGATGTACTAACGCCCCAGGGGCAAGTTGTGTTAGAACGGCTCTCTTCGGTGCTACAGACTTTTGATGGTCAAATTTCCATTGAGGGCCACACCGATAACGTGCCGATCGCGACCGCTCGGTTTCCGTCGAACTGGGAGCTTTCAGTGGGGCGGGCCATCGCAGTGGTACGCCAGTTAGAGCGGCAGGGTATTGCCATTTCACGTATGCGGGCCGTCGGCTATGCTGACACCCAACCCATGGAAAGTAACGCTACTGCGGAAGGACGAGCTGCCAACCGACGCGTTGAGCTGTTGCTGAAGCAACAGGTCGAGGGGTAAAGAGATATCTCGAGGCTATCTTCGTGTCGAAGCAACGTTCTCTACTTCAATCGTTTGGCGCTGTCATGGTGCTGGATGAAGAGTGTAGACACATTCAAGCGGTGAGTAACAATCTCACCCAACTGCTGGGCATGGCTGAGCCAGCACACCAGCCGCTGACGTTAGGCAGCGTGTTGGGCAAACGGCTAAGCCGTCGGCTAAGCAAGGAGCTCCAGGGGCAACAGCGGCTAGCGGGGCCATTAGCGTTTAGCCGTGGCGCTATTCGCTTTCAACTGCACGCTTACCGCACCGAGAGTAGCGTGATAGTGGAGATTGAGCCGTTGAACCCACTCGGCAAACGCCGCTTGTTGGGCACCGTCAACGAGCGGCTAATGCGCCTAGCGGAAGCCACCCAGCAAGAAGAGCTGTTGGATTATCTCGTAACGGCGGTGCAGCAGCTAACTGGCCATGACCGTGTCTCCGTTTGCCATTTCGACACCGATTGGCATGGACTGATTGTCGCTGAAGCGCGGGGGGGGCATCTGCCTGCTCTTTTAGGACAGCGTTTTCCGGCCAGTGATTTTCCCCTGACGCTGCGGCGCGCTTATGAAAGCCATCCGGTTCGGCTGATTGAAGATACTGATGCGCCAAGCGAACCACTTGTGCCAAAAGGCACAGGCGCAAACCTGCGTCACTGCTTTCTACGTGCGCCTGCCCCGGCCCGTCAGCGCTACTTACGTCGTCTTGGCGTGCGGGGTGCGCTGAGTATGGCCATGCAGGGTGATGCCGGCTTATGGGGGCTGCTGTTTTGCCACTCGGCCACTCCCCATCCAGTAGCGCCGCCCGTACGTGACGCGGTGCGTACTCTGGTACAGATGGCCACCCAGCGGCTGCTGTTACTCCGAGCACGCCAAGAAGCTCGCTATCTGCAACGCGTTCAAGATAGCTTGGTACTGTCGGCCAATGCCCGTTTAGAGCCGCAAAGCCCACAGGAGATTATCCATCAGCAGGCTGAAACGTGGTGTTCGCTATTTCGTGCCCACGGCGTTGCGCTATGGCTGAAGGGCAGTGTGCATGCGAGTGGTACTACACCAGACTCACCTACCATTAGCCAGTTTGTTAAGCGTCTTGAAAAAGCACATCAACATAGTGGCCCCTGGTGTACGCGGGGGATTGCCGCTGAGCCGCTAACGTCATCGCTTTGTATGCCTGAGCAGTGCGGTATCCTGGCTGTACCACTTCCGATGAGCCCGGCGCAGCGAGGGTGGCTGATCTTCTTTCGCCCAGAACAGGTGGAAACACTCTATTGGGCGATGCAGCCAACCTCCGTACCCCAACCCCAGCCTGCGATTATGATGGCGCCTTCTGCTGCCTGGCGTGAAGAGGTAGTGGGAAAAAGCGAGGCGTGGCAGCGTGTTGAGCGACTTGCCGCTAAGGACTTAGGCGAAGATTTGACGCTGGCAATTTCCGCCTATGAAATCAGTACATTAAATATGCACCTGGAGCGGGAACGCAAAGCGTTAGCCGATGCCAATCAGCGCTTAGAGCAACTGGCGCATTTTGACCCGCTCACCCAGGTATGGAACCGTTACCGTATTGAGCAGGCTATTGATGCCGAGCTGGTGGCCGCCAAACGCTACGGCGCCACGTTTGCGCTGCTACTGTTTGACGTTGACCGTTTCAAACAGATCAATGACACCCACGGCCACCATATTGGGGACGATGTGCTCGTGTCGCTGGCGCGTCTAGTCGAGGAGTCACTGCGTGGCTGCGACCATCTAGGCCGTTGGGGCGGTGAAGAGTTCGTGGTATTGGCTACCCACTCCGATATGGAAGCGGCGGTAGGGCTTGCCGAGCGCCTGCGTGGCTTGGTGGCCACCCTGCAGGTAGAGGGAGTTGATCAGCCAATTACCATTAGCATTGGTGTCGCTGTCTGGCAGCCAGGCGACAGCTGTAAAACGCTGATGGCCCGGGCCGATGCCGCTATGTATCAAGCCAAGCACAGCGGCCGTAATCGAGTAGAGGTTGCGGAAGAGCGTGCGCTTAACCCGGAGGAGCAGGTGCCTCTGTGAGAGAGGCGCCGCTACACAGCGACTGCATGCGTTGAATGGCGTTGCCAGCACCTTCCAAACTAAAGGTCATGTACCACGGTTCCTGCTCACCCTGGTCAAATCCTAAAAACAGCTGCTCGCCCGACTGCATCTCAGCGATCAGCGTCTCCATGTCGCTCAAATAGAAATGGGCATAAAAGCCGTCATCGCCCCGCTCGGTAATAAACTCCGCCATGGTATCGACAATCGGGTTGTCACCAATCCGCAGCCGAGTGGGTACCAGGTTCACCGCTCGGCTCTCTCCCTGCTGCTGCGCTAGGGTGACGCGCATCTCCAGCCACGGTAAATCACAGACTTCTTGAGTAGCATTTATGCTTAGCGTGGCATCGGAGTAGCTGTGGGTCTCCACAGCACGAAAGTGGCGCTCTTCTCCTAGTGTCAGTGCCATGGATTGCCAGTGCCCATGGGTAGCCACTGATTCCACATTAAATGTAGCGGCCAATGAAAGGGGGGCTGTGACAAGCAGCATGGCGGTGACGGCGAAAGTTGATGTTTTCAGGAAGTTCATAGGTCGTATCGTCATCGAAAACCTTAAGCCTATAGCGTGTTGGGAATAAGCAAAAGGGTAAGGTGCTGATTTTTCTATATCTAGTGTTGTTGACGTCAAAAAACGGCCCATATAGTAGAAAGTCGGGGCTATACTCCCCTACGATGCCACGTATAATCGGCCCGTTTTTTAGCGCTATCGCTACCCATCGTGAAGGAGTTTCGTGAACATGAGTACCGCAGCCAAGGCGATGAAGACATCCAGTGAAGTCCCTATGCAGGCTCCATCTAGGGAAATCTGGAATGCCAAATATCGGTTAAAAGATCGTCATGGCCAACCGGTGGATCAAGATGTCGCAGCGACCTTTGAGCGCGTGGCCCGGGCCCTAGCTGCCGTAGAGGGTGAAAAGGCCGATGAGTGGCTACCCAAATTTCGCTGGGCGCTGGAAAATGGTGCTATTCCCGCTGGGCGAATTCTCTCTAATGCGGGGGCCGAAGCCTACAAGCCCGCCGTCAGTCTGATTAATTGCACCGTTTCTCGCACTATTCGTGACTCCATGCGCGATATCCTCGACTCCGTGGTCGATGCGGGTATGACATTGAAGTCGGGTGCCGGTATTGGCTACGACTTCTCGACCCTGCGCCATAAAGGTGCCTTTGTGTTTGGCGCAGGAGCGGGCACCAATGGCCCGCTGGCGTTTATGGATATCTACGACAAGATGTGCTTCACCGTGGCGTCTGCCGGAGGCCGTCGCGGCGCGCAGATGGGTACCTTTGATGTGGGGCACCCGGACGTGCGCGAGTTTATTCAAGCCAAGCGCGAAGCAGGGCGGCTGCGTCAATTTAACCTGAGCCTACTCATCACCGATGAGTTTATGGAAGCGGTGAAGCACAACGCCGATTGGCCGCTGGCCTTCCCACTGCATCCTGGTGAGAAAGAGGATGTGAGCGCCGAAGAGGTGATTTACCGTGACTGGCCGGTAGTGGAAGAGGGCTACACGGTGGATGCCGAAGGGCGCGTGGCCTGCCGTGTTGTCGAGGTAATTAAAGCTCGTGAGTTGTGGGACACGATTATGTCTTCTACCTACGACTACGCCGAGCCGGGCTTTATCCTGATTGATCAAGTGAATCGCATGAACAATAACTGGTTCTGCGAGGATATCCGCGCCACTAACCCCTGCGGCGAGCAGCCACTACCGCCAGAGGGCGCTTGCCTGCTGGGCTCGGTCAACCTGACCAAGTTTGTGATCGAGCCGTTTAGCGCCGAGCCGCGGTTTGATTGGGAGCGCTACCGTAAAGTCGTGGCGATTTTCACCCGTATGCTCGACAACGTGGTGGAAATTGCTGGTCTGCCACTACCTCAGCAACAGCGCGAAATTGAAGCTAAACGCCGCCACGGTATGGGCTTTTTGGGGCTTGGTTCGACGCTGACCATGCTGAAAATTCCCTACGGCTCTCAGGCGTCGCTGACGTTCACTGAAGAGGTCAGTCGTCATTTGGCGTTGGAAGGGTGGAAGCAGGCGCTGGAGCTTTCTAAAGAGAAGGGCATGGCGCCAGTGCTTGAAGAGGAGCACACCATTACGCCCAAGATGATGCGCGAGCGCCCTCAGCTCGCCAGCGACGGCTACGAGGTAGGTGACAAGGTGCCGGGGCGGATCCTGCACGCCCGCTACAGCCAATACATGGCCAAAGTGGCCGAGCTTGAGCCGGAGCTGGTAGCGCAGCTCGCCGAGCACGGTGCGCGGTTTACCCACCACAGCTCGATTGCCCCCACGGGCACCATCTCGCTCTCCATGGGCAACAACGCTTCCAATGGCATTGAGCCGTCGTTCTCCCATCGCTATTTCCGCAACATCATCCAGTCCGGTAAAAAGACCAAGGAGCAGGTGGAGGTAGTGTCGTTTGAACTAGCGGCCTACCGTCACTTTATGGCTGCCGATGCGGTAGAAAGCGATCTGCCGGACTACTTCATTACCGCAGACTCTGTCACTCCCGAGCAGCACGTCGCCGTTCAAGCGGCAGCTCAGCAGTGGGTGGACTCGGCGATTTCCAAAACGGTCAATGTACCCGCCGAGTTCCCGTTTGAGCAGTTCCAAGACCTCTATCTGCAGGCCTACGAGAGCCGTTTGAAAGGTTGCACTACCTTCCGCTTTAACCCGGAAGCCTTCCAAGGCGTACTGGTGCGTGAGGATGACCTGAAAAACACCACCTATGTGTTTGAGCTGGAAAATGGTGAAACCCTTGAGCTAACTGGCGATGAGAAGGTGCTTTACGACGGTGAAGAGCACAATGCCGCTAACCTGTTTGATGCCTTGAAAGAGGGCACCTACGGCAAATGGTAATCGTAAGCGCAAGCAAGGCTTAGCTTGATGAGCTGTCTAAAGAACTGGGGAGAACGTTATGGCGGTTGAAATTACGTCGAAAATTGTCGGTTACCGTATTAAGCAACAAGGGCAGCCCGCGCCTGCTCCAGAGCTATCAGATGAAGACCCATTAACGGTCCGCATTCCATCGCGCCCGGAAGGCACACTGGAAGCAGTGTCTGAAAAAATCTCTTATGTGGGGGCTGAAGGGCGCAAGAAGGTCTACTTGCTGGTCTCGTTTATGCCAGTGGAAGGCGTGATTGGCGGCCAGCGTGTGGTGATTGAGCGTCCGGTGGAGTTCTTCTTTCCCTCTGGGCAGCTCTCCAGCGAGCATCAGTGGATCACTGCTACCATGCGCAGCCTATCGCTGGCAGCGCGGGGGGGATATGTCACCCAGGCAGTGGCAGACTTACGCAAGGTGGCCTGGGATAAAGGCTTGGTACGTTGTGGCATGAACCGCTGGAACAAGCCCATGTTTCACGACTCGGAAGTGGCTGCGATTGCCTGGTCGATTCAGCGGATTCTCTATCGGCGCGGTTTTTTAGATCAGGAGGGCAACCAAGTGCCGGTGGAAACGCTGGTTGCACGCTATGCGCACCGCATGCAGCATGGACATGCTTGGCAGCCGGAGGAGCCCCCGGCGGCTGAAGACTCTGCCGTCGCATCGGCTTCTGGCGAAGCAAGCGGCGGCCCCGCTACGGTAGGCACATGCCCTGAGTGTCGGGGTGATTTGATCATGATGGATGGCTGCCCAACCTGTTATGCCGGGTGCGGCTGGTCAAAGTGCGGTTAATAGCACGCTGATAAAACTGCCGTGTACCTGGCAAAGGGCGCGGCGTTTTATTGTCGCAACCTCAGTCCTTAAATAGCGGCCTGACATTATCGGTAAGATAGCAGTCGTCAAACTCACCTTCCGTGGCCAGCGCCTCAAGGTTTGGAATCGAGACATGGTGGCGGTCGCGGAAGACCAAGCCATCTTCGCTCAGCGCGCTAAAGGTGCGACTCACGTGTACCGGGCTTAAGCCTAAAATATCGGCGAGCTGCTCCTGAGAGAGCGGGAGACGAAACTGTCCGCCAATATCGTCGTTGGTTTGGCGCAAACGCAGGTACATCTCATGGAGAAAGTGTGCCATTTTCTGGCGTGCGCTGCGTCGGGCCAAGTTCACCAAACGCTCAGTGAGCAGCGCTTGTTGACGGCTGCCGATGGCAAACATGACCGACGTGAGCGGCAGTGACTGGCTAAATATATCCAGCATACGTTTATGGGGGAAATGGCACACCACGCCATCGGTAATCAGGCGCACGTTCTCAAGGCGTTGAGAAAAGGCAAATTCCCGCAGGCCAATGATATCGCCCGGGAGAAACACTTCGAGAATCTGCCGATCACCGTTTTCCAGATGACGGTAAGAGTAAGCCCAGCCGCTGCGCAGCGTGCAAAACTCGTTGGCTGGCGAGCCCATTTCCCACAGTAGTGCGCCTGACTTAATCTCAGTCGGGCTCTCCTCTAACGAGTTTAGCAACTGCTTTTCATCGTCAGTCAGTGTGCAGTAGTGGCTAAAGTGGCGAATAATGCAGCTTTTGTCCTGATCCACAGCGTCCTTCTCCTAAACGGTATCAACCATTGTTAAACGGCATCGCTACATACTATAAGCAGTACCCGTTGGGCTTGCTTACTCTTTTGATGTTCCCGGCACCGGGTGCCGGGTAGCTAAGCGTTAGGAAGTGGATGATGCGCGTTTGGCCCGCTCCAGTAGTGGCGCCAGGAAGCGCCCGGTATGCGAAACGCTCTGCTTGGCAATCTGCTCGGGCGTGCCCTCAGCAATAATTTGCCCGCCGCCAGAGCCACCTTCCGGCCCAAGATCAATGAGCCAGTCGGCGGTTTTGATCACATCCAAGTTGTGCTCAATCACGACAATCGTATTGCCGTGATCGCGCAGTCGGTGGAGTACGGTCAGCAGCTGGCGAATATCTTCAAAATGTAGGCCTGTGGTAGGTTCATCCAAAATGTAGAGCGTTTTGCCGGTGTCGCGCTTAGCTAGCTCTCGGGCCAGTTTGACACGCTGTGCTTCACCGCCGGATAACGTGGTGGCGCTTTGCCCTAAGCGAATATACGAGAGCCCTACGTCCATTAGCGTTTGCAGGCGGCGGGCAATGGCGGGCACCGGGCTGAAGAATGCCAGCGCGTCCTCCACGGTCATTTCCAGCACTTCGTGAATGGTCTTGCCTTTATAGTGAATATCCAGCGTTTCGCGGTTGTAACGCTTACCTTTACACACATCGCAGGGTACGTAGATATCCGGCAGGAAGTGCATCTCTACCTTGATCATGCCCTCGCCCTGACAAGCTTCACAGCGCCCGCCCTTGACGTTAAAGCTGAAGCGGCCTGGCTTATAGCCCCGCGAGCGCGCCTCTTGGGTACCCGCAAACAGCTCGCGAATGGGCGTGAAAATACCGGTGTACGTCGCAGGGTTAGAGCGCGGCGTACGGCCAATGGGGCTCTGGTCGATATCGATCACTTTATCGAGCTGATCAAGCCCTTCAACCTTCTCATAGGGCGCTGGGGTCAAGGTGGTGGCGCGGTTCAGCTCACGGGCGGCAATGGGCATCAGCGTGCCGTTAATCAGCGTTGATTTACCCGAGCCAGAAACCCCCGTCACGGCAATAAATAGCCCCAAAGGTAAGCTCAGCGTAACGTTTTGCAGGTTATTGCCTGTCGCGCCACGCACGACCAACTGCTTTTCCGGATTGCCGGGAATACGGTAGGGCGGCACGGCGATTTCACGGGTGCCGGAAAGATACTGACCGGTGAGCGAGTTGGGGTTGTCCATCACTTGCTGGGGCGTGCCTTGAGCGACGATTTCACCGCCATGAACACCGGCGCCGGGGCCGATATCCAGTACATGGTCCGCCGCGCGAATGGCGTCTTCGTCGTGCTCCACCACAATCACGGTATTGCCCAGGTCGCGCAGGCGTTCCAGGGTTTTCAACAAGCGGTCGTTGTCCCGCTGGTGCAGGCCGATAGAGGGCTCGTCCAGAATGTACATGACGCCCACCAGCCCCGCGCCGATTTGGCTGGCTAGACGGATGCGCTGGGCCTCGCCACCGGAAAGAGTGTCGGCGCTGCGCTCAAGGTTCAGGTAATCCAGGCCCACATTGACCAAGAACTCTAGGCGGGCATGGATCTCGTTAACGATCTTATCGGCAATTTCGCCTTTAAGCCCCGGCAGGGCCAGCTCGGCAAAGTAGCGCCACGCCTCGCCAATCGGCAGATGCACAATATCGGCAATATTGTGGTCATCCACATACACATGGCGCGACTCTTTACGCAGCCGTGAGCCACTGCAGGTCGTACACGGCTGCACGGCAATATATTTGGCGAGATCATCGCGCACCATGTTGGATTCGGTTTCCCGATAGCGGCGCTGCATATTGGGTAGAACGCCCTCAAAGGCGTGCTCCCGGGTCACTTTGCGGCCGCGATCCCCTACGTACACAAACGGAATTTGCTCATCACCGCTGCCGTTAAGAATGATGTCGCGCTCGTGGCGGGCAAGCTCCTGCCAGGGGGCTTCAAGCTCAAACCGATAGTGCTTGGCCAGCGCCTGCAACTGGGTGAAATAGTAAATGTTGCGCCGATCCCAGCCTTTAATGACGCCTTCTGCGAGGGAAAGCTCTGGATGGCTAATCAGCTTGTCTGGGTCAAAGTACTGCTGAACGCCGAGGCCATCACAGGTAGGGCAGGCGCCCGCAGGGTTGTTAAAAGAGAACATGCGCGGCTCAAGCTCCGAGAGCGAGTAGCCACATACCGGGCAGGCAAAGCGCGAGGAAAAGGCGAGGTCTTCCTGCTCGCCATCCATAAAGTGAATCATCGCCGTGCCGTCGGCCAGGTTTAGCGCGGTCTCAAACGATTCCGCTAAGCGCTGGGCGATATCGTCGCGCACTTTAAAGCGGTCCACTACCACGCTGATATCGTGCTTTTTGCGCTTATCCAACGGCGCGATATCGTCTAACTCCAGCACCTGACCGTCGATTTTCACCCTGACAAAGCCCTGGGCGCGAAGTTCGGCGAGCAGTTGCAGGTGCTCACCCTTGCGACCTTTTACCACTGGGGCCAGCAGCATTAGCTTGGTGCCCTCGGCGAGGTTCATTACCTGATCGACCATCTGCGAAATGGTCTGGGCTTCTAAGTCTTCACCGTGTTCTGGGCAACGGGGCGTGCCTGCGCGGGCAAACAGCAGACGCAGGTAGTCGTAAATTTCGGTGATAGTACCCACGGTTGAGCGCGGGTTGTGGGAGGTGGATTTCTGCTCAATAGAGATCGCAGGAGAGAGACCTTCGATGTGGTCCACATCGGGCTTCTCCATCATCGAGAGGAATTGGCGTGCATAGGTAGAGAGCGACTCCACGTAGCGACGCTGCCCCTCGGCATAGAGCGTGTCAAACGCCAGCGATGACTTACCGGAACCGGAAAGCCCGGTAATGACGATAAGCTTGTCGCGAGGCAGCTCCACATCGATCTGCTTGAGGTTGTGGGTGCGGGCACCCCTGACCAGAATGCTGTCCATCAACACCTCGAATCGCGTGGCAAAAGCGTAATTATACGATTGCTGTCCCCTTCCCGGCAAAACTGTCTCTGCCTGCGTCACCGCGCTTGGCGTTTCCAGCGTGATGACAAAGCGCTAGAATGGACGGTTATCTCAGGCCGTTCGGCCCATCCACCATACACAAGGGCATTATGCGCAAGGTTTCCGCACTGCTGCTGGTCGCTGAACGCCGTGCAATCAGCGGTTTGGCCGGTCTTTACGCGTCTCGTATGCTGGGACTGTTCATGGTTCTGCCGGTGCTCGCGCTTTATGCCGACACGTTGACAGGCGCTACGCCGCTACTGGTTGGCGTGGCGTTAGGCATTTATGGCTTAACCCAGGCGACGCTGCAAATCCCGTTTGGTTTGCTCTCTGACCGCATTGGTCGTAAGCGTGTCATTGCGATGGGGCTGCTGATTTTTGCGTTTGGCAGCGTGGTAGCGGCCATGGCAGATAGCATTGGCGGGGTAATTTTAGGTCGCGCCCTTCAGGGGGGCGGTGCCGTGGCGGCCGCCATAATGGCTCTATTGGCAGATCAAACCCGCGAGCAGGTACGCACGGCGGCCATGGCCACTATTGGCCTTTCGATCGGCGTATCGTTTGCCATTGCCATGGTGCTTGGCCCTTGGTTAGCCTCCTGGGCGGGGCTCTCTGGGGTGTTTTGGTTTACCGCACTCCTAACATTGGTGGGACTGTTAGTCCTTTGGCGCTGGGTGCCGCCTGCGCCGCGCCGGTTACGCCACCGTGACGTAGGGCTGGATCGGAAGCAGTTTAAAAGTGTGATTACCCGGCCGGATTTGTGGCGGCTTGATCTATCGATTTTTGCGCTGCATCTTGTCCTCATGGCAATCTTTGTGGCTATCCCCTTCCGCTTACTCAATGCGGGGGTAGCAGTGGAGTACCATGGATTAGCCTACCTAGGCATTATGGCACTCTCTTTTGTGGCGATGGTGCCGCTGGTGATCATAGCGGAAAAGCGCCAGCGTATGAGGCTGATGTGCCTATTGGCGATTGGAGCCATCGCTGCCAGCCTAGCCAGCCTAGGGTTGTCGCTTTCCCAGGGGCATTGGCTGTTTGTTTGGCTATTTGTTTTCTTTACCGGCTTTAATTTGCTGGAGGCAACGCTGCCTTCCATGCTTAGCAAGTTGGCCCCAGCGGGTGCTAAGGGCACCGCAATGGGGGTGTATTCCACCAGCCAGTTTCTCGGCGCTTTTTTAGGTGGCACGTTGGGCGGCTTGCTGGCGAATACCTGGGGGCTTAACGCGGTATTTATTGGTTGCGCGGTGCTAGCGCTGGCTTGGTGGGTAGCCATGTGGCGGATGCCTTCTCCACCGCCGCTCTCCAGCGAAGTGGTGGCGTTACACGATACGCAGCCTGATGCGATCAACTTATTGATGGAGCATCTTGCCGACGTGGTTGGTGTGGAAGATGTGATGGTCGTGCCGGAGGAGCGCCTCATGTATTTGAAGGTAAACCGGAAAGAGCTCGATCAAGCGGCGCTGGCAAAACTGATTCCACCGCCGCGACCCTAAAGAATTAG
The DNA here is from genome assembly GCF_044543515.1 of Vreelandella lionensis. NCBI lineage: Bacteria > Pseudomonadati > Pseudomonadota > Gammaproteobacteria > Oceanospirillales > Halomonadaceae > Vreelandella > Vreelandella lionensis. Next base: position 90,860 of record NZ_JBITWC010000008.1, on the reverse strand, counting down.
CGCTCATCTGCTAAAAACAGCAGGTAGCGACCTACTCAGTTATTTGTCCGATTACGTAAAGGAGCGACCTCATGGCGCGCGGTATTAACAAAGTTATTTTGATTGGCAACCTGGGCCAAGATCCTGAAGTGCGATTCACCCCTTCTGGCACGGCGGTAGCAAACTTAAACCTAGCCACTTCCGATACCTGGATGGATCGCCAAAGTGGCCAGCGCCAGGAGCGCACCGAGTGGCATCGCGTGGTGCTATTCAACAAAACCGCTGAAATCGCCCAGCAGTACCTTAAAAAAGGCTCAAAAGTGTATATTGAGGGCCGCCTGCAAACGCGCAAATGGCAGGACCAGAACGGTCAAGATCGTTACAGCACGGAGATCGTGGCTAACGATATGCAAATGCTGGATAGCCGTGGCGGCGACTTCCAGGGCGGTGGTGCCCCGCAGGGTGGCTACGCTCAGCAGGCCCCGGCTCAGCAAGCGCCTCCTCAACAAAACTATGGCCAAAACCAGCCCCAGCAGGGCGGCTACCCCCCTCAGGGTGGGGCTCCTCAGCGCGGTGGACAGCCAGCGCCGCAGCACCCGCAGCCGGCACCGAATAACCAAAACAACAGCTATGGCGCCCCCGATCCGGGCAATTTTGATGATTTCGACGACGAAATTCCGTTCTAAAAAGCACCTTACACATGTTCGTCGATGCGTGGCGCAGTTGCCGCCACGGTTTTGGGTTGAGGGGGAGAGGCTGTCTTGAAGCTGCTGATACTAGATGCCGGGCACTGCTTAAGTTTAGCGCTAGCCCGTGAAGCGAGCCGGCGCGCGGATACCGAGCTAGTCATTGAGCAAGGCCTTGCTGTTTCGCCGAGTCAGCTACAGGCGATAGCGCCCGATGCGGTGCTCATTCCCCCGCTGGCGCACCCGCTGAGCATGACGCCCGCCGAGGTGAAAGCCCATGCGGATGCCGTTGATCGCTGTGTGGATGCCTGCCAAGCCCAAGACGTGGCGCTGGTGTGGTGTGTCTCGGATCAGCTCTATGAAGAGGGATTTGATATCCCGATTGATGAGCATGTCGTGCCTGCCCCACGTGATGAGTGTTTGCGTCGATTGGTGCAAACAGGCGATCGTATCCGTGCCGAATACCATCGCCATCTGATTGTGCGTTTAGGGCCGCTGTTTGCGTTGGAAGGTAGCCACGCCTGGCTGAGTGAAATTATCGACAGCTTTATCACGGGGCAGACGGTGCGCGCAGCAGAGGACGTAGTGTTTTGCCCCACCTCTGCCGACGCGGTCGCCATGGCGTTGATTGGCATGCTACAGCAGCAGGCCTGCGGCGCTGATGCCTGGGGAGCCTATCACTTGGCGGGCACTGAGCCGGTCAGTGCGTTCACTTTTACATCAATGGTGCGTACTCAGCTGGCCACTCACCTAGAAGGGCGTGGCGAACATATTGATTTAGGGGAGATACAGGCCCTTAATCATCATCACGACGCCAAGCTGCGTCGGGTATTAAACTGCCGTCGAGTGTTGGATGTTTTTGGTGTGCATCAAAAACCTTGGCGGCTGGAAGTGGGACGCATGCTGGATGCGTGGTGCTTAACCCGTGACCAGCAGCGTGATGACGTTGGGACAGGAGAATCAGTTTGATCAATGTGGTGCGCAGCCTGGTGTTCTATGCGGGTTATTTTACTGCCATGCTGCTTATTGGCGTTCTGTTTCTACCCATCGCGCCGTTTCTGCCGTTGGCGGGTCGCTATCGATTGTTAAACCTCTATAACTACTTTTTGGTGGTTTGGTTTCGCATTGCCTGTGGCGTGCGCTACGACATTCAGGGGCGAGAGAATATTCCGTCAGGGCCCTGCGTAATTCAGGCGAACCACCAGTGCGAGTGGGAAACCGTATTTCTGCAGGTGATGAAGCCGCCGGTATGTACTGTGCTAAAGCAGGAGCTACTGCGCTTTCCCATCTTTGGTTGGGGGCTGCGTCTGCTGCGCCCGATTAGTCTTGATCGCTCAAAGCCAGCCCGCGCCATGAAGCAGGTACTTACTCAGGGTGTTGAACGCTTAGGCACAGGCCTTTCCGTGCTGATTTTTCCCGAAGGTACTCGCGTTTCCCCCGGCGTGCGTAAGCGCTACAACAAAAGCGGTAGCGTGGTGGCGTGCCGTGCAGGTGTGCCAGTCCTGCCGGTGGCACACAACGCTGGTGAGCGCTGGCCTGGGCGGCACTGGGTAAAGCATCCGGGTGTACTGCGGGTGCGCATTGGAGCGCCCATTGAGACTTCCGGGCGTACGCCCGATGAAGTCTTGGAAGATGTAGAGGCTTGGATAGAGGGTCAGCTACAGGAAATTTCAGAGGTACCACGGCCAGCGTCTCGCTAATCGTTTTATAACGCAAAACGGCGCCTCGAAAGGCGCCGTTTTTATGCTGCTTAAGTGCTGATCAACCGTTATAGCGCTGGAAGACTAAGCAAGCGTTCGTACCGCCAAAGCCAAAGCTATTAGACAGCACGCGGTCGATGGTGACGTTATCGCGACGCTGGGTCACAATATCGAAGCCATCGGCCTGCTCATCCAGCTGATCAACGTTTGCCGAGGCAGCTACAAAATTGTGCTGCATCATCAACAGTGAGTAGATGGCTTCTTGTACGCCTGTTGCTCCCAGGGAGTGGCCCGTTAGCGACTTGGTCGAGCTCATAGCAGGCGTTGAGTTGCCAAACACATTGCGGATGGCCTTCAACTCAGCCACATCACCAACCGGCGTAGAGGTGCCGTGGGTATTGATATAGTCGATATCGCCCTGCACGGTCGCCATCGCTTGGTGCATACAGCGTGTAGCACCTTCGCCAGAGGGAGCCACCATGTCGTAGCCATCAGACGTTGCGCCATAGCCCACCAGCTCGCCGTAAATCTTCGCGCCACGAGCTTTGGCATGCTCCAGCTCTTCAAGCACCAGCATGCCGCCGCCGCCAGCGATCACAAAGCCGTCGCGCGCCTGGTCGTAGGGGCGAGAAGCCTTGTCAGGCGTGTCGTTGTAGTGGGTGGAGAGGGCGCCCATTGCATCAAACAGGCACGAGAGCGTCCAGTGCTCCTCTTCGCCACCACCCGCAAACACCACATCTTGCTTGCCTAGCTGGATCTGCTCCATGGCATTGCCGATACAGTGAGCTGAGGTTGCGCAGGCGGAAGAGATTGAGTAATTCACACCTTTGATTTTAAACGGCGTTGCCAAGCACGCAGACACTGTGCTGCCCATGGTGCGGGTAACACGGTATGGGCCTACGCGGCGTAGGCCTTTCTCGCGCATGGCGTCGGCAGCTTCAACTTGGTTGGCGCTTGATGCTCCCCCCGAGCCTGCAATCAGCCCCGTACGCACGTCAGAAACCTGGGCTTCAGTTAGCCCGGCGTCTTCGACTGCTTGAGCCATGGAGACATACGCATAGGCTGCTGCGTCGCCCATAAAGCGGCGCAGTTTGCGGTCGATTAACGCGTCCAAGTCGATATCAACGCTGCCTGCTACATGGCTACGGAAGCCACGCTCAGCGTACTCTTCCTTAAAACGAATACCGCTGCGCCCGTTTTTGAGCGCGTCTAGGACCTGTTGCTGGTCGTTGCCTAAGCACGACACGATGCCAAGGCCGGTGACTACCACTCGTCGCATGGGAGCCTCCTGTTAGAAATTCGCAGTGGAGGTGAATAGGCCAACGCGCAGGTCATTAGCCTGGTAGATGTCGCGTCCGTCAACGGACACAGTGCCGTCGGCAATGCCTAGGATAAGCCGACGAGTAATAACGCGCTTCATATTAATGCGATACGTCACTTTTTGTGCGTCGGGCAAAATTTGGCCGCTGAACTTCACTTCGCCACAGCCTAGCGCACGGCCACGGCCAGGATGGCCAAGCCATCCCAGATAGAAGCCCACCAGCTGCCACATCGCATCAAGCCCTAAGCAGCCGGGCATCACGGGGTCTCCTGGGAAGTGGCAATCAAAAAACCACAGATCAGGTGTGATATCCAGCTCGGCGATCAGTTCGCCCTTGCCATGCTCACCGCCTTCTTCGTGAATGTGCTTAATGCGATCAAGCATCAGCATGTTAGGAGCTGGCAACTGTGCATTGCCGGGGCCAAATAGTTCGCCGCGCGAGCAGGCCAGCAGTTCTTCGCGATCAAAGGAATGTTGCTTGGTCACTGAATCGTTCCGAGTATGAAGATGGTTGTTGCGCCTAGTCTACTTCCCGAAACCGCTGAATGCACGTCGCGGGCGGCTTATCGTAACGTTCTAACACTTTTTAATGGGTTGCCGATAACCCAGGTTACCTTATTGTGTTGTTCGGATTAGTGAATTCGCCCAATAAACGGTGTATTGACGTAATATGCTCTATCCAAGATTTTAGTGAGACGGCATGATGTCGTCATCGTTTGTTTTTGTTAGTGACTGATTAGGACAACAAGAATCGCCATGTGGCTGCCTGTCTCTCTTAATCGCCCGTTGGTATGGGTGGCGCTGATGGCGCTACCTGCCTGCGTGTGGATCCCCGATGCGGCGCTGCGTATGGTCGCGGCTAGCTTCGTTACTTTAGGCTTGTGGGATGCCTGGAACCAAGTGCGTCAGCAGCGTCTACGCCTGCGTCTTTCACAGGATGCGTTGGGGTTGTCTGGTGATGCGATGGTCATTAGTGATGTCCAAAACCGTGTGCTAGCGGTGAATCCGGCGTTTACCGAAATTACCGGTTATGAAAGCCAAGAGATGATAGGCCGAAAGCTAGACACCCTGGCGGCTCAGCGCCATGACAAAGCGTTTTATGAAAACTTTTGGAGCACCCTAAAAGCCACTGGGCGGTGGGAAGGCGAAATGTGGAACCGTCGCAAACATGGCGATGAGTACCCTGAATGGCTCAAAGTGCGTACCGTCACCGACAAGCGAGGCAAAATCACCCACTTTATCAGCTGGTTCTCCGATATTTCGGCACAAAAAGCTCGTGAGAACGATTTAAGGCGTATCGGCTATGAAGATCCGCTAACAGGCCTACCTAACCGGCGTCGCTTGCATGACTTAATGGCGTCCAGGCTGCGCCACCTGCGTGCAGGTGAAAGCTTGGATATGGCGCTGATTGATATTGACGGACTTAAGTCGGTTAACGATAGCTTAGGCGTTGAGCAGGGCGACCGGCTGCTGGCTCGATTTGCCCAGCGGCTCACCAGCTATATGGCGGGAAGCGTAGTGGGGCGGCTGGGTGGTGATGAGTTTATGGTGATTCGCACCACCACCTTTGATGACCACGACAAGTGGCTAGGGAATCTGCGCGACCATATGTGCAGCCCCTTCGAGATTAATGAGCAGTCGCTGCGATTAGGCCTCACCATTGGTAGCTGCCGTGCGCCGGAAGATGGTCAAGATTCCAGCGTGCTGTTTCAGCGTTTAGAGTCAGCGCTTTACAGCGCTAAGCGGCTGGGTCGCAACCACAGCCTGCGGTTTCGCCCCGCGCTGGATAAACAGGATAATCCCCAATTAGCATTAGTCAGCGACCTGCGTGCCGCGCTGATCTCCGGTGACCAGTTAGAGCTTCACTACCAAACCCAACACCATCCCGGTAGCGGTGAGTTGGTAGGTATGGAAGCACTGCTGCGCTGGCGTCACCCCAAAGGTGGCATGATATCGCCGGGAGAGTTTATTCCCCTGGCCGAGCGTCACGGCTTGATGGCAGAGTTAGGCAGTTGGGTGATCGAAAAAGCCTGTGCTCAGCAAGCGCATTGGCAAAATAGCGGCATGCCGAAGACCACTGTTTGGGTCAATATCTCTGCCCTTCAGCTCTTTCAGGGCGATCTAGAAACCCAGCTTGCCACCTGTCTTGAGCGTTACCAGCTAGAGCCGTCACAACTTGGTTTGGAGCTGACCGAATCGGTGTTACTAGACGAGCGAGCAGGGGACATGGGGCCACGTCTGCAGGCACTAAGAGAGCTTGGCTACTCAATCGCTATTGACGACTTTGGCACCGGCTACTCGTCGCTGGGATATTTGAAGCGGCTACCAGTAGATAAAATTAAATTAGATCGCGCTTTTATTAGCGAGTTGCCCAACGACCAAGCAGATGCCGCGATTGTTACAGCGGTACTGGCCATGGCAAAAGGCATGGGGCTGGAAGTGATCGCCGAAGGAGTCGAAACCCAGGCCCAGTGTCAGTTCCTGGTAGAAACAGGCTGCACCCTGGTACAAGGATTTTACTTTGCTAAACCGATGCCCGCCGCCGAGCTTGAGCAGCGCTGGGCACCGCTACCGCAGGCAGAAGGCGCACATTAATTAATTGCTAGCGGCTAAACGCTGAATGTAACGGCTGATGCCCCAGCAGAGCGCTGCCCAGATGACGGCCTGTGCTGGAAGTAGCCACGGTGCCAAGCTAACGTTTGCCAGCGCTGCACCGCCTAAGTAAGAGAGCGGCCCGCTAATCGCACCGCACACGGCGGCCACTAGCGGGTAGCGCCACAGCCAAGCCAGGGAGTGAAACACCAGGGTGGCGAACAGGGGCCACAGCATCCATAACCACAGCGGCAATAAGCCCGCGACTAATGTCTGCTCGCCAAAATCGAAACCGCCCGCCAAGTGTAGTCCACCGTCTAACGCTAGACCCAGCAGCGCAAATAGCGCAATAAAACGCCATTCGCCAGGCTTGGCCCAGTGCCAGAAGTGCCAGCCAAGCAGCGCTGCCCCAGTCGCTGCGGCGACCCATGAGCCGCCTAATACACACAGCATCCAGCCCGCCTCAAAGCGCAATGCGTTAAACAGCATCGCACGCACGGGCATATGGGATCGCTGTGCCACTTACAAGGCTCCGGTAAGCGGTACCGGTTTGGCCGCGGGCTTCGCCAGCAAGAGGTGGCAGGTGCCGATGGAGCGCTCGATAAAGCCGCCCTCGCAGTAACATAAGTAGTAGCGCCACATGCGAATAAAGCGCTCATCGTAGCCCTGGTTGCGTACTTGATCGAGGCTCGCCTCAAAGCGGTGGCGCCACTCCCGTAGCGTACGCGCATAGTGCTGACCAATCTCGTCAAGGGCGACCACGTTCAGCGACGTTTTACGCATCACGCCAGAGAGCATAGCGTGGTGGGAGGGCAAAAAACCGCCGGGGAAAATGTAGCGTTTGATAAAGTCCATATCCCGCTTGGCCTCTTCAAACCGCTGGTCGCGAATGGTGATGGCCTGCAGCATGGCCTGCCCATCGTCGGCCAGCAGGCTGTCCACCTTCTCCAGATACGTATTGAGATACTGGTGGCCAACCGCTTCGATCATCTCCACGGAAATCAACCGGTCAAAACGTCCGGTGAGTTCGCGGTAATCCTGCTTAAGCAGGGTGATTTTATTTTCCAGCCCCTCTTCTTTGATGCGCTTGGCCGTATGCGCGTGCTGCTCTTCGGAAATCGTGGTGGTTGTGACGTGGCAGCCACGCGTTTTTGCCGCGTGTATGGCCAGCCCGCCCCAGCCTGTGCCAATTTCCAGCAGGTGGTGCTCAGGCCGCACATCCAGCTTTTCTAGCATGATATCGAGCTTGTAGGTGGAGGCCTCCTCCAGGCTGGCTTCCGGGTAGGGGAAAACGGCGCTGGAGTACATCCAGTGGCGTTTATCCAGGAACGTCGCAAACAGGTCGTTACCAATATCGTAATGGGCGGCGATATTGCGCTTAGAGCCGGACAGGCTGTTGCGCTGGAAGCGGTAAACAAGCCCCAGTAGCCAGCGGGTAAAGCGCGCGCTACCGTTCTCCATATTGCCATTGACGTGCTCCAGGTTCGCCGCAAATAGGCGCACCAGAGCCACCACATCATCGGCATCCCAATCGCCATCCATATAGGATTCCGCAGCGCCGACCGTGCCGCCAAAGGCAAGCCGTTTCCAAGCGCGGGAGTGTCGGATCACCACGGTCACCTGGATTTCTCCCTCCTGGCCTAGGTGGTGGCATTGGTTGCCTTCAATCAGCGTAATTCGGCCGCCGCGAAAGGCACCCAGCTGCGCCATTAAGCGCGGCTTTAGCCAGCGGGTGAAGCGATCTTGACGCGCTGGCTGACTGTTGGGGGGTGTGGTACGCAGGGTGGTCACTTTGAAGTCTCCTTGCGCTTAGGGTGGTTATAAACGGGGATGCGCTTAAGCCATAGGCGAAGCGCTTCAAAATGGATTCCCGCGACCGTTTTCAGACTCATCCAAGGGTGCTTGGCGAGGGTTCCCAGCAGCACATCGCGCGTGGCGGGCGCTGCCTCAAGGGTGAGCGTGGCATCAAAATGAAGCTGCTCGTGCTGCCAGTTTTCCATGTGTAGATAGAGCTGCTCGCCGGGGGCGTTGAACTTCCAGCGGTAAGTCATCTCCATGGGATTAAACGGCGATACGTGCATCGCTTTGGCAAAGCTTGCCTGATGGGTATAACGGCCAGTCTCAACGTGGCAGGCGTAGCAGGTGCGCTCCCGCCAGGGCATATTGGTGACTTCGCCTAATACAGCCGCTAGGCGGCCATGCTCATCGTAGGCGTAATACATCGTAATCGGGTTAAACATCGTGCCCAGGATGCGTAGCTGGGTCAGCATGCAGATCCGCCCGCTGGGAGCGCTGCCCAGCTGGCGGGTTAGCTCTTCACGCACGGCGGTACGCAGTGGCCGGTCAGTAGGGGCCAGATAATCTTCGCGGCGAAAGCGTGCCAGTGCAGGCCTGCGGGCGCTAAACCCAGGCACGCCGTCGAACAGCGTCGGCAGCTCGTCAAGGTCTAGCCACACCATCCACATCTGATAGCTAAACGCGTGTGTTTTCGGCGTAAAGCGGCGGTGGCGTAGCGTACCGCGATAGATGCGCGAACGCGGCGCGGCAATCATCCCAGCCCCTCCCCCACGCTATTAGGCATCAGTTCATGCGCAGGTAGCGCGGTAGGCGTGGCAGGTGGCTCTGCTGCTTCATCGCAGCCGAGCGCCTGCGCCACGCGTAGCGCGCTCCAAACGCCGTCTTCATGAAAGCCGTTGCGCCAATAGGCACCGCAAAAGTGAGTGCGTCGCGCTACGGACGAAATTTCATCATGGCGCATTTGCGCCGCTTGGCCTGCCAGGGTGAACTGGGGGTGGGCGTAGGTATAGCGTCCCAACACCTTGCTGGGATCGATGCTGTCTGAATCGTTGAGCGTGACGCAGAAGGTGGTATCCGCCTCTAGGCATTGCAAGATATTCATGTTGTAAGTCACTGAGACGCGCTCATCGGCACCTCGCCCGTCCAAGCGGTAGTTCCAGCTCGCCCAGGCGTGCTGACGGCGGGGTAGCAGCGCTGTGTCGGTATGCAGCACCACCTCGTTATCCTGGTAAGGCATCGCCGATAGAATATCGCGCTCGGCAGGTGTCGCATCGCCTAACATCGCCAACGCTTGGTCGGCGTGGCATGCCAACACCACCTGATCAAAACGCTCGCTGCCTTGGGCGGTTGTAATGGTCACGCCGGTATCGCTGCGAGTAATGTTGGTCACCGGTGTATTCAGGCGAATACGTGCGGCATAGGGAGCGGTCAGCGCCGGAATATAGCGCTTTGAACCGCCTATCAAGGTGTACCACTGGGGGCGGTGATTCACCGACAGCAGCCCGTGGTTACGGAAAAAGCGCACAAAAAACGTCAAGGGGAAGGCGCGTAAGTCGCCGATGCTGGCTGACCAAATGGCAGCTCCCATGGGGAGTAGGTAACGGCGCTGAAATGCCTCTCCATAGCCGTGTTGGTCAAGGTACTCACCCAAAGTCATGTCGGCAGGTAGCCGCTTGCTCTCAAGATCGGCTGTGGCCTGCTTGTTAAAGCGCAAAATGTCGCTGAGCAGGCGATAAAAAGAGGGGTTGAGCAGGTTGCGCCGCTGGGCAAACAGCGAGGCTAGCGTATGGCCATTGTACTCAAAGTCCACATCCGTCTCGTGAACCGAAAAGCTCATTTCAGTGGCTTGGCTGGGCACGCCAAGGGTGGCCAGCAATCGCTGAAAGTGCGGGTAGGTCCAATCGTTGAAAACGATAAATCCAGTGTCGATGGCGTACTGCGTGCCGTTCACCTCAACGTCCATGGTGGCGGTGTGGCCCCCTAGCCGGCTATCGGCTTCAAACAGAGTCACCTCATGCTGAGAGGAGAGGTACCATCCGGCCGCCATGCCGCTAATGCCGCTGCCGATGATGGCGATGCGCTGTGACGCTGTGGCGCTCATGGGTGCTCCTTGGTTTGCCGCGTCATACGCAGGCCAATCCACCGCCGCAGGGCAGGGGGTAAAATGCCCAAGCATTTCACGATATAGGTGAAGCGCCGTGGAAAATGAATATCCAAACGTCCTTTTGCGAGCCCAGCAATAATCGCCTCGGCAGCTTCATCGGCAGTGACTTGCATGGGCATGGGAAAGTCGTTGCGGTCGGTAAGCGGCGTTTTCACAAAGCCCGGGTGAATCAGGCTTACGTCAATCCCCTCCTGGTGAAGATCAAGACGCAGAGATTCCAAAAAGTAGCTAACGGCTGCTTTCGAGGCGCCATAGGCCTCCGCGCGGGGCAGCGGCAGATAGGCTGATGCGCTCGATGTAGCGGCCAAGCGGGCAGGTTTGCACTCTCGGCGAGCGGCACGCAGCAGTGGAAGTGCCGCTTCAACGCCATAAAGCGTGCCAAACAAGTTAGGGGTAAAAACGCGCTCGACTAGCGCCATATCGAAGTGTCGCGCATCCAGGTATTCACAGGTGCCAGCATTGAAGAGTGCAATGTCTAGTGCGCCCAGCCACTCAGCGATCTGTTCACCCGCCGCGAGCACGGCTTGATGGTCGCTCACATCCAGCGGCAGCGGGTAAGCGTTGCTATGGCCATCGCAAAGGGCGTTGAGCGCCTCTTCGTTGCGGGCGCTGAGAACAACGCTGTGGCCCTGGGCGATTAGCTGCTTAGCTAGCGCCTCACCAATGCCAGAGGTCGCGCCGGTTAACCAGATTCGCTGGGGTGTTTTCCATGTGCTCATCCTGCTCTCCTGTAGCGGCCTGGTAGCACGCAACCTGCGTGCGTATAAACGAGATCACACTCCTTTCAGCCAAGGCGCTGCTTTAGCCAGCGTATGATGCGCCCCATGATAGGGAGGTGCTCATACAACATGGCGCCGGCGTCAAAGTAGTCACGGTGTCGCGATACTCTTCCGTCCTCTGCAAACGTTAAGGCGCTGCAGCCTTCAACACGAATCGGCGTGCCACCAGCCAGGCGCGGATGAGTGAATTCCATTGTCCATGTCACAAAGGCCTGATTCGCTTGTCGTTGCTGCGTGTGAAAGGTGAACTGACAACGCTCAACGTTCTCGTACATAGTGGCGAAATAGCGTTCAAGCGCCTCGCGACCTTCAATGTGATGTAGCGGATCGTTGAAAACAATATTTTCAGTATATACCTCGTATAGTTTTTCTGTACAGGTATTGTCTAGTTTATTAAAGAAGGCGCAAAAGTTGGCCAAGGCTTGATCGTTGTTCATCACGGATTCCTTGCCTGGTTGCGTTGCGTGTTGGGGAAGAGGGACGCGATAGTTAGCAGAATAGCGGCGGGACGCCGCTATGGAGAGGTGCTGAGGTTAACGTTATTTGGAGAGCGCTTTGAAGGCATCCAGCGCCCGCTGGCGAGCCGCTTTGTGGTCAACGATGGGCGCTGGGTAGTCAATCGGGTTGAGCATGTCCTGAGGCGGCGCATGGCGCGCTTTGGCAGGCAACGTCTTGAGCTCGGGTAGCCACTGAGCAATAAATTCGCCGCCTGGGTCGAAGCGCGTGGATTGGGTCGTGGGGTTGAAAATGCGGAAGTAAGGTGCCGCATCGGTACCCGTTGAGGCTGCCCACTGCCAGCCGCCGTTATTGGCGCAAAACTCGCCATCGACCAAGTGGCGCATAAAAAAGGCTTCGCCCCGCCGCCAGTCAATCAGCAGATGCTTGCTGAGAAACATGGCCGTAATCATTCGCAGGCGATTGTGCATCCAGCCGGTTGTAACGAGCTGGCGCATGGCGGCATCCACAATCGGATAACCGGTGCGGCCTTCGCACCAGGCGGCAAACCCTTCGTCGTCATCCCGCCATTGCAACTGCTTGGTGTGCGCTTGAAACGGCTGGTAGCGGCATACCTGAGGAAAGCCGACCGCTACATGCTGATAAAACTCGCGCCAGATGAGTTCGTTTACCCAGGTGGTAAGGCCTGCATCGCCATCGGCAAGGTGCCCGCCGTTTTCGCTCATGACCGCTTGCAGGCACTGGCGGTGGGAAATAACGCCCAGCGCTAAGTAGGGCGAAAGCTCGCTCGTGCCGCGCACCTTAGGAAAGTCACGCTGATCTTTATAGTGACGACCCCGAAAGCGTAAAAAACGCTCAAGGTTATCGCTGGCAGCATTTTCACCCGCAGGCCAGAGACGCCCATCCAGCGGCTCATCATCTAGCGTTGGCAGTGCTGGTAATGGATCACTGTCAATGGCTAGCGGTGACTGCACGCTGGGCGTGTCGCGCAGGGCTAACTGCTCGGCGGTAACTTGCTTGTGCCACGCTTTTGAAAACGGGGTGAAGACGCCGTAGTAGTCGCCTTTGCCTGTCAGCAAGGTACCGGGGGCAAACGCCACCGCGTCGTGATGGCCTTGGGCGGTAATACCGGCCTGCTGAAAAGTCTCCAGCACCGACTGGTCGCGGCGCTGCTCGTTCAGCGGATACTCATAATTGAAGTGGAGCTGCTTGATGCCATGCTCGCGGGCAACCTCTAAAAGCGCCTTGGGGGCGTCGTCGAAACGCCCAATATCGCGATGCAGCAGCGGAATATTCAAGCCATTGAGCGAGGCCTTAAGCGCGCTAACACCACGCGCCCAGAAATCGAGCTTATTTGCGCCGTGGCCGTGGTCACGCCACTGCTCAATGCTACGCAAAAAAACCGCCACTACCGGCCCTTTGGCGGCAGCGGCGGCGAGTGCGGAATTGTCATGAATACGTAGATCGCTGCGAAACCAAACAAGCTGCAGGGTCATGCAAAGTCCTTAGGTTGGCGACTTTTCGTGCGCTTAAAGAATGCCTGATTCACGCAGCAGAGGGCGTAGCCGGGCGATCGCCTGGGGTAGATCGTCGCCCAGCATATGAACAGGACCGTCGCGCAGATCGTTCTCACGCAGGCGCGCGACTTCACCGCATACGCCGATAGGCACGCCCAGCGCTTCAGCGGCTTTGGGTAGCGCTACGCGAATATAGTTGTCGCATTCCCGCTGGCCGCTAGAGAGCAGAACCATTGAGGAGTGCAGGCGAGACACCGCTTGTGCAAGGTCTTCGAGTGCCAGCGAATGATCAAACAGCTGGACTCGGTAGCCCTGCTCGCTGGCCATCAGTGCACTCATCAGTACCCACAGCGGGCCAGGATCGTCGGGCATGGCGCTGAGCAGAATCAGCGGGCCGCGGGTTGCCTGGTTGGCGTAGTGCAGGCGAATACCCACCTGACTACGCAAAAAGGCCTCAAAGGTGCGGCGCACCAAGTCATCTGGCTGCGCCGCCCATTTAGCTTCTAGGGTCAGAATGACGGGCTGCCACAGCTCGTTAATCGCCACGCTTAGCGGATAGAGCGCTAGGCTTTGATGGTAGAGCGCTTCCAGCTTGGGAAGGTCGACGGCTTCAATGACCGCCAGAAGCTGCTGGCGCTGGCTAGACCAGTCCCCGGCATCTGGGACGGGGGCCTCTACCGTTTCGGGCTGGTCAAGCAGGTCGGCGACCTGGCTGACCGGCACGCCTCGGTTGAGCCACTGGAGAATGCGTTCAATACGGCTGATATCGTCCTGGGCATAGAGCCGGTGACCCTTAGGGGTCCGCTGTGGGCGAATTAATCCGTAGCGTCGCTCCCAGGCGCGCAGGGTGACCGAGTTCACACCCGTTAAACGGGAAACTTCCCGGATCGGATAGAGCGGGGTATCGGGTGGGTGGGTCGCCTTGTTGCTCATGGGCGCCATTGCCTCTTGGTTGCCTGCAGCCAACGCTGCAGGGGTCTGTCAATAATTGCGATGGCCGTATTGTCGCGCCAGCTCGGCGCCAGGCCACTTAGTCGTATAGCGATTCGTTGAATAGCACCTAATCGGTTAGATAGGGTCACGCTATTATAGGCACCTTTGTACAACTTGTGGCTACTGGGTACAACCTTTGCTGTGTCCATGTAGGTGCACCTTGGCCTTGGTTGGCATTAGACCGACCGGCCTAATAACGCCTCTGCTAACTCATCCCCAGAGAGCCAAGCATCCTCGATTCGGCTGCCGCGAAAGCTGTCACCGCACAGCGATAAGCCGCGCTCGCTGTATAAGAAAGACTGGCTGCCCGCGGAGGCGGGTTGGGCGTAGCGCCAACGATGGGCGCCCAGCTCTACCAGGGTGGGGAGCGGTGTGTCACGGGGCAGTGTGGCAATAAATGCATCCAATAACTGCTGCGCCGCCGCTTCTAGCGTTTCCTCAATATGGGCATCGCTCCAGTCCAACTGGGCCAGCAGACTCAGGCTTTCAGGCTGGGCGTCTCTGCCGGGCTTGGTGTGGTTTCGAGACACCAAGCGCAGGGCAGGATGATGCGCATGCAGACTCTGCCAGCCCGCATCAACGCCTGGCAGGGGCGGAAGCGGCGACTCAAAGATGGCCCACGCCGCCCAGCAACCCCGCTGTGGGCATGCGTCACAGGCGGCGGAAAGCGTCGGCTCCCAGTCTGCCAGCAGCGCTTTTGCCTGAGGAGGCGGCGCGCTGATCACCACATGATCGAAGTGACCATACTGTTTACCGTTGGCATCCCTGAGCTGCCATCCCTGAGGCGTGCTCTCTAGTGCTGTAATGGTCGTTTCTAATAAGAGCGCTGCATGGGGAAAAGCGTTAAGCCCATCGGCGAGGTGGCGGGTAATCGCGCTCATACGCGGTGCTCCGCAGTAGCGTACCTGGCCGTCATCGTGTGTTTGCCAGCCGGATGCACTAGCCTGATAGCTGTGTACTGGCCACATTGCTACACAGCCAGCGGCTTGCCAGTCGGCAACTTTGCTCGCAAAGCGTGCATCGCGAACGGTAAAGGCCTGGGCGCCTAAATCAAGCGTGGCAGAGGGGCGCTGCTTACTCGACATTCGCCCGCCAGGGCCGCGCGCTTTATCAAATAGCTGAACATTGACACCCTGCTGTGCCAGCCGATGTGCGCAGGCTAACCCGGATAGCCCGGCACCAATAATCGCCACGGTGGGCGCGGCGGAGGGAGTGAAGGTCACGCTTGCCGGTTCAGCCATAAATCCTCGCGAGTAAGGTAGTGCTCAACTAAATTAATTGTAGCAGTTGTGTATAGATATCGTACAATTAAGCGCTATGCAACGTGCGCGACGGTGCGGTTACCACTTTTTGATATCAACCATCTGATGGATCAGTAGTGGCGACTACGCTGGCGCAAGTGACGTCCAACGCCAAAGGAGTGACACCATGCGGGTATTAATTACCGGGGGAAGCGGCTTTGTAGGCCAACGGCTCTGCCAACAGCTCATTGCCCAGGGGCACGATGTGCAGGTGGTATCTCGCACGCCCCACGACGTGCGGGGAAAACTACCCAAGGCATGCGATATCCGTGATAGTGCCCAAGCCTTTGTAGATACACCGCCGGATGCGCTGGTGAACTTGGCAGGTGAGTCCATCGCCGCAAAACGCTGGAGCGCCGAGCAGAAAGAGCGGCTGATTCGTTCACGGGTGGAAAGTACTCAGCAGCTGATTGTGCTCTGTGAGCAGCTAGCGGCCAACGGCCAGCCGCTGCCGAGCGTGATGGTGAGTGGTTCTGCCATGGGCTATTACGGTGATCAGGGTAGCAAAGTGGTGGATGAATCCACCACGCCCCATGATGAGTTCGCCCATCGGCTCTGCGCCCAATGGGAAGCCGCGGCAAAACCGATTGAAGCCATGGGGGTTAGACTAGCGGTTTTACGGATTGGCTTAGTGCTAGAGGCGGGCGGCGGTACGCTGCAGAAAATGCTGCCACCGTTCAAACTGGGATTAGGCGGGCGATTTGGCGATGGCACACAGTTTATGCCCTGGATTCACCGGGATGACTTGGTAGCGGCGATTATGTTTCTGATCAACGAGCCGACCTTGTCAGGTGCCTTTAACGGCAGCGCGCCCCACCCAGTGACCAACGCTGAATTTACCCAAACGCTGGCTAAGCAATTGCATCGTCCGGCCATGTTTCCGGTGCCCGCTTTTGTGCTGAAAGCGGGCTTTGGGGAGATGTCACAACTGCTGCTTACCGGTGCGGATATGCGCCCGGCGCGCTTGAGCGAGGCAGGCTTTCATTTCCAGTACCCGACGCTGAAGCAAGCGTTGGCGGCGATTTTATAGCGCCACCAGCGGGTACTTGCCTGGTTTAAGCGTTCGGGTCGACGGTGATAATGACCCGTACGGAGTCAAGCCGCAGGCGGGTATTCTCAATCGAGCTGCTCAGTGCTTGGCGCTCCTGTTTCAGCGCTTCCAGCTCCTCGCTGCGTACTGCCGGATTGTGCTCTGCCAGCGCCGTCAGGCGGGCCAGCTCGGCATCCAGTTGTGCGCGCATACGGGTTTCAGCGGCCTCAACAATGCTCGGCAGCTCCCGTTCGGCTTCGCCTTCTCCTTGGGTGAGAAGTTCGCGTAACTGGTCATGGCGGCTTTTGATCAAGTCCCGCGCTAGCGACTTGTTCACCTTCTGCAGATTTTTGCCCAGCCCGGTGAAGGAGATCTTGCTAGTCAGGTTAGCCCCTGATTCATCCAACAGTACCCGCACGGCGGTGGGCGGCAAAAAGCGGTTCAGGTGCAGCGATTTGGGTGCCGGGCAGTGGGTGCGGAACACCAGTTCCGCCATTAATCGCCCGCTGGGGATCGCCGGGTGGCGCAGCAGCGCCAGCGCCGTGTTGCCCATGGTGCCGTCTAATATACGCCCCATCATCTCCCGCAGCAGCGGGTGCTCCCAGGAGAGCCGCTGAACATCATCCCGCGCCAGCGCCTGAGCGCGGCTATAGGTGGCGGAAAAGCCCTCTTCGCCTTTTACCAGCCCCGGCAGGCCATCCAGCATGTGCTGGCTGGGCTGAAGGTAGAGCAGGCCATTGCCGATCTCCTGGCTATCGACGCCGAAGATATCCAGCGCGCGCTCGACGTAGCGGGGCAGCGCCGGGTCCTCGTCCAGCTCGCGTACCGCCTCAATCACCTGTTGCGCCCGCGCTGGACGGCAAGCGTTAAGCTCCAGCAGGCGGTTGCGGCCCGCGTCCCGTTCGGACAGCTTGGCAGTGAACATCTCGCGCGTCTCTTCGATAATCTCGTCGAGCGCTTCGTCGTCGAGCAGCGCATCGGCCAGAGCATCGCCAAAGGCATCAAACAGGTCGCTGCCGATGCCGTGGGGCGCGCTGAAGGCATCCATACCCTCGTGGTACCAGCGCATCAGGCGCTCGCCGGGGCTGCCGGTGAAGTTGGGCACGTGCAGCTCAATAGCGTGGCGCTGGCCGATCCGGTCCAGGCGGCCAATGCGCTGCTCTAGCTGGTCGGGATGCTGTGGCATGTCAAACATCACCAGGTGGCGGCAGAACTGGAAGTTGCGCCCTTCCGAGCCGATCTCTGAGCAGACCAGCACTTGGCAGCCCTCTTCTTCATCGGCAAAGGCAGCCGCTGCGCGGTCGCGCTCTATCAGTGACAGGCCTTCATGAAACACGGGCGCTTGATAGCCGCCCAGGACCCGAAGGCCCTCTGCTAATCCTTCCGCCGTCTCGCGATGGTGGGCAATCACCAGCACTTTGTCGTTGGCAAAGCCCGATTCGCTATCGTCGCTGAGTTTTTCCAGCAGCCAGTTGACGCGTGGGTCGATATGCCACCAGGACTCGGTGTTTAGCGGATCGTTGCTGAGCTCGCGGTACATGGCATCCGGGTAGATCAGTACATCCGGGTGGTCCATGCCGGTTTCGATCAGCAGCTCGTCCAGGTAGTCGTCGTCGCGCTCCAGGCGGCGTAGCACGCGACGGTAGGCGGAGGGCAGTTCCAGTGACGCCAGATGCAGGCGTCGCTCAGGAAAGCCGCCCACATGACGGCGGCTGTTGCGGAACATCACGCGACCAGTGCCGTGGCGGTCTAACAGCGCATCGCGCAGTTGGGCGCGGGCGGCGTCCTGCTGCTCTGGGTTGGCTTCTGCGTTACACAAGGTCGCCAGCAGCGCTTGGCTGTCGCGGTCGTCGGCCACCGTGGCAACGCGCTCTCGAGCGCTAGCGGTTTGAGGAAGTTCATCCAGGGCATCGATGGCGCTGGCCACCGCTACGTAGTGCTGCTCCTCTTCTTTGAAGCGCTCGATATCGTGGTAGCGCTCGGCATCTAGCAGGCGCAGGCGCGCGAAGTGGCTCTCCAGCCCCATCTGTTCCGGCGTGGCGGTGAGCAACAGCAAGCCCGGGATCTCAGCGGCGAGCTGTTCCACGCACTGGTAGCCAGGGCCACTGCTTTCTGGGCTCCAGTCCAGGTGATGCGCTTCGTCGACAATCAGCAGGTCGAAGCGGCTGGCCAGTGCCTGGTCTTGACGGTGAATATTGGCAAACAGCCAGCCTTGGCTAGCCAGCACGAGCTGTGCGCTCTCGAATGGGTTAGCACTGCCGTGGGCTTGGCTCTGGTGCTCATCCAGTAGGGTGACGTTCAGCGAGAAGCGGCGCAGCAGCTCTACCAGCCACTGGTGGGTCAGGCTGTCGGGCACCAGAATCAGCGCGCGCTCTACCCGGCCTGCCAGCAGCAGGCGGTGGAGAATCAAGCCCGCCTCGATGGTTTTGCCCAGGCCCACTTCGTCGGCCAGCAGTACCCGCGGCGCATGGCGTCCGGCCACTTCATCGGCGATATAGAGCTGGTGGGGGATTAGATCAATACGCGGCCCAGCAAAGCCCAGCGCGCTGTGCTGCTCAATGCGCTGATAGTGGTGCAGCGTACGAAAGCGCAGATCGAACCAGTCGTTGCGGTCTACCTGACCGGTCAGCAGGCGATCACGGGCTTGGTCAAACTGCATGGTGTCGGCCAGCTTAGCCTCAGGCAGTTCGCGTAGGTTGCCTTCGCTATCTTCACCAATGTAGGTGATCAGGCCGCGGGTCTCTTTGCTGTCATCAACGATCATCTGCCAGCCATCGGCAGAGAGCACGCGGTCGCCGCTGCCGAACATGACGCGGGTCAGCGGTGCTTGGCGGGTGTTGTAGGTGCGGGTTTCCTGGCTGGCACTGAACAAGATGGTAACGCTACGGGCGTCGCAGTTAAGCACGGTGCCGAGTCCAAGCTCAGCCTCGCCGTCGCTAATCCAGCGCTGGCCGGGAGAAAAATCGCTCATGATGCCTCGAGGAAGTCGTCAAAATCGGTCGTACGCCGCCGGGGCAGGTCACCAGCGGCAAACAGGGCGGGGGATTCTAACGCAAAGCAGCGGGGGTATTAAGGTCTATCGTGGTCAATCGCTTAACCAGCGCTCTAACTGCGCTCGAGTGAGCTCTCCCACATGAACGTCCAGCGTCTTGCCTGTCTGGTCAAATAGCACGGTAGTGGGGAGGCCTGGGGCTTGAAACTGGGCCATTAGGGTTTGCTGTGGGTCGCGCAACGGGTAGCGAAAGCTCAGCGACTGCTCGTCTAGGTAGCGTGCGATAGGCAGTAAGTCCTCGCCCTGATTGGCCACCACGACAGTAACGCCCTCGCGCTGGTCGGCCTCTTCCAGCAGCGGCATTTCACGCAGGCAGGGGGGGCACCAGGTGGCCCATAAATTCACGATAATGCGTTCATCTTGGTTTGTCAGCGAGGAGAGACTAACCGCGTTGCCATCGAGGTCTTCCAGGGTGACGTCGGGCAGCGATGCCACGGCAAATTGCTGGCCTAGCGGGGCCAGCGTGACCAGTACTAACCAGAGGCTAACGGCCCCTACCGTCATGGCAAGAGCGCCGATCATCGCCAGTAGCCGTGCGCGCAGCGTCCAGGCGGTCCACAGTAAACCGGCGAGTAGCCCACCAAGCGCGTGATAGCCCGGTTGCCACACCTTCAGGGCGTCGAGTGGGGTGGCGCTGTAGCTCTCCCAGTTGAAGGCCACAAACGTGACGCGTGCTGCTAATAGCCACACCACCAGCAAGCCATTAAACCAGCGGCCATGCTGCTTGGCAGACAGCCCCAGCAGGAAGCGGCTGCTTAATAAAAGCAGCAGTGCACAGCCAAACGCATAGAGGCGGGGAGTGGAAATCAGCAGTGGACCGAGAGCAATGGCATTCATAGTCGTTCCGATAAGCAGGTACACTGGGCAACCATACCATGCACGCTTCACATGACGGAGATGTCGATGCCGCAATCCTCTTTTGACACCCTGCGCGCGCTGGCCATTGGCACCCAAGCGCTGGGCCTTACGCTGATCATTACCTTGGAAACCGTGCTGGGCGATGGCGCACGCCCCTGGCAGGGCGTTGTGTTAGCCGCCATGGTGGCGTGTGCACTAGCGATTGCGCTGGTGCGCATGTACCGCAATAAACGCCGCCAGAAGCAGTTGGCCGAACATTTAGAAGCCTCAGCCTCTAAAAACACCAAGCGTTAGAAACCGTTGCTTGTGTTTTTTGCGTTACGGTTCCAGATTAAGGGGAGCCCTGCGCTGGACAGTCGGGGCACTTAACACACTGGGAGCGACAAACAATATGATTAATAAGCGCGCATTAGCCATTGCCGTAGCGGCCTCATCACTTGCCTTAACCGGGATGGCCCAGGCGGAGGTCAAAGTTGGCTTCTTGGGCGGCTTTACCGGGGGAATTGAAAGTCTGACACCGCCAATCTTTGCAGGTGCTCAGCTGGCGGTTAAGCAAGTCAACGAGCAGGGCGGCATTTTAGACGGGCAAACCCTGGAAATGCCTTCGGGCGACACGACCTGTTCCGACGCATCGGCCGCCTCTAACGCCGCCGACCGTATGGTGAATTCTGAAAACGTGACCGCTATCGTCGGCGCGCTGTGCACCGGTGCCACGATTGCCGCTGCTAACAATGCCGCGATTCCTGGCGGTGTGCTGATGGTGTCTCCTGCATCGACCGCACCTGCGGTATCGGAGCTGGACGACAATGACCTAGTGTTCCGTACCGTGCCGTCAGATGCCTTCCAGGGTGAAATTTTGGCCAAGCTGCTGCTGGATAAAGGCATTGACTATGTGGCCGTCACCTTCGTGAACAACGACTATGGTCGTGGCCTGTCGGACGCCTTTAGCGCCGCGTTTACCGCCGGTGGTGGTGAAGTAGCGGCCAACCTGGCCCACGAAGATAATCGTGCTGACTACCGCTCGGAGTTAGGGTCGCTGTCGGCCAGCGGCGCGGACACCCTGGTCGTGTTGGCTTACGCGGACACCTCAGGTCAAACGGTACTGCGCCAGGCCTACGAGAGCGGCATGTTCACCCAGTATGTGGGTGCTGATGGCATGGTGGGCGACAGCTTAGTAGAGGCAATTGGTGCAGACGTGTTGGATGGCATGATTGCGACCCGCCCTGGCAGCCCAGAATTACCCGGCACCGAAATATTTAACAACGCAGCGACTGACGCTGACATCGACCCCAGCGCCGTGTTTGCGGCCCAGGCGTACGATGCGGCCTTCCTGATTGCGCTGGCGATTGAGCAGAACGGCAGCGCCGACCGTGAAGGGCTCTCTGAGGCGCTGCGCAGTGTATCCAGCGCACCGGGTGAAGTGATTCTACCGGGCGAGTGGGAAAAAGCGGTTGAGCTGATCGCTGCGGGTACCGACATCAACTATGAAGGCGCCTCTGGCTCCCATGAGTTTGATGATAACGGCGACGTACCGGGTGTGGTGGTTGAAATGGCCGTAGAGAACGGCACCTTTACCAGCAAAGGTCAGGTGGATCTGTAATTACTTACCATCTGCCGATAGCAAAACGCCCCGCTCAAATGAGCGGGGCGTTTTTTTGTGGCGCTGATGGTATTAGCCGTGGCTTTTGATCTTTTCAGGCAGCAGCCCTTTGGGCGCAAAGCGCAGTACCAGGGTAATCAGCATGCCGATCACCAAGACCCTCGCCTGTAGCGCTCGGCTGTCCATATTGCTGGGCGCATCCCAACCAAAAGCACCCTCGCCAAACGCGACGGCTAGCTGCATTAAAAACAGCGCCAGCGGCTCTGACATAATCCAAATAATGTAGACCGCCACGGCCCCAAAGATGGTACCCAGGTTATTGCCGGGGCCGCCCAGAATGACCATCACCAGCACCAGGAAGGTGTGGTTCAAAGGCAGGTAGCCCTGCGGGTCGAACAGGCTGTTGAACGTGCCCAGCATACCGCCCCCCAGGCCCATTAAAATGCAGCCCAGCACGAAAATCTCCAAGCGACGCTTGTTGATGTCCTTCCCCATGGCCGCCGATGAGACTTCGTTATCGCGTATCGCGCGAATCATCCGCCCCCAAGGGGCGTGGTAAGCGCGATGCAGCAGGAAGAAGATCACTGCAATGACCACCGCCGTCACCGACAGGTAAATCGCTCGGGAAAGGGTAAACCCCAGCTCGGCAGGGCCAGGCGTCG
The DNA here is from genome assembly GCF_044543515.1 of Vreelandella lionensis. Taxonomy (NCBI): domain Bacteria; kingdom Pseudomonadati; phylum Pseudomonadota; class Gammaproteobacteria; order Oceanospirillales; family Halomonadaceae; genus Vreelandella; species Vreelandella lionensis. The sequence goes on along the minus strand of NZ_JBITWC010000008.1, from coordinate 68,373 downwards.
GCCAGGGCAACGGGGAAACCGTCGCCGTGCCGCGGGTGAGCCAGTCGGAGTTTTTCAAAAACGCCTTGATGATCTCGGCAATGCCCAGCGTGGCAATGGCGAGGTAGTCGCTGCGCAGCCCAAGGCAAACATGGCCGATAAAGTAGCCTACGCCACCGGCCAGCGCGCCGCCGACGATCCAGCCCACCCAAGGCGGCAGGCCAAACCCACCTATAAAGCCCGCCTGGGATTGGATTTGGCTGGTCACGTCGCGCAGCAGGCTGATCACCACCAGATAAAGCACCACCGCCAGTACCACGGCGATCACGGTGCGCAGCGTTTTAGGAACGCCCAGCCGGTCGAGCTTGGTGGCACCGACGACCACGACCGTGGCTGCGAGGCCATAGAGCAGCACTTGGCCTAGCTCGCCCGGTAGCTCCGTGCCCCAAAAGGCGTCGTTGACCGGTACACTAAACAGCATGGCGCAGAAGCCGCCCAGAGCCACAAAGCCCATCACCCCGGCATTGAACTGCCCGGCGTAGCCCCACTGAATCGTTAGGCCCAACGCCAGAATGGCGTAACAGGCGGCTTCGACTAACATGCGCGTGCTATACGCCGCGCCCATCAGGGCATAAACCGCCAGTACGGCGACAAACAGCGCGCCAAACAGTACCAGCTCGCGCAGCGGGAAGCGGCGCTGTGGCGTAGCGTCTTTCGGCGTGTAGGCCGGGTTGCGAGTATTGGTTGGATGGCTCATTAGATCACCTTGCCTTTGAACAGGCCGGTCGGGCGCCACACCAAGATGGCCACCAGAATAAAGAACGGCACCACGATTTTGTATTCAGTGCCCACGAAGGCGAGATTCGATGGCAGCGTCAGCCACTCGGGGAAGCTGTCTTGGAAGGGGCGCAGCAGCACGTTCCAATTGAATACCGCCAGGGTTTCGGCAAAGCCCACCACAAAACCACCGGCAATCGCGCCGTAAGGGTGGCCCACCCCGCCAACAATCGCCGCCGCGAAGATCGGCAATAGCAGGAAGAAGCTAAGGTCGGGCTTGAAGGTCACGTCCAGCGAGAGCAGCGTGCCCGCAATGGCGGCCAGGCCGCCCGCAATCACCCAGGTGACCGCCACGATGGTATTGGTATTAATGCCCGATGCCTGAGCCAGCTCCGGGTTGTCCGACATGGCGCGCATGGCTTTGCCTAACCGCGAACGGTTCAGGAATAGGTGTAGCGCGATCACCGCCACGATGGTAATCACGAACAGATAGATCTGCGGCTCGGTGACGACGATGGGTGCCCGTGCACCCTCGAACGGTAGAGCAATGCGGAAGATCTCTTTGCGGTCATCCACGTAGAGGCTCTGCCCGCCGGTACCTGAGAACAGACGAATGAGGCCCTGCAGCATCAGCGTGACGCCGAGGGAGCCAATCACCATAACGATAGGTTTCACGCCATGGGCGCGCAGCGGCTTGTAAAACGCCTTATCGATACCCACTGCCAGCAGCGCGGTCAGCAGCATGGCCAGCGGCAGCATGATCAGCGCCGTGGGCACGCCAATGCTGGCGCCGACGGCAGGGAACGCCGTGGTGAGCAGCAGCACCATAAAGGCACCGAAGGTCATCATGTCGGCATGGGCAAAATGGGCAAAGCGCATAATGCTGAAAATCAGCGTGACGCCAATCGCGCCAATGGCATAAATCGAGCCTGTGACACTGCCCGCAATCACCACGTTGTTAATAAAAAAAGCCAGTTCGTTCACGCGTTTCTCCCCCGGGCTAGCCGCCCAAAAAGCTTTTGGCGACATCCGGGTCGGCCAGCAGGGCCGCCCCGGTATCCGTAAAGCGGTTCTGGCCTGCCGCCAGGACAAAGCCCTTGTCGGCAATGGCCAGGGCCTGCTTAGCGTTCTGCTCGACCATCAAGATGCCCACGCCTGCGGCGTTGATCTTCTTCACGCGGTCAAAGATCTCATTCATGTAGAGCGGTGATAGGCCCGCCGTGGGTTCGTCCAGGAGTAGCAGGCTAGGTTCTGCCATGAGGGCTCGCCCCATGGCGACCATCTGGCGCTGGCCGCCTGAAAGCTCACCGGCAGGCTGGTGACGTTTCTCCACCAGCGGGGGGAAAAATTCGTAGACCTGTTCCAGCATGCGCTTAACGTTCTGGGGCTTCAGGTAGGCGCCCATCTCCAGGTTCTCTTTTACCGAGAGGCTGGGGAAGACGTTTTTCTCCTGGGGCACAAAGCCCATACCGCGCTCTACCAGCTGGTTGGGCGGTAAGTTGTGAATCGGCTGGCCCTTAAGCAGGATCTCGCCCTGGTTAACGTTCAGAAGCCCAAACACTGCTTTGAGCATAGTGGACTTGCCCGCGCCGTTAGGGCCGACGATGACGCCGACCTCATCGGCATACAGGGTCATATTGACCCCGTTCAGGATATTCATGCTGCCATAGCCGCCGTGCACATCGCGTGCTTCAAGCAGTGGCTGGGGTGATGCTTGTGTGGATGACATAAACGCGTCTCAGCAAGCGTCGCGCTGGGATCTCCAGTCGCGATCATGTTGTTGTAGCCGTTAGTGGTGGCTAATTGTTATAGCGATGGTGAGTAGGTTGCAGTGGCTTAGGCGGCATCAGAGCCGAAGTAGGCTTCAATGACCTCTGGGTTACTCTGTATGTCTTCGATATGACCTTCAACCATCACGCTGCCCTGAGCCAATACAATGACAGGGTCGCAGAGCCGTGAAATCATATCCATATCGTGCTCAATGACCAGGAAGGTGTAGCCCATTTCGCGGTTGAGCCGCTCAATATTGCCCATCAAATCGCCCAGCAGGGTGCGGTTCACCCCGGCGGCAATTTCATCCAGCAGTACGACCTTGGCATCGGTCATCATCGTACGGCCCAGTTCCAGCAGCTTTTTTTGGCCGCCGGAGAGGTTGCCCGCCAGCTCGTTGCGCACGTGGTGTAGCCCGACAAAGTCGATCACCTCTAGCGCGCGGCGGCGCACCTCGGCCTCCTGTTCGCGCACCAGCGATGGCTTGAACCAGGTGTTGAACAGACTTTCGCCGGCCTGCTGAGGGGGCACCATCATCAAGTTTTCCAGCGCGCTCATCTGGCTGAACTCGTGGGCGATCTGGAAGGTGCGCAGCAGCCCTTTATGAAAGCGCTGGTCGGCGCTCAGAGAGGTAATGTCTTCGCCATCCAGCAGAATGTGGCCGCTGTCGGGCATCAGCGCGCCGGCGATCAGGTTGAACAGCGTCGACTTGCCGGCCCCATTGGGGCCGATCATGCCGGTAATCGACCCCTTCTCCACTCGGATAGAGCAGTCGTTGATGACGTGTAGCCCACCGAACGCTTTATTAACGTGTTGTACTTCGATAAGCGGTTGCATGGTGTCCTCGTAAGGCAGGCGGCCTCTCAGCCGCCTGCAGTATGGATATTATGATGACGTTTTAGGTTGGCGCAGTCGCTGGCCAATCGCAAAAGCAGCGACGATGATCAGTGCGCCCAGCGTGGGGATGAGGTACCCCTCAACCTGAGGAATCGTACGCAGAAATACGAATGACACCGCTGCTGGGCCGACAAAACGCACCAGAAAGCGCCAGATCTTAAACCAAGTAGCGTTAGTGCCAAGCTCTTTTATAACCTCGCTTTGGGTCAGTGCCCAACCGGCAAACAATGCAATCATCAGGCCGCCCAGAGGCATAAAGATATTGGTCAAAAGCTCAATAAACTCAAAGGCGCTACGGCCAAACAAGCTATGGAAAATCGTCCCTTCCGCCCATACGTTGAAGCTCAAAACGGTCAGCAGGCCCATAGCCCAAGCGGCAACGACCATAATGGTGACGGCCTGGGGGCGAGTCATATCAAAGCGTTCCACCAGAAAGGCAGCAACTGGCTCAATGAGCGAGATCGACGAGCTGATCGCCGCACCCAGCACCAGGATGAAGAACACGCCGCCCACCAGAGCCCCAAACGGCATTTCGGCAAAGGCCAGCGGCAGCGTCACAAACATTAGCCCAGGGCCTTGGCCGGTCTCCAGCCCCGCGCCAAATACTAGCGAGAAGATCGCTAGGCCTGCCACCATGGCCACCGCCGTATCTACAAACGCCACGGCAATGGCGGTGCGCGTCAGCGATGCTTCGCTGGACATATAGGCACCGTAAGCCATGATCGCGCCCATTCCCAGGCTTAATGTAAAGAAGGATTGGCCCATGGCCTGCAGCCAACCTTCTAGGCTCAAGTCGCTGATATTAAACGTAAACAGGAAGCTGGCGGCGGCACCCACGTCACCGTTGATGATGCCGTAAATTAGCACCACGATCAGAATAACAAACAGCGCAGGCATCATAATGCGCAGGCCGGACTCAATCCCTTTATGAATCCCCATGCCTACAATCAGCGCGGAAGCCGCGATAAACAGCGTGTGGTACAGGGTCATCAGCCCCGGAGAGGCGAGCAGGGCATTAAAGCCGTCGCTGATGGTTTGCGCATCCGCGCCGACGAGCGAGCCAGTGAGCATCAACCAGGTGTAGTGCAGCGCCCAGCCAGCAATTACTGAGTAAAAACTGAGGATTAAGAAAGCAGAGGCCGCGCCCAGCCAGCCAATCGACTCCCACGCCCGCGACGTTTTATGGGTTTTGATTAAGTGGCGCATCCCCATAATGGGGCTTCGGCGGCTGGTGCGCCCCAGCATGGTTTCGGCAATTAAAATGGGAATGCCCACGGCAAAGATGGTTAGCGCATAAATTAGGATAAACGCGCCGCCGCCGTTTTCACCGGTAAGGTAGGGGAAGCGCCAGAGGTTGCCTAACCCAACGGCAGAACCAACCGCTGCCAGCAAAAAGGTACCTTTGTGCGTCCAAACGTTATGACCGCTCATGTGAAGGAGTGTCCATGTAGGGGTGCAAGGATGGGGGTAGGTATCCAAACACTTGTATGAATTGTAGCGTGTCAGCGACCCGAGGCCGTGCTGAGGTTAGCGCTACTTTGCGATAGAACGCCCGTGCTTTCCAGCGTGTTAGCGTTTAGGTTGCGTTAATGGGCACGCTTGGCGTGGACCCGCAGATAGCGGTCCATTCACCTAATGGCGAAAAAGTGATGCCGCGTTGCGACCTTACATAAAAAAGCCCGCACAGTGGCGGGCTTCAGACGAACAGCGGTTAGCTTACTTTTTGCTAGCGCGCTTACGCTCGTTCTCGGTCAGGTGCTTCTTGCGCAGGCGGATGTGGCTGGGCGTGACTTCTACCAGCTCATCGGAGTCCAGGAACTCGATGGCTTGCTCAAGGGTAAACTTGATCGGCGGCGTTAGAACGATGTTCTCATCGTTACCGGTAGAGCGCATGTTATCGAGCTTTTTACCCTTGGTCGGGTTCACCACCATGTCGTTGGCACGGTTGTTAATACCGATCAGCATGCCCTCGTACACTTCTGTCGCGTGGTCGATGATGAGCTTGCCGCGCTCCTGAAGGGCGTACAGTGCGTAAGCCAGCGCTTTACCGCCTACCATAGACACCAGCACGCCGTTACGACGCTCGATAGACGCATCGGGCTTCAGCGGGCCGTAATGGTCAAAACGGCTGGTCAGGATGCCGGTGCCGGAAGTTAGCGTCAGGAACTGGCCACGGAAACCGATCAAGCCACGCGCCGGGATAATGAAGTCCAAACGAACGCGGCCTTTACCATCCGGGTTCATGTTGGTCATCTCACCTTTACGGTAGCCAAGCTCTTCCATGATGGAGCCCTGGTGCTGCTCTTCACAGTCGATGATGACTTCTTCGTAGGGCTCTTGCTTAACGCCGTCGATCTCTTTGATGATAACTTCCGGACGGCCAACGGCCAGTTCGAAGCCTTCACGACGCATGGTTTCGATCAGTACCGACAGGTGCAGTTCGCCACGGCCAGAGACTTTAAACTTCTCGGGCGTTTCGCCTTGCTCGACGCGCAGAGCGACGTTGTGAATCAGTTCCTGATCCAGACGATCTTTGATGTTACGGCTGGTGACGAACTTGCCATCTTTACCCGCGAACGGCGAGTCGTTGACCTGGAAGGTCATAGAAACGGTCGGCTCATCAACGGACAGCGGCGGCAGCGCTTCAACGGCGCTCGGGTCGCACAGGGTGTCGGAGATCGATAGATCTTCGATGCCCGTGATACAAACGATATCGCCAGCCGTGGCTTCGTTGGTTTGAACTCGCTCAAGGCCCATGTGGGTCATGACCTGACCGATTTTGCCTTTCCGAGTCGTACCATCAACACTGATGACTGAAATCTGCTGGTTAGGCTTCACAGAGCCGCGCTTAATGCGGCCAAGACCGATAACGCCGACGTAGCTGTTGTAGTCCAGGGCAGAAATCTGCATCTGGAAGGGGCCATCTACTTCAACTTTCGGCGGCTCAACGATGTCCACAATCGCTTGGAACATCGGGTCCATGTTGTCGGCCAGCGCTTCCGGATCCATACCAGCAATACCGTTCAGCGCCGAGCAGTAAATAATCGGGAAGTCGAGCTGTTCGTCAGTGGCACCCAGGTTGTCGAACAGATCAAAAATCTGGTCGATAACCCAATCAGGGCGTGCGCCGGGGCGGTCGATTTTGTTCACTACCACGATCGGCTTCAGGCCCTGGGAGAAGGCTTTCTGGGTCACGAAGCGGGTTTGCGGCATCGGGCCGTCTACGGCGTCAACCAGCAGCAGAACCGAGTCCACCATGGACATAACACGCTCAACTTCGCCCCCGAAGTCGGCGTGCCCAGGGGTGTCCACGATGTTGATGTGGTAGCCCGTACCATTACCATCCTGCCACTGAATAGCGGTGTTTTTGGCCAGGATGGTAATACCACGCTCCTTCTCCTGGTCATTAGAGTCCATGATACGCTCTTGGCCTTCGGCCTTACGGTCGAGCGTGCCGGACTGGCTTAACAGTTTGTCTACCAAGGTAGTTTTACCGTGGTCAACGTGGGCGATGATGGCAATGTTGCGAAGATTCTCGATCACGACGCGATCCTGCTGGAAAAATAGGGCGGCATTATAGGGTCTGGGGGTGGTCCACTACCAGCGCTGTCTTAAATAAAGCAGCAAGTCAATAACCTAAACGCGGCAGTTTTCGCTGTTGTGGCGCTTCCGTTAAGATAGACGTTTTCCCAGTTGGGGCAAGCACATGACCATCGGTAACCTGATGCGTTTGTTAAGCGATGGCGAGGTTCATTCCGGTGAACAATTAGGCGAAGCGCTGGGCGTTTCCCGAGCCGCCGTGTGGAAACAGCTAAAAAAATTAGAGGCGCTGGGCGTAGAGCTGGTCGCTGTGAAAGGGCGTGGCTACCGGTTGGCTCACCCGTTAGAGCCGCTGGATGGCGCCAAAATCGTCGAGCGGCTGCCCGCCGATGCCCGCCACCTGCTGGCGCGGCTGTTCGTGGAAGATCAGCTTCCCTCAAGCAACGAATACCTGCGCGAGCGCTTCTCTCAAGGGGCAGGGCATGGCGAAGTGTGCTTTGTCGAGCTACAAACCGCCGGACGTGGCCGCCGTGGCCGGGTGTGGTCGACGCCCTGGGGGCAGAGCTTGATGGTGTCAACGGGCTGGCGCTTCGAGTCAGGCATCAATGCTCTGGAGGGGTTAAGCCTGGCGGTGGGCGTGGTGGTCTCTCAGGTGCTTGAGCAGTATGGCGTATCGCCCAAGCTAAAGTGGCCTAACGATGTACTGCTGGCCGAGAAAGGTGATGAGTTAGGTAAGTTGGCCGGTATTTTGATTGAAGTGACCGGTGATGCGGCAGGCCCTTGTGAAGTAGTGATTGGCATGGGCATGAACCTGTCGCTACCGGATAGCTTGCGGGCCACCATTGACCAGCCGGTGGCGGCGCTGTTTGATGCCAAGGCAGGTATTTCCCGCAACCAGTTGGCTGCCGATATGGTATCGGGGCTGTTGGGCATGCTGGCGGGCTTTGAAAACAGTGGCTTTGCGCCTTGGCTTGATGCGTGGAATCAGCGCCATGCTTATGCAGGCCTACCCATCCGAGTGATTCAAGGTGAGCGCTCAAGCGATGCTGTGGCGGGAGATGTGGATGAGAGTGGTAACCTGTGGGTTACTGAAAACGGTCACTCGCGACGCCTATCGGGCGGTGAGATCAGCGTACGTAGGCGCTTATGATTTTGGATTTGGATATCGGCAACACGCTGTCGAAATGGCGGCTTAAAGATGCCGAGAGCAGTGAGATCCGCTCGCGAGGTGCTGTGTGGACACGGGAAGAGTGGCGCCCGGGGGCGGATATTCCCGACCTGGATGTCGTCGAAGCCGTACGGATATCCAGTGTGGCCAGGGCTGCTGTGCTGGATGAGACTGTGACGTTGCTACGCCGTCAGGTGCGTCACGTTTATGTGGCGCGCTCAACGCCAGAAGCGCTCGGCGTGGTCAATGGTTATGAAGAGCCGGGCCGGTTGGGCGTTGACCGCTGGATGGGAGCGCTGGCGGGCTACCAGCTGGCGGGTGGTTGTTGCGCGGTGGATTGCGGTAGCGCCATTACCATTGACTTCGTACTACCTGGCGGTGTGCACCTGGGTGGTTTCATTATTCCCGGCCTGCGGCTCATGAAAGAGAGTCTGAAGCTAGGAACGCGCAACGTCGCCATCGACCCGGAAAGCGAAGCCGATGCATTGCTAGAGCCAGGGCGGCGCACGGTGGATGCGGTTAATCACGGTATCTATATGGCGGCCGTCAGTGCGATTAACCGCATTTACAGTGAAGTGTGTGACCAGCAGGGGGTGGCACTACCGGTACTGCTCACCGGTGGTGATGCCAGAGTCGTTTCCCGCGGTGTGCAGGTGCCCCATGCGGTATGGCCCGATATGGTATATGGCGGGCTTGAGGCCAGTTTTCCGCTCACCTTTGCCGAACGGGCGGGCAAGATGTCAGGTGCTCCTCGGGTTCCAGAACCGGTATCATTAGAAAAAATTCGCGCAGGCCTTGCATTCTCCATGCTGCTTTGACAGAATGCAGCGCGTTCCAGAGCGGAAGCTGCGCTTAAGAAAGCGTTGCATCCAGCAAGCTTTGATAAATAAAGAGTTTGCAGGCTTGACACCGTTTTGGAGGCTGGCATAATGTGCCGCCACAGCTGGAGAGGTTCCCGAGTGGCCAAAGGGAGCAGACTGTAAATCTGCCGCGAAAGCTTCGAAGGTTCGAATCCTTCCCTCTCCACCAGATTTATCAGGCGCTGATTTAATCAGAGTTTGGGAATGAAAAGCCGGTAAGCGGGCATTAGCTACTGTTTCTCGTGCAACGGATTGTCATTCTGTAGGCAAGTTCGGCGGGCGTAGTTCAATGGTAGAACCTCAGCCTTCCAAGCTGATGGTGCGGGTTCGATTCCCGCCGCCCGCTCCAGTTTGATGTGTTTTGGCTCATGTAGCTCAGGGGTAGAGCACACCCTTGGTAAGGGTGAGGTCGACGGTTCAATTCCGTCCATGAGCTCCATGTTGCGAAAAAAGCGAGCGAAGCTCGCTTTTTTTGTCTTTGCCCTTCGGTAGTTCGGGGGAGGGTAAAAGTAAGGGTTGTCAGGTGGAGGTTTCTCCGCTATTATGGCGCCCGCTGTTGCGTAGGCTTTTGCTTGCGTGCATGACGATACAGGCCAGTAGCTCAATTGGCAGAGCAGCGGTCTCCAAAACCGCAGGTTGGGGGTTCGATTCCCTCCTGGCCTGCCAACCTTCCCCAGGTTGGTATGTCTTTTCTAGAATTCCTTTGTCGCTCGCTGCACCCTTAGGAGTCTCGTTTTTATGAAGCCTAGTTCCGTAAAACATGGCGCAGAGGTGCAACAGACGCGCCATGACGGGCTCAAGTGGGCGGCGGTTGTGGCGCTGCTTGTCGTTGCAGTCGTTGGTAATACCTATTTCGCCGATATTGGCCTGCTCTACCGCGTCTTGGGTGTGGTGGTGTTGTGTGCGCTTGCTGGTTTGATCGCCTTAACAACCACCAAAGGTCGCGATTTAGTTGAGCTTGCCATAAGCGCCAAGAAAGAGATTCAGCGCGTTGTATGGCCGACCCGTCCTGAAACCATTCAGACAACCGCCATTGTGCTGGTAGCTGTGTTGGTGGTGGGTCTGATGCTGTGGTTGATCGATACTCTTCTTGGCTGGGCGATGTCCGGCGTCATTGGTTAGGAGCATTCATGTCCAAACGTTGGTACGTCGTCCACGCTTATTCCGGCTTTGAAAAGCATGTCATGCGCTCGCTTATCGAGCGTGTGAAGATGTATGGCATGGAAGATCGCTTTGGCGAGATCCTGGTGCCGACGGAAGAAGTGGTTGAAATGCGCGACGGTAAGCGCCGTAAGAGTGAGCGCAAATTCTATCCCGGCTACGTTCTTGTCGAGATGGAAATGGTAGACGAAACCTGGCACCTGGTGAATGAAACGCCACGCGTCATGGGATTTATCGGTGGTACCAAAGAGAAACCCGCCGCGATTACTACCCGCGAAGCCGAAGCAATTCTGCGTCGTGTGAAAGATGGTACCGACAAGCCGCGGCCCAAAACTATGTTTGAGCCGGGTCAGTCTGTCCGCGTTATTGATGGTCCGTTTGCTGATTTCAACGGTGTCGTTGAAGAAGTGAACTACGACAAGAGCCGCCTGCAGGTCAGCGTACTGATCTTTGGGCGTGCGACGCCTGTTGAGCTTGAATTCTCTCAGGTAGAAAAAGAGTAAGTTCATAATATTGCAGGGTGGTGCGCAGTGCGTGCCACTCTGGATTCATGTAAAGCAGCCCAGCGCTGCTTTACGCGTACCGGGGAGCCGTCAGGCGCTATCACCCAACTGGAGTATTTACCATGGCCAAGAAAGTACAGGCTTACATCAAACTGCAGGTTGCTGCAGGTAAAGCCAACCCGAGTCCGCCCGTAGGCCCCGCGCTGGGTCAGCACGGTGTGAACATCATGGAATTCTGTAAGGCGTTTAACGCTGCCACTCAAGAAATTGAGCCAGGTCTGCCGACGCCTGTCGTGATCACTGTCTACTCTGACCGTAGCTTCACGTTCGTCACCAAGACACCGCCGGCTGCCGTTCTGCTGAAAAAAGCAGCGGGCATCAAGTCTGGTTCTGGTGAGCCGAACAAGAAGAAAGTTGGTACCGTGACTCGCGAGCAGCTCGAAGAGATCGCTAAGACCAAAGAGCCGGATATGACGGCTGCTGATCTCGACGCCGCGGTGCGCACCATCGCTGGCAGCGCTCGTAGCATGGGCTTAAACGTGGAGGGTCTCTGATCATGGCTAAACTGTCTAAGCGCGCGAAAGTTATTCGCGAGAAAGTAGACCCGAGCAAAGCATACTCTTTGGAAGAAGCCGTTGCGCTGCTTTCTGAGCTGTCTACTGTTAAGTTCAATGAGTCTCTTGACGTTGCGATCAACCTTGGCGTTGACCCTCGTAAATCTGACCAGGTTGTACGTGGCGCCACCGTTATGCCTAACGGTACTGGCAAAGACGTACGCGTAGCGGTCTTCACCCAAGGTGCTAACGCCGATGCTGCTAAAGAAGCAGGCGCTGACATCGTGGGTATGGACGAGCTGGCTGAGCAGGTCAAGAAAGGCGTGATGGACTTCGACGTGGTTATCGCCTCTCCGGATGCGATGCGCGTTGTAGGTCAGCTGGGCCAGATTCTTGGTCCGCGCGGCCTGATGCCGAACCCGAAAGTTGGCACCGTAACGCCTGACGTGGCGACTGCGGTCAAGAACGCCAAAGCGGGTCAGGTACGTTTCCGTACCGACAAAAACGGCATTATCCACACCACGCTGGGTAAAGTTAATTTTGAAGCGACCGCTGTTCAGGGCAACCTGGAAGCGCTGGTTGCCGACCTGAAGAAGCTCAAGCCGAGCTCCTCTAAAGGTATCTACTTTAAGAAGATTACCCTGTCCTCTACCATGGGCCCGGGTTTGACTATCGACCACTCTGCGCTGGTATAAGCGAGTTGTCGGCAGGTTTTTAGTAAGAACCGAGCAAGAACTTTGCGGTCCCTCGTTTGGTGTTATGCCAAGCGAGGCGCCGTCAAAGACCGCAGGTGCCGCCTTGTCTTTTGAAGATTGGGCGGCTTAATCGCCCTAGAGCGCCTGCGCAGATGGTGTGGCCGCCAGTTGGTTAACGCTTTTCGCAAGCCGCTTTCTGGTGAGCACCATCCCCTAAGGCTTCCAGGGTTAGCAGTCATAACCTGGAAGAGATGGTAACCACCGGAGCCTTTTATGGGTTCCGGCACGAAGGAGTGATCACTGTGCCACTAGCACTTGAAGGCAAGAAAGCGATTGTTGCCGAGGTCAGTGAAGCGGCCAAGGGCGCACTCTCCGTCGTAGTTGCCGATTCTCGCGGCGTCACGGTTGGTAAAATGACCGATCTGCGTAAGCAGGCGCGTGAGAACGGTGTAGAGCTTCGTGTTGTTCGTAACACGCTGGCTCGCCGCGCACTCGAAGGCACTCAGTGGGAGTGTCTGAACGAGAGCTTTGTTGGTCCTACTCTGTTGGCTTTCTCTACTGAACACCCGGGCGCTGCTGCTCGTCTGTTCAAAGAGTTCGCTAAAGACGAGAAGAACTTCGAAGTTAAGGCGTTGGCCTACGAAGGTGAGCTGATTCCGGCTGCTGACATCGATCGTCTGGCAACCCTGCCGACTTACGACGAGGCAATTGCCAAGTTGATGTCGGTAATGAAAGAAGCCTCCGCTGGCAAGCTGGTTCGTACTCTGGCCGCCCTGCGCGACCAGAAGCAAGAAGCAGAAGCTGCCTAAGCAGCGTTTCTTGCAGGCGGCGTGAACGATGTGATCGATACGCTGCCTGAACCGAGCAATGAACCCCGAGCTCTCGGCCGACCGAGACTCCCGCAAAGTTAGGAATGAAACAATGGCACTGACCAAAGACGATATCATCAATGCTGTAGCCGACATGTCCGTAATGGAAGTTGTCGAGCTGATCGAAGCGATGGAAGAGAAATTCGGCGTTTCTGCAGCGGCAGCCGTTATGGCTGGCCCGGCTGCTGGCGGCGAAGCAGCTGCTGAAGAGCAGACTGAATTTGACCTGGTACTGGCTTCTGCTGGTGACAAGAAAGTTAACGTCATCAAAGCTGTTCGTGAAATCACCGGTCTTGGCCTGAAAGAAGCCAAAGGTGCCGTTGACGGCGCGCCGGCGACCATCAAAGAAGCGATGTCTAAAGACGACGCTGAAGCAGCTAAGAAGAAGCTGGAAGAAGCGGGCGCAACCGTCGAGCTCAAGTAATCCTTGTGCTGATGGCTTTACGCGCTGCGTAAGCTTCCACGGCTGGCGGCGGGCTATCCCGCTGCCGGCCTTTTTCTGTTGTAGTATGCTGCAAGGCAACAGCAGAAGCGCTGCGGTAAAAAGCAGCAAAACAGTAAGACCGTTGTTGTGAAGCGTACGTTGTTGTAACGCGTAAGTTGTGAAGCGCGAGTGATGCTAGCAAGCGACAGCAAAGCGCGAACAGCACTACTGTAACACTGTTATCTATCAAGATTTTTGACGGCGAGCTACCGATTTAGGAGCTTGCTGTCTGCGTCTGAAACGCCCGCGGGGCAGATGACCACGCATCGGTCACCCATGGTGAACAAGCTGGGGAATACAGATGGCTTACTCATATACTGAGAAAAAACGCATCCGCAAGGATTTCGGCAAACTGCCCCAAGTGATGGATGTGCCTTACTTGCTGGCCATCCAGCTTGATTCCTACTACGACTTTCTCCAGCAGGATCGTTCGCCCGACGAGCGCCACGAGGTTGGCTTGCACGCGGCGTTCAAGTCCGTGTTCCCGATCGAGAGCTTCTCCGGCAATGCGGCCCTGGAATACGTCAGCTACCGCTTCGGTACGCCAGCGTTCGATGTCAAAGAGTGTCAGCTGCGTGGCGTGACCTATTCCGCTCCGCTGCGCGTCAAGGTTCGCTTGATCATCTATGATCGCGACTCTTCGAACAAGGCAATCAAGGACATCAAAGAGCAGGAAGTCTACATGGGGGAAATCCCCCTGATGACCGAGAACGGTACCTTTGTCATTAACGGTACTGAGCGGGTTATCGTTTCCCAGCTCCACCGCTCGCCCGGTGTGTTCTTTGATCACGACAAAGGTAAGAGCCACTCCTCTGGTAAGTTGCTCTACTCTGCTCGCGTGATTCCTTACCGTGGCTCTTGGCTGGACTTCGAGTTCGACCCGAAAGACAACGTCTTTGTACGTATTGACCGTCGCCGCAAACTGCCGGCCTCGGTACTGATGCGTGCGCTGGGTATGAGCACCGAAGAGATCCTGGCTGAGTTCTTCGAAACCAGCAAATTCCACATTGAGAAGACCGGCTTTTCTGTGGAGCTGGTACCGTCACGCCTGCGCGGTGAAACCGCGACCTTCGACATCAAGGATGGCGAAGGCGACGTGATTGTGGAAGAGGGCCGCCGGATTACCCAGAAGCACATTCGTCAGCTGGAAAAAACTGGCCTTGAGCGTCTGGAAGTGCCGATGGAGTACCTGTTCGGCAAAACGCTGGCCAAAGATCAGATCGATACCAAAACCGGTGAGCTGATCTGCCCGTGTAATACGGAAATCACTCCGGAAGTCCTTGAGCGTATGGCTCAGGGCGGTATCACGCATATCGAAACCCTCTATACCAACGACCTCGACTGCGGTTCGTTCATTTCCGATACCCTGAAACTGGATACCACCGGTTCTCAGCTGGAAGCGTTGGTAGAGATTTACCGCATGATGCGCCCAGGCGAGCCGCCTACCAAAGAGGCTGCCGAGACGCTGTTCCATAACCTGTTCTTCACCGAAGACCGCTACGACCTGTCGGGCGTTGGTCGGATGAAGTTCAATCGTCGCCTGCGTCGTGAAAGCGACACCGGCTCCGGCGTGCTGGATCGCAAGGACATCCTCGATGTGCTGCGCGAGCTGATCAATATTCGTAACGGCTTCGGCGACGTGGACGATATCGATCACCTGGGTAACCGCCGTATTCGCTGCGTTGGCGAAATGGCCGAGAACCAGTTCCGTGTAGGCCTGGTGCGCGTTGAGCGCGCGGTGAAAGAGCGTCTTTCCATGGCGGAAAGCGAAGGTCTGATGCCGCAAGACCTGATCAACGCCAAGCCCGTAGCGGCGGCGGTGAAAGAGTTCTTCGGTTCTAGCCAGCTTTCTCAGTTTATGGACCAGAACAACCCGCTGTCTGAGGTGACTCACAAGCGTCGTGTGTCTGCACTCGGCCCGGGTGGTCTGACCCGTGAGCGTGCAGGCTTCGAAGTACGTGACGTTCACGCCACGCACTACGGCCGCCTGTGCCCGATCGAAACGCCGGAAGGCCCGAACATCGGTCTGATCAACTCGCTGGCAACGTACAGTCATACCAATAGCTACGGCTTCTTGGAAACACCGTACCGCAAAGTGAATGCCTGTCAGGTCACTGACGATATCGTGCACCTGTCAGCGATTGAGGAAGGTGACTTCGTTATCGCCCAGGCGTCTGCGGCGGTAGACGAGTCCGGCAAGCTGATTGATGACCTGGTACAGGTACGCCACCGCGGTGAGACCACCTTTATGCGTCCTGAGCAAGTGACGCTGATGGATGTATCTCCGCGTCAGGTCGTATCGGTCGCGGCGGCACTGATCCCGTTCCTTGAGCACGATGATGCTAACCGCGCCTTGATGGGGGCGAACATGCAGCGTCAGGCCGTTCCGACCCTGCGTGCTGATAAGCCGCTGGTAGGTACCGGCATGGAGCGTTTCGTTGCCCGTGACTCCGGCGTCTGTGCCGTGGCGCGTCGTGGCGGCGTAATCGACTCCGTCGATGCGCGTCGTGTCGTGGTTCGGGTGAACGAAGATGAAATCATCGGCGGTGAAGCTGGCGTTGATATCTACAACCTGACCAAGTACACCCGTTCTAACCAGAACACCTGTATGAACCAGCGCCCCATCGTGCGTCCTGGCGACAGCGTTGCACGTGGTGACATTCTGGCCGATGGCCCGTCTGTCGACATGGGCGACCTGGCGCTTGGCCAGAACATGCGCATCGCGTTCATGCCCTGGAACGGTTACAACTTCGAGGACTCCATCCTGCTGTCAGAGCGGGTTGTTCAAGAAGACCGTTTCACCACAATTCACATCCAGGAACTGACCTGCGTGTCTCGCGACACCAAGTTAGGGCCGGAAGAGATTACCTCTGATATTCCCAACGTCGGTGAATCCGCACTGGGTAAACTGGACGAAGCGGGCGTTGTGTACATCGGCGCTGAAGTTGGCCCCGGTGACATTCTGGTCGGTAAGGTAACACCGAAAGGTGAAACCCAGCTGACGCCAGAAGAGAAGCTGCTGCGTGCCATCTTCGGTGAGAAAGCGTCTGACGTTAAAGATACTTCCCTGCGTGCCCCTACCGGCATGAAAGGTACGGTTATCGACGTTCAGGTGTTTACTCGTGACGGCGTTGAGAAAGACTCCCGTGCGCTCTCCATCGAGCAGATGCAGCTGGACGAAGTGCGCAAGGATCTTCAGGAAACCTACCGTATTGCCGAAGACGCAACCTTTGAGCGTCTGAAGCGTACGCTGGATGGCCAAGCGGTTAATGGCGGCCCGAACCTGAAGAAAGGCGACGTGCTGGACGAGAATTACCTCGACGAGCTGCCGCGTCAGCAGTGGTTCAAACTGCGCATGCAGGATGAAGCCTACAACGAACTGCTGGCCCAGGCTGATGAGCAGCTCGAGAACCGCCGTAAAGAGATGGACGAGCGTTTCGAAGATAAGAAGCGCAAGCTGACCCAGGGCGACGACCTCGCACCGGGCGTGCTGAAAATCGTCAAAGTCTATATGGCGGTCAAGCGTCGCATTCAGCCCGGTGACAAGATGGCCGGTCGTCACGGTAACAAAGGTGTTATCTCCGCGATCATGCCCATCGAAGACATGCCGTTCGACGAGAAGGGCGAGCCGGTGGACGTGGTGCTGAACCCGCTGGGCGTACCGTCGCGTATGAACGTCGGTCAGATCCTGGAAACCCACCTGGGTATGGCGGCACGTGGTCTCGGGGTCAAGATTGACGCCATGCTGCGTGATGCTCGTGGCCAGCAGGTTGCTGAAATTCGCGACTTCCTGGGTCAGGTGTATAACACGCCGGGTACCCGCGTTGAGGATATCGACTCGCTGACCGATGACGAAGTCATCGCGCTGGCGAAGAACCTCAAAGGCGGTGTGCCGATGGCCACGCCGGTGTTTGACGGTGCCAAAGAGCACGAGATCAAGCATCTGCTGAAGCTGGCGGACATTCCGGAGTCGGGCCAAATGGCGCTGTACGATGGCCGTACTGGCGACGCGTTTGACCGTCCGGTCACCGTTGGCTACATGTACATGCTGAAGCTTAACCACTTGGTAGACGACAAGATGCATGCGCGTTCTACCGGTTCTTACTCGCTTGTTACGCAGCAGCCGCTGGGTGGTAAGGCGCAGTTCGGTGGTCAGCGCTTCGGTGAGATGGAAGTGTGGGCGTTGGAAGCATACGGCGCCGCGTACACGCTACAAGAGATGCTCACCGTCAAGTCGGACGACGTCGAAGGCCGCACCAAGATGTATAAAAACATCGTGGATGGCGACCACACCATGCAGGCAGGCATGCCGGAATCCTTCAACGTACTTGTGAAGGAAATCCGCTCGCTGGGCATCGATATCGAGTTAGAGAGCTAGGAGCCGTCATATGAAAGATTTGGTGAAAGTACTCAAATCGCAGTCTCAGTCCGAAGAGTTCGACGCGATCAAGATTACCCTCGCGTCGCCGGACATGATTCGCTCCTGGTCGTTTGGCGAGGTGAAGAAGCCTGAGACCATCAACTACCGTACCTTTAAACCGGAGCGGGACGGTCTGTTCTGCGCCAAGATTTTTGGTCCGGTCAAAGACTACGAGTGCTTGTGCGGCAAATATAAGCGCATGAAGCACCGCGGTATCATCTGTGAGAAGTGTGGCGTTGAAGTCACCAAGGCTGCCGTGCGCCGCGAGCGCATGGGCCATATCGAGCTGGCATCGCCGGTCGCTCACATTTGGTTCCTGAAGTCACTGCCGTCGCGTATCGGTATGTTCCTCGATATGACCCTGCGTGATATCGAGCGCGTGCTGTACTTTGAAAGCTTTGTCGTTATCGACCCAGGCATGACCACGCTGGAGCGTGGTCAGCTGTTGAACGACGAGCAGTACTTCGAAGCGCTAGAGGAGTTCGGCGACGACTTTGACGCCCGCATGGGTGCCGAAGCGGTGCAAGAACTGCTGAAAGACATCGATCTGGAAGAAGAGATTAACCACCTGCGTGAAGAAATTCCGCAGACGAACTCTGAAACCAAGATCAAGAAGCTGTCTAAGCGCTTGAAGCTGCTAGAAGCGTTCTACCACTCCGGCAATGCGCCGGCGTGGATGGTCATGGAAGTACTGCCCGTGCTGCCGCCGGATCTGCGTCCGCTGGTACCGCTGGACGGTGGCCGTTTCGCGACCTCCGATCTTAACGACCTTTACCGTCGTGTGATCAACCGTAATAACCGTCTGAAGCGTCTGCTGGACCTCAATGCGCCGGATATCATCGTGCGCAACGAGAAGCGTATGCTGCAGGAAGCGGTCGACGCACTGCTGGATAACGGCCGCCGTGGCCGTGCGATCACCGGTTCTAACAAGCGCCCGCTGAAATCGCTTGCCGATATGATCAAAGGTAAGCAGGGTCGTTTCCGTCAGAACTTGTTGGGTAAGCGCGTAGACTACTCAGGCCGTTCGGTCATCACCGTCGGTCCGACGCTGCGTCTGCACCAGTGTGGTCTGCCGAAGAAAATGGCGCTCGAGCTGTTCAAGCCGTTCATCTACTCCAAGCTGCAGTCGCTGGGCCATGCGTCCACGATCAAAGCCGCGAAGAAGATGGTCGAGCGCGAACTGCCGGAAGTGTGGGACATCCTGGCCGACGTTATCCGCGAACACCCGGTACTGCTTAACCGTGCGCCGACGCTGCACCGTTTGGGCATCCAGGCGTTTGAGCCACTGCTGATCGAAGGTAAGGCGATCCAGCTGCACCCGCTGGTGTGTGCGGCTTACAACGCCGACTTTGACGGTGACCAGATGGCGGTCCACGTACCGCTGACCCTGGAAGCACAGCTCGAAGCCCGTGCGCTGATGATGGCGACCAACAACGTACTGTCGCCTGCCAACGGCGAGCCGATCATCGTACCGTCGCAGGACGTTGTTCTGGGTCTGTACTACATGACCCGTGAAAAGATCAACGCTAAAGGCGAAGGCATGGTGTTCTCTGACCTCAATGAGGTTGAGCGTGCGTTCGGTACTCAGTCTGTCTCGCTTCACGCCCGCGTGAAAGTGCGTTTGGACGAAGTGGATGTCGAGGAAGAGACCGGGGCGCGCAGCTTCCACCGTCGCCTTTATGACACGACCGTTGGCCGTGCATTGCTGTTCCGCATTCTGCCGGAAGGCGTGCCGTTCGCGCTGATCGATCAGCCGATGAAGAAGAAGGCGATCTCCAGCCTGATCAACGAGGTATACCGTCGTGCGGGCCTGAAGCCCACGGTCATCTTCGCTGACCAGCTGATGTACACCGGTTTCCGTCTGGCGACGTGGTCGGGTGCCTCTATCGGGGTTAACGACTTCGTTATCCCCGAAGCCAAAACCGAGATTGTTGACGCTGCGGAAGCGGAAGTTAAAGAGATCGAAGACCAGTTCTCTTCTGGCCTGGTAACAGCAGGTGAGAAGTACAACAAGGTTATCGATATCTGGTCCAAGGCGAACGATAAAGTTGCCAAGGCGATGATGGTCGGTATCTCGAAAGAGACGGTTGTTGATCGTGACGGTAATGAAGTTGAGCAAGACTCCTTCAATAGCGTCTTCATCATGGCTGACTCGGGTGCTCGTGGTTCTGCGGCACAGATTCGTCAGCTGGCGGGTATGCGTGGCCTGATGGCCAAGCCGGATGGCTCGATCATCGAAACGCCGATCGTGGCTAACTTCCGTGAAGGTCTGAACGTACTTCAGTACTTCATCTCGACCCACGGCGCACGTAAAGGTCTGGCGGATACGGCCCTGAAGACGGCCAACTCCGGTTACCTGACTCGTCGTCTGGTGGACGTTGCTCAGGACTTGGTCATTACCGAGACCGACTGTGGCACTGAAAATGGCCTGACACTGCACCCGATCATCGAGGGTGGTGACATCATCGTACCGCTGTCTCAGCGTGTACTGGGCCGTGTGGTTGCGCAGGACGTGGTTGACCCGAGCACTGAAGAAGTACTGATCCCGCGTAATACACTGCTTGATGAGAAATGGTGTGCATCGCTGGATACCATGGGTGTGGACGAAATTATCGTTCGTTCAACCATCACCTGTGATACGGCTCACGGCGTATGTTCATCCTGTTACGGTCGTGACCTTGCCCGTGGCCACCAGGTCAACATCGGTGAGTCTGTCGGCGTTATCGCCGCACAGTCGATCGGTGAGCCGGGTACCCAGCTGACCATGCGTACGTTCCACATCGGTGGCGCGGCATCGCGTTCATCGGCGGTCGATAGCGTTCAGGTGAAGCACGGCGGTAAAGTACGCCTGCACAACATCAAGCACGTAGAGCGTGCCGATGGCAAGCTGGTGGTGGTGTCTCGTTCAAGCGCCTTGGCGGTTGCCGATGACCATGGCCGTGAGCGTGAGTACTACAAGCTGCCCTACGGTGCCGAGCTTTCCGTACGCGACGGCGATGTTGTCGATGCCGGTGCGGTAGTGGCTAAGTGGGATCCGCACACGCACCCGATCATTGCGGAAGTAGAAGGTAAGGCGCAGTTCATCGATCTCGACGAGGGTGTCACCATGCACCGCAGCGTCGATGAGATGACCGGTCTGTCGTCTATCGAAGTAATTGAGTCTGCAGCACGCCCGATGGCGGGCCGCGACAAGCGACCGATGGTGATGCTGAAAGACGCTGCTGGCGAGTACGTTTCTGTATCCGGTTCGAACACACCGGTTCAGTACCTGCTGCCGGGCAACTCGATTATCTCCGTGGACGATGGCGCGACTATCGGCGTGGGTGAAGTGGTTGCACGTATTCCGGTTGAAGCGTCTGGTAACAAAGACATCACCGGTGGTCTGCCGCGGGTTGCTGACCTGTTCGAAGCGCGTAAACCGAAAGAGTCTGCGATTCTTGCAGAAATCAGCGGTGTTATCAGCTTCGGTAAAGAGACCAAGGGTAAGCGTCGTTTGACGATTACACCGGAATCTGGCGATCCGTTTGAAGCGCTGATCCCGAAATGGCGTCAAATCGCCGTCTTCGAAGGGGAAGCGGTTGAGAAGGGTGAAGTCATTTCGGATGGCCCGAGCAACCCCCACGATATCTTGCGTCTGCTGGGTGTCGCGGAACTGGCTAAATATATCACTGCCGAAGTACAGGACGTTTATCGTCTGCAGGGTGTAGGCATCAACGATAAGCACATCGAAGTGATCGTGCGTCAGATGCTGCGTAAGGTAGAGATCACCGACTCCGGGGACTCTGACTTCATCACCGGCGACCAGGCCGAGTTGGTGCGTGTGCTTGA
Source organism: Vreelandella lionensis (assembly GCF_044543515.1). Taxonomy (NCBI): domain Bacteria; kingdom Pseudomonadati; phylum Pseudomonadota; class Gammaproteobacteria; order Oceanospirillales; family Halomonadaceae; genus Vreelandella; species Vreelandella lionensis. The sequence continues at coordinate 46,868 of NZ_JBITWC010000008.1, read as the reverse complement.
ACAGAACGCACGGCTTGAGAAAGAAGGTAAGTTCCCGGCCAAGTATCAACGCTTGCTGCTGGGTATCACTAAGGCCAGCTTGGCCACTGAATCGTTCATTTCCGCAGCGTCGTTCCAGGAAACGACCCGCGTACTGACCGAAGCAGCGGTAACCGGCAAGCGCGACTACCTGCGCGGCCTAAAAGAGAACGTGGTGGTTGGACGTCTGATTCCGGCAGGTACCGGTCTGACTCACCACGCAGAGCGTCGTCGCAAGCGCGAAGACGTAGAGCGTCTGTTCAATCCCTCGGCCACCGAGGTAGAGCAGGAGCTTGGCGCTCAGTTGACAGCCCTTGATTCAGACGACGATCTGTAATCACTGGTAGGCAACGAGCAACAACGAGTGGCTGGCCCTTATGGCACAGTCTTGCTGGCGAATTCGCCAGCAAGACTTGACGCCACCTAGGGTCAGCCTTTAGAATGCGCAGCCTTTAACAGTGGGGCGGGTGCGCCCGCATCCGCTGCTAGTACTTGTTAAAGGCTAAGGCAACCATTGGAGTCAGCTAAACACCATGGCAACGATTAATCAGCTAGTGCGCAAGCCGCGCAAGCGCCCCGTCACTAAAAGTGACGTGCCTGCGCTTCAGGCATGCCCGCAAAAACGTGGCGTTTGTACGCGCGTTTACACCACTACCCCTAAGAAGCCGAACTCGGCCCTGCGTAAGGTCTGCCGTGTGCGCCTGACGAATGGCTTTGAAGTGTCTTCTTACATTGGTGGTGAAGGTCACAACCTCCAAGAGCACTCTGTTGTTCTGATTCGCGGCGGCCGTGTAAAGGATTTGCCAGGTGTGCGTTATCACACCGTTCGTGGCGCCCTTGACACCTCTGGCGTACAGAACCGTAAGCAGGGTCGTTCTAAGTACGGTACTAAGCGTCCGAAGTCCTAAGACAGCTTATCGCAGCGCCCGTCGCGCTGTGGCGTTACCTTTCACACGAATATGACGGTCTGATAAGAGTAAGGTCGGGCAACGCTGAAAGCGCATGTTAGTCCCGGGTTTACCTGAAGGATCCTTAATTGAGGGCTTATCATGCCTAGAAGAAGAGTTGTAGCTAAACGCGAAATCCTGCCGGATCCTAAGTTCGGAAGTGAGCGTCTGGCGAAGTTCATGAACCACCTGATGGTCAGCGGCAAGAAGTCCGTAGCTGAGCGCATCGTTTATGGTGCGTTGGACAAGGTTGCCGAGCGTAGCAAAGAAGAGCCGCTGGAAATCTTCGACAAAGCGCTGGAAACCATCCAGCCGATGGTCGAAGTAAAATCGCGCCGCGTTGGTGGTGCGACCTATCAGGTACCGGTTGAAGTTCGTCCGTCACGCCGCCAAGCGCTAGCTATGCGCTGGTTGGTAGACGCTGCGCGTCGTCGCGGTGAGAAAACGATGGTTCAGCGCCTGGCAGGTGAAATGCTGGATGCCGCTGAAGGCAAAGGCTCGGCTGTTAAGAAGCGTGAAGATGTGCACCGTATGGCAGAAGCCAACAAGGCCTTCTCTCACTATCGTTTCTAAGCTCGGCGTTTCTAAGTTTGTGTTTTCTGCTGTCGGTTGCGCTGCGTTAAAGAAATTTTTCGTCATGCTGCAACACGCCGCCGCTATCGTTATCGATGGCGGCGGTGGCATAGGCAGAAATCGCACCGCTGGATTAACGGGCATCGCCAACTAACGGGAGCTTCACCGTGGCACGCAAGACTCCACTAAATCGCTATCGCAATATCGGTATCGTCGCTCACGTTGACGCGGGTAAAACCACGACAACTGAGCGCGTACTGTTCTACACCGGTCTTTCCCACAAAGTGGGTGAAGTACACGACGGTGCAGCGACCATGGACTGGATGGAGCAGGAGCAGGAGCGTGGTATCACTATCACCTCAGCTGCAACTACCTGTTTCTGGCAGGGCATGAGTAAGCAGTTTGATGAGCACCGCATTAACATCATCGACACCCCCGGGCACGTTGACTTCACTATCGAAGTTGAGCGTTCGCTGCGTGTTCTTGATGGCGCGGTCGTTGTACTGTGCGGCTCCTCCGGCGTTCAGCCGCAGACCGAAACAGTATGGCGTCAGGCTAACAAGTATGAAGTTCCGCGCATGGTCTTCGTCAACAAGATGGACCGTACTGGCGCTGACTTCTTCATGGTTGTTAACCAGCTGAAAGAGCGTCTCAACGCTAATGCTGTGCCCATTCAGATCAACTGGGGTACGGAAGAAGACTTCAAAGGCGTTATCGACCTGATCGAGATGAAAGCCATCTTGTGGGACGAAGAGAGCCTGGGCATGAGCTTCGACCTCGTCGATATTCCGGCTGAACTGCAAGAAACAGCTGAGAAGTATCGCGAAGAGATGGTTGAGGCTGCCGCTGAAGGCTCTGAAGAGCTGATGGACAAGTACCTTGAAGAAGGCGAGCTAACCGTCGCTGAAATCAAGGCTGGTCTGCGCGCGCGTACCCTGGCCAACGAAATCGTTCTGGTTACCTGTGGTTCTGCGTTCAAGAACAAAGGTGTTCAGGCGGTTCTGGACGGCGTTATCGAATACATGCCTTCGCCGACGGAAGTTAAGGCGATTGAAGGTGAGTTGGACGATAAAGACGGCACCATTGCTACCCGTGTGGCGGATGACAGTGCGCCGTTTGCGGCGTTGGCTTTTAAAATCGCCACCGACCCCTTCGTTGGTACGCTGACCTTTATTCGCGTTTATTCGGGCGTTCTGAAATCTGGTGACGGCGTTTATAACTCCGTTAAGCAGAAGAAAGAGCGTGTTGGTCGTATCGTTCAGATGCACGCCAACTCCCGCGAAGAGATCAAAGAAATACTGGCAGGCGACATCGCCGCTTGTATCGGTCTGAAGGACGTCACCACCGGTGACACCCTGTGCGATATCGACAACAAGATCGTTCTCGAGCGCATGGAGTTCCCGGATCCGGTAATCTCGGTTGCCGTTGAGCCGAAGTCCAAAGCTGACCAGGAAAAAATGGGCGTTGCACTGGGCAAGCTGGCCCAGGAAGATCCCTCTTTCCAGGTTAAGACCGACGAAGAAACCGGCCAGACCATTATTTCTGGTATGGGTGAACTGCACCTGGACATCATCGTTGACCGTATGCGTCGCGAGTTCAAGGTAGAAGCGAACATCGGTAAGCCGCAGGTTGCCTACCGCGAAACGATTCGCGGCAGCGTCGAGCAGGAAGGCAAGTTCGTACGTCAGTCCGGTGGTCGTGGTCAGTACGGTCATGTTTGGCTGCGTATTGAGCCGCTGACTGCAGAAGAGAAGGGTGAAGGCGAAGACGAAATTTTCTTCAAATTCAACTCTGAGATCGTAGGTGGTGTGGTTCCGAAGGAATACGTGCCTGCGGTTGAGAAGGGTGCTTATGAGCAGCTCAAAAACGGCGTCATCGCGGGTTACCCGATGATCGACGTTAAAGTGTCGCTGTTCGATGGCTCCTTCCACGACGTGGACTCCAACGAGACTGCGTTCAAGATTGCTTCTTCTATGGCAGTGAAAGAAGGTGCCAGGAAGGCCAAGGCCGTGCTGCTGGAGCCGGTGATGAAGGTCGAAATCGTGACCCCCGAAGAGTTTATGGGTGACGTCATGGGCGACCTGAGCCGTCGTCGCGGTCTGGTGCAGGGCATGGATGACTCTTCTTCTGGTAAAGTCATTCGTGCAACGGTGCCACTGGGTGAGATGTTCGGTTACGCAACCGATCTGCGCTCACAGACCCAGGGCCGTGCGAGCTACTCTATGGAGTTCGCGAAGTACGAGGAGGCGCCCTCCAGCGTCGTTGAAGCCGTCATCAATCAAAACGGTTAACCGTTAGCTAACGTAAAGAGGTTATAGCAGTGGCTAAGGAAAAATTTGAACGTTCCAAACCGCACGTCAACGTCGGCACCATCGGTCACGTCGACCACGGTAAAACGACTCTGACAGCGGCCCTGACCCGTGTGTCTGCTGAGGTTTTCGGCGGCGACTGGCGTGAGTTTGATACCATCGATAACGCTCCGGAAGAGCGCGAGCGCGGTATCACCATCGCAACGTCTCACGTTGAGTACCAGTCCGAAGTGCGTCACTACGCGCACGTTGACTGCCCGGGACACGCTGACTACGTCAAGAACATGATCACCGGTGCTGCCCAGATGGACGGCGCGATCCTGGTATGTTCTGCTGCTGACGGCCCCATGCCGCAGACGCGTGAGCACATCCTGCTGTCTCGTCAGGTTGGCGTTCCGTTCATCGTCGTGTTCCTGAACAAAGCGGACATGGTCGATGACGAAGAGCTGCTCGAGCTGGTCGAGATGGAAGTTCGTGAACTTCTGTCCGAGTACGACTTCCCGGGTGACGACACGCCGATCATCACTGGTTCTGCCCTGATGGCGCTGAACGGTGAAGACGAGAACGGCATGGGTACGACTGCGGTCGCTAACCTGATCAAAGCTCTGGATGACTACATCCCTGAGCCGGAGCGTGCCATCGACCAGCCGTTCCTGATGCCGATCGAAGACGTATTCTCTATCTCTGGCCGTGGCACCGTTGTTACCGGTCGTGTAGAGCGCGGTATCGTCAAAGCCGGTGAAGAAGTGGAAATCGTGGGTATCCGCGACACCACCAAAACCACCGTTACTGGCGTAGAAATGTTCCGTAAGCTGCTCGACGAAGGTCGTGCAGGTGAGAACGTTGGTGCGCTGCTGCGTGGTACTAAGCGTGATGACGTCGAGCGTGGTCAGGTACTGGCGAAGCCGGGCACCATCAACCCGCACACCGTCTTCGAAGCCGAAGTCTACGTACTGTCCAAAGAAGAAGGTGGTCGTCACACCCCGTTCTTCAAAGGCTACCGTCCGCAGTTCTACTTCCGTACCACCGACGTTACCGGTACGTGTGAACTGCCGGAAGGCGTTGAGATGGTCATGCCGGGCGACAACGTGAAAATGGTTGTTACCCTGATCGCTCCGATCGCTATGGACGACGGTCTGCGCTTCGCGATCCGCGAAGGTGGTCGTACCGTTGGTGCTGGCGTTGTGGCCAAAATCGTTAAGTAATTTGATTGCTTGATGATGAGAGGGGGCTCTTGTGAGCCCCCTTTTCTGCGCACCAATCGCAAATGTTTGACATGTGCTGTTGGCGTGCCTATAATGCGCATCCTTTGAATGCGTGGGTAGACGGCTCGCGCCGTCGACATCCATTGGAGTTTAGGGCAAATGCAGAACCAAAAGATTCGCATTCGGTTGAAAGCGTTCGACCATCGCCTGATCGATCAGTCCACAGCGGAGATCGTTGAAACCGCTAAGCGTACTGGTGCTCAGGTTCGTGGTCCGATCCCGCTGCCGACCAACCGCGAGCGCTATACCATTCTGATTTCACCGCACGTCAACAAAGATGCGCGTGATCAGTATGAGATTCGTACTCACAAGCGTGTGCTCGATATCGTTGAGCCGACCGAGAAAACTGTTGATGCGCTGATGAAGCTCGATCTCGCCGCTGGCGTAGACGTGCAAATCAAGCTCGACTAATACACTAGACACTTCGCGGCCCAGCGCTCACCGTTTTTAGTATGTGAGCAGCAGCCGCCGCGCCGTGAGGCGCCACACAATGTGCTAGTGGAATGCTCTGGAAAGGGCAGCCATAGCGGGTGATAGCCCCGTACACTATAGGAGACTGAGTATGACTATCGGTTTAGTCGGTAAAAAGGCCGGGATGACCCGTGTCTTTACCGAAGATGGCGCATCCGTGCCCGTGACCGTTATTGAAGTTGATCCTAACCGTGTAACGCGCGTTAAGACCATTGAGTCTGACGGCTACGCAGCGGTTCAGGTGACTACAGGTTCTCGTAAAGCCAAGCACCTCACCAAAGCGCAAGCTGGACAGTTTGCCAAGGCGGGTGTTGAGGCTGGTCGTTCACTGATGGAATTCCGTCTTGCAGAAGGCGAAGAAGCTCCTGAAGTGGGTGGCGAACTCACCGTATCCCTCTTCGAAGCTGGTCAAATGATCGACGTGACCGGCACCTCTAAGGGTAAAGGCTTCCAGGGTGCTGTTAAGCGCTGGAACTTCCGTACCCAAGACAACAGCCATGGTAACTCCCTGTCGCATCGCGCGCCGGGTTCTATCGGCATGTGTCAGACACCTGGTCGCGTATTCAAAGGCAAGAAAATGGCCGGTCAAATGGGTAACACCCGTTGCACCGTACAGAGCCTTGAGATCGTCCGTGTCGACGCCGAGCGTAACCTGCTGCTGATCAAAGGCGCAGTACCGGGTGCTACCGGTAGCGACGTTATCGTTCGCAGCGCCGTGAAAGCTGGCTGAAGGGGATAATTACCAATGAATCTGAATCTTGCTGCAGGCACGGGTACCGTTGAAGTAGCCGACGCCACTTTTGGCAAAGAATTCAACGAAGCGCTGGTGCACCAGGTCGTTACCGCCTACTTGGCTGGTGGCCGTCAGGGTACACGCGCTCAAAAGAACCGTTCCGACGTACGTGGTGGTGGTAAGAAGCCGTGGCGTCAGAAGGGTACCGGTCGTGCACGTGCCGGTACTATTCGCTCTCCGCTGTGGCGCAGTGGCGGTGTTACTTTCGCGGCGCGTCCTCAGGACTTCAGCCAGAAAGTTAACCGCAAAATGTACCGCGCGGCGATGCGTTCCATCCTGTCTGAGCTGGTACGTCAAGAGCGTTTAGTCGCTATTGAAGAGTTCAGCGTAGAAGCGCCGAAGACCAAGCAGGTAGCTGCCAAGCTGAAAGAGCTCAACCTTGAGAAAGTGTTGATCGTCACTGAAGAAGTTGACGAAACGCTCTATCTGGCCGCACGCAACCTTCCCCACGTCGATGTGGTGGATGTCGCTGCAGCTGATCCGGTGAGCCTGGTTGCCTTTGATAAGGTCCTGGTCACCGTCTCCGCCCTGCGTAAATTCGAGGAGAAGCTGGCATGAACCAGGAACGCGTATTCAAGGTTCTGCTTGGACCGCACGTGACCGAAAAGGCCGCGATGGCAGCCGAGCGCAACCAGTACGTTTTCAAGGTGGCAAGCGATGCTACCAAGCCCGAGATCAAGAAAGCCGTTGAAGCACTGTTCGGCAAGAAGGTCGGCAGCGTTCAGGTGCTGAACGTTAAGGGTAAAACAAAGCGTACTGCTCACGGCGTTGGCCTGCGTAAGGGTTACCGCAAAGCGTATGTGACCCTGGCTGCGGGTGAAACGCTCGAAGACTTCTCTGGCGCCGAATAAGGGCAGGAGTACGGATAATGGCAATCGTCAAGACCAAACCCACATCCGCCGGTCGTCGCCACGTCGTCAAGATCGTTGGTGAGGAACTGTACAAGGGCCGTGCTTATGCACCGCTTTTGGAAAAACAGTCCAAGTCCGGTGGCCGTAACAACTACGGTCGCATCACCACCCGCCACGTGGGCGGTGGTCACCGTCATCACTATCGGTTGATCGACTTCAAACGCACCAAAGATGGCATTCCTGCCACTGTTGAGCGTCTGGAGCACGACCCGAACCGCAGTGCGCACATTGCGCTGCTGAAGTATGCCGATGGCGAGCGTCGTTACATCATTGCACCGAAAGGTGTCAGCGCGGGTGACGTGCTGGAATCTGGTGTTAACGCGCCCATCAAGAAAGGCAATGCCTTGCCTCTGCGTAACATCCCGCTGGGTTCTACCGTTCACGGTATCGAACTGAAGCCGGGTAAAGGCGCGCAGATTGCTCGCAGTGCCGGTACTAGCGCTCAGCTGGTTGCTCGTGAAGGTAATTACGCCACCCTGCGTCTTCGCTCTGGCGAAATGCGCAAGGTTTTGGCTGAATGCCGCGCAACCTTGGGTGAAGTGAGCAACTCCGAGCACAGCCTGCGTCAACTTGGCAAGGCCGGTGCGAAGCGCTGGAGAGGTGTGCGTCCGACTGTTCGCGGTGTCGCGATGAACCCGGTGGATCACCCGCACGGTGGTGGTGAAGGCCGCACCAGTGGTGGTCGTCACCCGGTATCCCCATGGGGCGTGCCGACTAAGGGTCACAAGACGCGTAAGAACAAGCGCACCGACAAGCTGATCGTTCGTCGTCGTAATAAGACACGTTGATCTAAATTGCCAAGACATTAAGAGGTAACGGCTGTGCCACGTTCACTAAAGAAAGGTCCCTTCATTGACCTTCATCTTTTGAAGAAGGTAGAGGCTGCAGTGGAGAAGAACGACCGTAAACCGATCAAGACTTGGTCGCGTCGTTCGATGATCCTGCCAAACATGGTAGGCCTCACAATCGCTGTCCATAACGGTCGCCAACACGTCCCGGTGCATGTTTCCGAGGAAATGGTTGGTCACAAGCTGGGCGAATTCGCTGCTACTCGCACTTATCGCGGGCATGCGGCGGACAAGAAAGCCAAACGGTAAGCCAGAGAGGATTAAGAGATGGAAGTCACAGCTAAGCTGAGTGGCGCTGCTTTATCCGCACAGAAGGCCCGTTTGGTGGCTGACCAGGTGCGCGGTAAACCGGTCGCCGAAGCTCTTGACCTGCTGACCTTCTCCCCGAAGAAGGCTGCCAAACTGGTCAAGAAAGTGCTTCAGTCCGCCATCGCGAATGCGGAAGAAAACAACGGCATGGACATCGACGAGCTGCGTGTCTCGACCATCTGCGTCGATGAGGGCATGACGCTTAAGCGTATCAAGCCGCGCGCCAAAGGCCGTGCGGATCGTATCTTGAAGCGCACCTGCCACATCACCGTCAAGGTAGCCGAGAAGTAGGAGTCGACCAGATGGGTCAGAAAGTCAATCCAACAGGCATTCGACTGGGCATCGTCAAAGACCATGCTTCTGTCTGGTATGCCGAGCGCGGCGCCTATGCCGATAAGCTCAACAACGATCTCGAAGTGCGCAGCTTCCTGGAAGAGCGTTTGAAAAACGCCTCCGTAAGCCGCATTCACATCGAGCGTCCGGCTAACAATGCCCGCATCACCATTCACACTGCCCGTCCGGGTATCGTGATTGGTAAGAAAGGTGAAGATGTCGACCGTCTGCGTCGCGATCTCACCGAGATGATGGGTGTTCCGGTTCATGTGAACATCGAAGAAGTTCGCAAGCCGGAGCTGGATGCCAAGCTGGTTGCTGCTAACGTAGCGGGTCAGCTTGAGCGTCGCGTTATGTTCCGTCGTGCGATGAAGCGCGCGGTACAAAACGCAATGCGTCTTGGCGCTGGCGGCATCAAGATTCAGCTGTCAGGTCGTCTGGGTGGTGCCGAAATCGCACGTACCGAATGGTACCGCGAAGGTCGCGTTCCGCTGCACACTCTGCGTGCGGACATTGACTACGCCACTTACGAAGCTCACACCACCTACGGCGTCATCGGCGTCAAAGTGTGGATCTTCAAGGGTGAAATCCTCGGCGGTATCGAGGAAGTACGTGCCAAGGCTAAGCAACAGCAGCCTGCCGGCAACGCGCCCAAGAAGAAAGGTTCCAGGTAAGGGGAGAGCGAGTCGATGTTACAGCCCAAGCGTATGAAATTCCGCAAGATGATGAAAGGCCGCAACCGTGGCCTGGCGCATCGCGGAAGCAAGATCAGCTTCGGGGAATACGGTCTCAAAGCAACCGGTCGTGGCCGCATTACTGCGCGCCAGATCGAAGCAGGCCGTCGTGCGATCACACGTCACGTTAAGCGTGGCGGTAAGATCTGGATCCGCGTTTTCCCTGACAAGCCGATCTCCAAGAAGCCGCTCGAAGTTCGTATGGGTAAGGGTAAAGGTTCAGTTGAGTACTGGGTAGCCCAGATCCAGCCGGGTCGGGTCCTGTATGAAATTGAAGGTGTATCCGAAGAGCTGGCCCGTGAAGCATTTGAACTGGCCGCCCAGAAGATGCCCCTGTCCACCACCTTTGCGAAACGGACGGTGATGTGATGAAAGCCCAGGAAATTCGTGAAAAGTCCGTAGGAGAGCTCAAAGAGCAGCTCCTCGAGCTCCTCCGCGAGCAGTTTAACCTGCGCATGCAGAAGGCCACAGGCCAACTGAGCCAGACTCATCTGCTCAAGCAGGTCCGTCGGGATATCGCCCGCGTTAAGACTATGCTCAACGAGAAGGCAGGTGATTGAGATGGCCGAAGAAAAGAAAACACGTACGCTGACCGGCAAGGTGGTCAGCGACAAGATGGATAAGTCCATCGTCGTTATGATCGAGCGTCGTGAGCGTCACCCGATCTACGGAAAATACGTTAAGCGCTCCACCAAGCTGCACGCCCATGATGAGGCGAACCAGGCAAAGGCAGGCGATACGGTTTCCATTCAGGAGTGCCGTCCGCTTTCCAAGAAGAAAGCCTGGACGCTGGTCGAGGTGGTCGAGCAGGCCAAAGGTTAATTCCTAGGTCTGTCCAACCAGTGCAGTCAGATTAGGTTTGGAGAAAACCGATGATTCAGACTCAGACAATGCTGGATGTCGCCGACAACAGCGGAGCGCGCCGGGTGCAATGCATCAAGGTGCTAGGCGGTTCACACCGTCGTTACGCCCGCGTTGGTGACGTCATTAAAGTAACGGTGAAAGAAGCTATTCCGCGCGGTAAGGTCAAAAAAGGCCAAGTGCTGAAAGCGGTAGTAGTTCGCACCCGTAGTGGCGTCCGTCGTAGTGACGGTTCGCTGATCCGTTTCGATGGAAATGCGGCAGTTTTGTTGAACAACACCAACGAACAGCCGATCGGCACGCGTATCTTCGGGCCGGTAACTCGTGAACTTCGTAATGAGAAGTTCATGAAGATCATTTCCCTAGCGCCTGAAGTGCTGTAAGGAGCGAGGCGGATATGCAAAAGATCAAACGTGACGATGAAGTCATCGTCATCGCCGGGAAGGATAAAGGCAAGCGTGGCACTGTTAAGCGGGTATTAGAAAACCGCTTCGTGGTGTCCGGTGTGAACATGATTAAACGTCACACCAAGCCTAATCCCATGGCGGGTAATCAGGGCGGTATCGTCGAGCGTGAGGCTCCGATTCACGCGTCCAACGTAGCCATCTTCAATTCGGAGACCGGTAAGGCGGATCGCGTCGGCTTCCAAGTTAAGGAAGACGGTACCAAGGTACGTATCTACAAGTCGACGCAGACGCAGATCGACGCCTAACGCGAGTCGGGTAGCAAAATGGCGAACTTGAAAGAACGTTATCAAAACGAGGTGGTGGCTCAACTCAAAGAGCAGTTCAGCTACGCCAACGTAATGCAGGTACCCCGGATCACGAAAGTGACTCTGAACATGGGTATCGGCGAAGCGGTCAGCGATAAAAAGCTGATCGACAATGCCATCGGCGACCTGGAGAAACTCTCTGGTCAAAAGCCGCTGGTGACCAAGGCACGCAAGTCCATCGCGGGCTTCAAGGTGCGCGAAGGTTGGCCGATCGGTATCAAAGTAACGCTGCGCTCCGCGCGCATGTGGGACTTCCTGGACCGCTTGGTAAACATTGCGATTCCTCGCGTGCGTGACTTCCGTGGTCTCAATCCGAAGTCTTTTGACGGTCGCGGCAATTACTCTATGGGTGTGCGTGAGCAGATCATCTTCCCAGAGATCGAGTATGATAAAATCGATCGCGTACGGGGGCTGGACGTCACTATCACTACTACCGCCAACACCGACGAGGAAGGTCGTGCGCTATTAGCTGCACTGAACTTCCCGTTCAAGAAATAAGGGTTGGATCATGGCTAAGAAAAGTATGGTAGAGCGTGAGCTCAAGCGTACTCAGCTAGTCGAGAAGTATGCGGCTAAGCGCGCAGAGCTCAAGAAAATCATCTCGGACGTGAACGCTTCTGAAGAAGATCGTTTCGAGGCGACGCTGAAGCTGCAGCAACTGCCGCGCGACTCAAGCCCGGTGCGTCAGCGTAACCGCTGCCGCGTGACTGGCCGTCCGCACGGTTTTTACAACAAGTTCGGTCTCGGCCGTAACAAGCTGCGTGAAGCCGCCATGCGTGGCGACGTCCCTGGTCTGAAAAAGTCCAGCTGGTAACGCCACGTAGAATCATCAGGAGCGCACATTAAATGAGCATGCAAGACACTCTGGCGGATATGTTTACCCGTATCCGCAATGCGCAGATGGCCACCAAGGAGACGGCAACCATGCCGTCCTCCAAGCTGAAAGTTGAAGTGGCCCGAGTGCTAAAGGAAGAAGGCTACATTACCGACTTTACGGTGGCTGAAGGCGTTAAACCCGAGCTCACCGTGACTCTCAAGTATTTTGAGGGCAAGCCGGTTATTGAGCACATTCAGCGGGTTTCCAAGCCGTCTCTGCGCCAGTACAAGGGCAAGGACAACCTGCCTAAGGTCGCCGATGGTCTGGGTATCGCGATTGTCACCACCTCTAATGGTGTCATGACCGATCGTGCCGCGCGCCAAGCAGGCGTCGGTGGCGAAGTCATCTGCACCGTATTCTAGGAGGCTGGAATGTCCCGCATAGCGAAATATCCGGTTAAAGTGCCTGCCGGCGTTGAGGTTAAAATCAATGCCGACCAGCTGACCGCCAAAGGCGGCCAGGGCACACTATCTATGACTGTTCACCAAGACGTGGTGATCGGTCAGGAAGATGGTCAGCTGACCTTCGCCCCGAGTGAGTCTGCCAAGAGCTGGGCAATGGCCGGTACTACCCGCGCCTTGGTTCAGAACCTGGTAACGGGCGTATCCGAGGGTTTCACAAAAACTCTCGAAATTGTTGGCGTCGGTTATCGTGCCCAAGCTAAGGGCCAGACGCTCAATCTTTCACTGGGCTTCTCGCACCCGGTCGACTACGAACTGCCTAAGGGTGTTACAGCGGAAACGCCGAAAAACACCGTGATCGTGCTGAAAAGCGCGGACAAGCAGATGCTCGGTCAGTGCGCCGCGGAAATCCGCGCCTTCCGTCCGCCTGAGCCGTATAAAGGCAAGGGTGTTCGGTACGCCGACGAGCAGGTGCGTCGCAAAGAAGCCAAGAAGAAGTAAGGCAGGGTTATGAACGCGAAGAAAGAATCTCGTCTCCGTCGTGCCCGCCGCGCTCGCGCCAAGATCCGCGAGCTGGGCGTGTATCGCCTGTGCGTCAACCGTACCCCGCGTCACATCTACGCGCAGATTATCTCGCCGGATGGTGGCAAAGTGCTAGCCAGTGCTTCTACGCTGGACAAAGCACTGCGCGAGGGTGCGACCGGCAACACAGACGCGGCCTCTAAGGTCGGTGCTCTGATTGCTGAGCGCGCTAAAGAAGCAGGCATCACCCAGGTGGCCTTCGACCGTGCTGGCTTTAAGTATCACGGTCGCGTCAAGGCTCTGGCCGACGCCGCTCGTGAAGGCGGCCTGGAATTCTAAAGGGTTTTACGATGGCGAAGAACGAACAGCAAAGCGGCGATCTGCAAGAGAAGTTAGTGCAGGTCAACCGCGTCGCCAAGGTGGTCAAAGGTGGTCGTATTTTCGGCTTCACCGCACTGACCGTCGTTGGTGATGGTAAAGGTCGTGTCGGTTTCGGTCGTGGCAAGGCGCGTGAAGTGCCGGTCGCAATCCAGAAAGCGATGGACCAAGCTCGTCGCAACATGGTCAAGGTTAACCTTGCAGGCCACACACTGCAGTACCCGGTAAAAGCCCGTCACGGCGCTTCCAAGGTGTACATGCAGCCGGCCTCTGAAGGTACCGGTATCATCGCCGGTGGCGCCATGCGCTCTGTACTAGAGCTAGCCGGTGTCCACGATGTACTGGCCAAGTGCTACGGTTCCACCAACCCGGTTAACGTGGTACGGGCGACTGTCAAAGGTCTCTCCTCCATGCAAGCACCGGAAGACGTGGCCGCCAAGCGCGGTCTGTCTGTCGAAGCGATCACGGGGTAAGGCACCATGGCAGCAACGATCAAGGTTACCCAGATCCGCAGCACCATCGGCGTTTTGCCCAAGCACAAGGCTACTATGAAGGGCCTGGGTCTGCGTCGCATCGGTCATACGGTTGAGCTGGAAGACACCCCTGCCGTACGCGGCATGATCCACAAGGTTAACTACCTTGTGCGCGTTGAGGGAGAGTAATCCATGAAACTCAATACCCTGAGCCCGGCACCGGGCTCCAAACACGCTGAAAAGCGCGTTGGTCGTGGTATCGGTTCCGGTCTTGGTAAGACTGGTGGCCGTGGCCACAAAGGTCAGAAATCACGCAGTGGCGGTAGCGTCAAGCCTGGTTTCGAAGGCGGTCAGATGCCGCTGCAGCGTCGTTTGCCGAAGTTTGGCTTCACGTCTGCTAAGTCGCTGGTATCTGAAGAAGTACGCCTGGCTGAGCTTGCCAAAGTTGCCGGTGACGAAGTCACTATGGAAACTCTGAAGCAAGCCAACGTGCTGAAGGATGCTACGCAACACGCGAAGATCATCCTTTCTGGCGAACTGAATAAGGCGGTTACCGTTCGTGGTATCAAGGTCACCAAAGGTGCCCGTGAAGCGATCGAAGCCGCTGGCGGCAAGGTAGAGGACTAAATGGCCAAGTCAGGAAATATGCCGGCGATGGGCAGCGGTCTGAGTGAACTGTGGGCGCGTTTGCGCTTCGTGCTCCTCGCCATCGTGGTGTACCGTATTGGTGCCCACATTCCCGTTCCCGGTATCAATCCTGACCAGCTTGCTGCCTTGTTTAGGGAGCAACAGGGCACCATCCTAGGCATGTTCAACATGTTCTCGGGTGGCGCCCTGGAGCGCATGAGCGTCCTCGCCTTGGGCATTATGCCCTACATATCGGCGTCGATTATCATGCAGCTTATGACTGCGGTCTCCCCTCATCTTGAGCAACTCAAGAAAGAGGGCGAGGCTGGCCGCCGCAAGATCAGCCAGTACACCCGCTACGGCACGGTGATACTGGCACTTGTCCAGGCTACCGGTATGTCCGTGGGTCTGGCTAGCCAAGGCATCGCTTACAGCGCTGACTTCAGCTTCTATTTCACTGCGATCATCACGTTTGTGTCAGGCGCGGTGTTTATGATGTGGCTAGGTGAGCAGATCACTGAGAAGGGTATCGGCAACGGCATATCGCTGCTGATCTTCGCAGGGATCGTCGCTGGGCTGCCCAGTGCCGTGGGGCAAGCGTTTGAGCTTGCTCGCAACGAAGGGGCCTGGAATGTTCTTCCGCTGTTAGCGCTGTCAGTGCTAGGTATTGCCACCGTTGCGTTTGTGGTGTTCATTGAGCGTGGCCAACGCCGCCTCAAAGTGAACTACCCACGACGCCAGGTCGGCAATAAGATGTATGCAGGCCAAAGCAGCTACTTGCCTTTGAAAGTGAACATGGCCGGTGTTATTCCAGCCATCTTTGCTTCCAGTATTCTTCTCTTCCCGGCCTCTATTGGTCAGTGGGTGGGTGCTGGCGAAGGAATGGAGTGGTTGCAGCGTGCTTCACAAGCGTTAGGCCCCGGCCAACCGCTTTACATCTTGCTTTTCGCGGCGGCAGTGGTATTCTTCTGCTTCTTTTACACAGCGCTGGTCTTCAACCCCAAGGATGTGGCTGACAATTTGAAAAAGTCAGGCGCCTTCCTGCCGGGCATTCGCCCCGGCGAGCAGACCGCTCGCTATATCGACAAAGTGATGACACGTCTCACTCTGTTCGGTGCCTTGTATATCACTGCGGTTTCCCTGATGCCCCAGTTCCTGATCGTAGCGTGGAACGTACCGTTCTTCTTCGGCGGCACGTCGCTTCTGATCGTGGTAGTGGTCATCATGGACTTCATGGCCCAGGTGCAGTCGCATCTCATGTCGCATCAATATGACTCAGTGATGAAGAAGTCCAACCTGAAAGGCTACGGTAGCGGCGGCATCACGCGCTGAGGCGCGCCGTTGCGAATTGGAGAGAACGATGAAAGTTCGAGCTTCCGTAAAGAAGATGTGCCGTAACTGCAAGATTATTCGTCGCAATGGCGCTGTTCGCGTCATTTGCATCGAACCGCGGCACAAACAGCGCCAGGGCTAAACCTGGGCTGTATTAAGCGGGTGCCGGCATACCCCTTGCCTTAGGGCTTATAAAGGGGTATGCTGTTGCGCCTTTTGTAGATGAATAAACGAGCAAGCCGCTCAAATTTCGGAGTAAGCTGATGGCCCGTATTGCAGGCGTCAATATCCCGGACAACAAGCATGCGGCGATCTCGCTGACCTATATCTTCGGGATTGGCCGTACTCGCGCTCAGCACATCTGTGCTACCGCTGGTATCGCGCCGACTGCCAAGATCCAGGACCTATCTAGCGATGAGCTGGATACCCTGCGTTCTGAAGTTGGTAAGTTCACCGTAGAAGGCGACCTTCGTCGTGATGTCACGCTTAACATTAAGCGTCTCATGGACTTAGGCTGCTACCGTGGTCTGCGTCATCGTCGTAGTCTTCCGCTGCGTGGTCAGCGGACTAAGACTAACGCGCGTACCCGTAAGGGCCCGCGTAAGCCGATCCGCAAATAACACGCAGGCTCTTTAATAGAGAGCTGACGTTAAGACAGGAATAGACATCAACATGGCTAACCCGCGTAGTAACCGTAAAAAGGTTAAAAAGCAGGTAGTGGACGCCGTAGCGCACATCCATGCCTCTTTTAACAACACGATCGTGACGATCACAGACCGCCAGGGCAATGCTCTCTCTTGGGCAACAGCCGGTGGTTCGGGTTTTCGTGGTTCTCGCAAGAGCACCCCGTTCGCTGCTCAAGTAGCAAGTGAACGTGCAGCGACTGCTGCAGCCGAGTATGGTGTGAAAAACGTAGACGTGCTGGTCAAAGGCCCCGGTCCCGGCCGTGAATCCGCCGTGCGCGCACTGAATGCCGCCGGCTTCCGCGTGCAAAGCATCGTAGACGCGACGCCCATTCCCCATAATGGCTGCCGTCCGCCTAAGAAACGCCGCGTTTAAGGAGACAGATTCATGGCTCGTTATATTGGACCTAAGTGCAAATTGTCTCGTCGTGAAGGCACCGACCTCTTCCTGAAGAGTGGCGTGACTCCCTTCGAGAAAAAGTGTAAATCCGAGCAAATCCCGGGTGTACACGGCCAGCGTCGTCAGCGTCTTTCCGACTACGGCTTGCAGCTTCGTGAGAAGCAGAAAGTACGCCGTATGTATGGCGTACTCGAAAAGCAGTTCCGCAACTACTACAAAGAAGCCGCTCGCCTGAAAGGTGCGACCGGTGAAGTATTGCTGCAACTGCTTGAATCCCGACTGGACAACGTCGTCTACCGCATGGGCTTCGGCTCGACTCGCTCTGAAGCGCGTCAGCTGGTCAGCCACAAGGCGATTTCCGTGAATGGCCGCACCGTTAACGTTGCTTCCTACCAAGTGAAGCCCGGTGACGTTGTTGCTATCCGTGAAAAGGCGAAGAACCAAGCCCGTATTCAAAACGCGTTGACCATTGCGGCCAACCGTGGCGACATCGCTTGGATCGAAATCGACGCCAAGAAGATGGAAGGCACTTTCAAGGCTCTGCCTGAACGCGGTGACCTGACTGCCGACATCAACGAAAACCTGATCGTCGAGCTGTACTCCAAGTAAGCAGTTTGATTTACGTTTCTGCTTCTTGAGGCCTGGGCGGGATAGCAAAGCTAACCGCCCAGATGCTCTTGAGTATTGTGCTTTAGAGTACTCAGTATCCGTTTGGCAGCCTGAAAGGTGTTCATATGCAGCGTTCAGTGACAGAGTTTCTTCGTCCTCGCGACATCAAGGTCGAAGAAATCAGCGCACATCATGCCAAAATCGTTCTCGAACCGTTCGAGCGCGGCTTTGGTCACACCCTGGGGAATGCACTTCGTCGCATTCTGCTTTCATCCATGCCCGGCGCTGCCGTGGTAGAGGCTGAAATTGCCGGTGTAGAGCACGAATACAGTGCGCTCGAAGGGGTGCAGGAAGATGTCATCGAAATCCTCCTGAACTTGAAAGATGTTGCGATCAAGATGCACAGCCGCGATGAGGCGGTGCTCTCGCTGAACAAGCAGGGCCCAGCCGTCGTCACCGCTGGCGACATTGCGCTTGATCATAGCGTCGAAATCGTCAACCCGGACCACGTCATTGCACATGTCAATGAAGGTGCCGAGCTGAAAATTCAGCTTAAGGTAGCGCTGGGTCGTGGTTACGAACCGGCTGACGCTCGTGGCTCTGATGAAGAGACCCGTGCTATTGGCCGCCTGCAGCTGGATGCCACCTTCAGCCCTGTTCGCCGCGTTTCCTACTCGGTCGAAGCCGCTCGTGTTGAGCAGCGTACCGACCTCGATAAGCTGATTATCGACCTGGAAACTGACGGTACCCTGGATCCGGAAGAGGCTATCCGTCGCAGTGCGACCATTCTGCAAGAGCAGCTGGCCGCCTTCGTCGACCTGGAAGCTGACAAAGAGCAGGAAGTCGAAGAGGAAGAGGATCACGTTGATCCTATCCTATTGCGCCCCGTAGACGATCTTGAGTTGACCGTACGCAGCGCTAACTGCCTAAAAGCCGAGAATATTTACTACATCGGTGATCTGATTCAGCGCACAGAAGTGGAGCTGTTGAAGACCCCGAACCTCGGTAAAAAGTCTTTGAATGAAATCAAAGATGTATTGGCGGCGCGTGGCTTGTCCCTCGGTATGCGGCTGGAAAATTGGCCACCCGCTAGCCTGAAGGACGACAAGGCCTCCGCGTGAGTGTCGACTTGAGTCCCAGTTTGGTAAGGAATCACAACCATGCGTCATCGTAAGAGTGGTCGTCATCTGAATCGTACCAGCTCGCACCGTCAGGCCATGTTCAAGAACATGTCTGTCTCGCTGGTCGAACATGAAGTTATCAAGACAACCCTGCCTAAAGCCAAGGAACTGCGTCGCGTTATCGAGCCGCTGATCACCCTGGCTAAGCAGGATAGCGTTGCAAACCGCCGTCTGGCGTTTGCTCGTACGCGCTCCAAAGAAGCCGTCGGCAAACTGTTCAACGAGCTGGGTCCGCGTTACGCCGAGCGTCCGGGTGGTTACATCCGTATTCTCAAGTGCGGTTTCCGCACTGGCGACAACGCCCCGATGGCTTACGTTGAGCTAGTAGACCGTCCGGTAGCTGAAGAAGAAGCTGTAGCTGAGTAAGGCTATCCCTTCTTTTTTAGCAAAATGAAAACCGACCCTTTTGGGTCGGTTTTTTTATGCTTCTACGCTGGAAATACCTAGGCTTATGAGTGTTAATCAAACATGTGCAGATCAATTTATGCAGTAGGCATGCTAGGCTAAAGCAGCAGCCGTAAGAGCGGTAAACGGCATCGCGGCGTGTTCAATCAGCAAGAGGTCGGTATGGCAACAACACGGAGAATGGGCGCAGCGTCTTGGGTAGCTCAATGGCTGTTAATAGTGCTCGTCGTGACGTTCGTTGGCAGCGCTAGTGCCCAGGGAAACCCGCGTTATGCAGGCATTGTGGTCGATCTGGAGAACGGCGAGGTAATGTACGCTGAAAATGCTGATGAGCCGCGCTACCCCGCATCGCTAACCAAAATGATGACGTTATATTTAACGTTTGAAGCGCTGGAAAATGGCACGCTGAGCCTCAATCAGCCGCTGTCCGTCTCGGCCCAGGCAGCGGCCATGCCCGCGACCAAACTATGGCTCTCGGCAGGTAGCTCTATCCCGGTGGATACGGCCATTCGCGCCTTAGCAGTGCGTTCTGCCAACGATGTGGCGGTCGTGGTGGCAGAGGCACTAGGAGGCAGCGAGCAACGCTTTGCGAACCTGATGACGGCGAAGGCGCGTGAGTTGGGCATGAATGCCACTACCTTCCGCAATGCTTCGGGCTTACCGGATGATCTGCAAATCACCACCGCGCGAGATATGTTGACGCTCTCGGTGCGGGTGATGCAGGACTTTCCCCAGTATTACCACTATTTCGGTTTGCAGGAGTTCACCTACCGCGGTACTCGCCATACCAGCCACAACCGATTGGTGCGTGACTACCCAGGGGCAGATGGCTTAAAAACTGGTTTCATTCGCGCCTCAGGCTTTAACGTGGCCACCACTGCTGTCCATGATGGCCGCCGTATGGTAGCCGTAGTGATGGGTGGATTCAGTTCCTCTTCCCGTGATACCCATATGGCAGATCTGCTAGACCGCAGCTTTATGCGTGCGTCGCTAAGAGATCAACGCTCATGGCTTGCTGATACCAGTTTCTCAAGTGAGTTTATGGGGTTTGCGGGACCAGCCCAACCGCTTACTCAGCTTCGCTCACAGCTGATGATGGCTAATGTCTCCGCCACATCGCTATCACCCACGCGGCCCATGTCTAACAGTACGCCGGCACAAACCGTTGAGGCCCAGCTTCTCCAAGCGGAGGCCGCACGTGAGGAGGCACCAGAAGCTGCCTCGCAAGATCCACTGCAAGCCTTTATTGAGCGGGAGCGCGTGCTGGCGACGGCACCTCCCACTGCGCAAATGGCCTCTGCTGGCTGGGGCATTCAAGTAGGTGCCTTTAGCCAGGCGGCCCAAGCTGAGCAATTGGCTCGCCAAGCCGCGCAGCGGCTGCCAACGAGCGTGGGAGGCCGCGTTGCCATCGATCCGCTTCAGGGGCCCACGACAGTATTTCGCGCCCGTGTCGTCTCACTGAACGAATCCCAGGCGCGGCAAGCTTGCCAAACGCTTCAGGCGCAGGGCATGGATTGTATGGTGGTCCACGCAAGCCTTTAACCACCGCAGTGGTTCACCGCCCCGCTAATGTACGTTGGCGGGGCTTTTTATTGTATGTCGGTGATATCCGAGTAGGACCATAACACTAGCAACACAAGGAGCATGTTTATGACGCCATCCTTAAAAGGCATACTTTGCATGTGCTTAGGCGTGCTGTTTTTAGCACTAGGGGATGCAGTATCAAAGTGGTTAGGGGCGGTGCACTCCCCGATACAAATTATTTTTTTCCGCACGCTGGTATCGTTACCGCTCATTGCTCTGTTGGCTTATTTTGGCGGCGGGCTACGTAAGCTGCGCACCAAGCGGCCAGGCGTTCACCTGCTGCGAGGGTTGATCTACACCGCCACCATGGTGTGCTTTGTGTGGGGACTAACCCTGTTACCGCTGGCAGAAGCCACCGCCATTGCGTTTGTCGCACCGCTATTTGTCACGCTGCTATCCGTGCCGCTTTTAGGTGAGCGTATTGATCCGCCAGTGCTTGTAGCATCACTGGTCGGCTTTGTGGGCGTGCTGATTGTAGTTCGCCCGGGCGGAGATGCGTTTCAACTAGGCGCCATGATTATGCTGGCCGCAGCGGTATTTTATGCCCTGATGATGGTCACGGCGCGGCGCTATGGCGCCAACGAGCACCTGTGGGCCATGGTGTTCTACATGACGGCCGTACCGCTGGTACTGACGGGCCTCAGCCTGCCCTGGGTATGGCAAACGCCCCATCCCTGGCACTGGCTGGGCTTTGCCGCCTCCGGGGTGCTGGGGGTGGGGGCCACGGCGTTCATCACCCTGGCCTTTCGCCATGCGCCCGCCGCCATTGCGGCGCCCTTCGATTACACCGCCATGCTGTGGGCCGTGCTGCTGGGGTGGTGGTTCTGGGGAGAACTGCCCGATCTCTGGGTATGGGTCGGCAGCGTACTGATTATGATCAGCGGGCTCGCCATTGCCTATCACGACCGACGCACCACTTTGAAGCGCCGCCCCACAGCGTAAGCGCTAGGCAAACTGATAGACATCCATTGCCAGCACGCCGTGCTCAACACTGTGGTGTAGCTGGGTGGCGGCGCTGCCGCCTGCTCCCATAGCCACCAGCAGCGGCTGGAAGTGCTCTGGCGTGGGATGATTGCGCTTGGCGTCTGGGGCGGTTTGCCAGTTGGCCAGCGCGTCA
This sequence comes from Vreelandella lionensis, assembly GCF_044543515.1. Lineage (NCBI taxonomy): Bacteria > Pseudomonadati > Pseudomonadota > Gammaproteobacteria > Oceanospirillales > Halomonadaceae > Vreelandella > Vreelandella lionensis. The sequence goes on along the minus strand of NZ_JBITWC010000008.1, from coordinate 25,135 downwards.
CGATCGCCCTCGCGCAGCCGTGCATTAACCCACTCGGCAAAGCTGCCTACCCAGGCCGGTATCTGGCTACCCTGTGGCTGAAGCTCATAGAGGTTATGGGTCAAGCTCCCCGAGCCAACCACTAAAATATCCTCCTGGCGCAGCATTGCCAGCTGCTCGCCCAGGGCTATCAACTCGGTATTACTCCAACGGCTGGGAAGCGAAAGCGACACTACCGGCACGTCAGCGTCAGGGTACATCAGTGAGAGTGGCACCCAGGCACCGTGGTCCAGCCCGCGCTCCATGGGCGTGGCGCCAAGCTGCTTGGCCAGCCGTTGGGCCAGCTCAGGGTTACCAGGAGCAGGGTATTGAACCGCAAACAGCGCATCAGGAAAGCCGCCAAAATCGTGGATGGTGACAGGCTTTACGCTGCTGCTGACCTGCAAGTGTGGGGTCTCCCAGTGCGCGGAAACGACCACCACGGCCTTAGGGCGTAGGGTTTGGCCCAACTCCCGTAAAAAGTGATGGGCGGGGGTGGGCGTTAGGGCAAGCATGGGCGAGCCATGGGAAATAAATAGGCTAGGTAGCATGGGGAAAGCTCCACGGAGATGGCCTGCCAAACTCAGCCACTACGTTGGCAAAGGCGGTGAGGTGGATAAACGGACTCATCCGGCGCGAAACGCGAGAGCCGCTTGGTGTGGGTCGGACTGGCCGCAAATTGCTGAAATCACCGCGATGCCGTTCGCGCCCGCCGCACTGACTTGAGCAGCGTGTTCGGCTTTTAAGCCGCCAATCGCCACGCTGGGCAGAGGGCTGGCGCTGGCAAGCTCGGCCAAACCGTCAAAGCCAATTGGCTGAGCGTGATCCTGCTTGCTCATGGTAGTAAACACCGGCCCCAGCCCCACGTAATCCAGCAGCGCCACGGGGGCGCTTTGCAGCTGTTCCAACGTATTGATCGACAGCCCAATAATGGCCTGGTGCCCCAGTGCCTGGCGCGCCTCTTGAACGGCGGTGTCGCTCTGGCCAACGTGCAGGCCATCGGCGCGGCTGGCGATGGCGACGTTTAAGCGGTCATTAATAATCAAGGGCACACCGCTACCTTCCAGCAGTGCTTTCAGCCGTGTTGCCTGGGCAATCATGGCCTCATCGCTGGCATGCTTATCGCGCAGCTGCACCATGGTCACGCCCCCCTTCACGGCGGCTTCCACGGTCGCTTCAAGCCCCGTTTCGGCGCATAACGCAGCATCGGTGACTAAATAGAGCGAAAGATCAAACGGCATGGAGCGTCTCCAGCTGGCTAAGAGAAGAGAGATCGTCAGGGGTAAGGGCATACAGCGCATCCAGTAGCGCGACCTGAAAACTGCCCGGCCCACTGGCCTGCTGCCCCGCACGGCTTCCGGCAATGCTGAAGCACGCCAGCGCAGCCAGCGTTGCCGAAAGTGGATTGGCCTGGTTGGCGGCCAAAAAACCCGCTACCAAAGCGCTTAACCCGCAGCCCAGGGTGGTTACACGCGGCATTAGCGCGTGGCCGCCCGTTAAACGGTAGTGGTGGGTGCCATTGGTAATAAAATCGGTTTCGCCGGTCATGGCAACAATGCAGCACTGCTGCTGTGCCAGCTTGATCGCCGCTTGGGCGGCATCCTCCGTTGTGGTGGTGGCATCGACGCCGCGACCTTGGCTGGCTAAGCCAGTGAGCGCCATGACTTCCGATGCGTTGGCGCGAATGACGTTAGGCCGGTGGGCAAGCAGCGCGGTGCAGACCTGCTGACGAAAGGCGGTGGCCCCGACCGCTACTGGGTCTAACACCCACGGGGTGCCTGTTTCTTTAGCCGTGCGAGCGGCAAGCTGCATCGACTCTGCCCAAGGGGTAGAGAGCGTGCCAATGTTAATGGAGAGTGCGCCCGCTATTGCGGTGAATTCAGCCACCTCTTCAGGGGCATGCAGCATGGCAGGCGAGGCGCCCGTAGCCAGCAGCAGGTTAGCCGTGCTGTTCATCGCGACATAGTTAGTCATGCAGTGAACAAGCGGCGTGGTATCGCGCAGAGTGACGAGCATCTCGCCAAGCGGGGGGTGGGTCATAGCATCCTCCCGGCGGAGGAGGTGGTGAAAAGCACCACGACTCCCTACGCCGGCGTTATCCGGTTCAGGTTCAAAGGGTGCTTCTCAGCCGCCAAGCGGCGCCCCTGTCGTTGGGGGTACTATCCTAGCCTTGAGCGAGGCTGTAAAGCCCCAGCGCAGCCGCTACTTTTCGGTAACGATTAGCGGAAGGCGATGCGGGTGCCGTAGGTCAGCATTTCATCTGGGGTAATTGCACGGCCAGAGACACCAATCATCTCATCGCCGCACTGGTCAGCGCAGGTGAGCACGCCATGGGTAAGCCCCAACTGCCCCAGGGTATCGCGAATCTCCCCTGTGCCAAGAAAAGTACGAACGCGGCCGTGGGCATCGCTAAGATCCGACACCCCATTAGCGTGATGGAAGCGAACCTTATAGATACCGTCCATGGACTCCACTTCAACAATCGGCGAAAAGCCGTTTTGAATCGCGTGGGCTAACTGCTTCAACGTTAGGCGGTCGCCAAGCGTCATATCGATTGCGGTCATGGCACACTCCCATCGGACGCCGTCATTGGGGCATCGCTAACTAAATTGTAGAGTTATTGAAATAGAAGTGTAGAGAGGTTGCATAGAAATTCCAGTGGCTAATTTTCACCAATGAAATCGCAATAGGTAGCGGTACAGATTAATGCACCGCATCCAACGCATGCTGCTGTAGCTTAATCAGTGGAATAATCTCCAGGGTGCGCTCGTTCGTGCCGGAAAGAATCACCGGCGGTGCCAGCCCTACCTCGGCAGCTTCGGCCCAGCGGTGGGCGCATAAGCACCAGCGGTCGCCTGGGGTCAGGCCAGGAAAGCCATACTCCGGGCGAGGGGTAACCAAATCGTTTCCCTGTGCTTTAGAAAAGGCTAAAAACTCCTCAGTAACCAGCGCGCATACCGAATGCACTCCCACATCGTCAGGGCCAACGCGGCAAAACCCATCGCGGTAGAAGCCGGTTTTAGGAGAGTGGCAGCAGGGTGTTAACGGCTCACCTAGTACGTTTCGATCGCGGGACATAAAGGCTCCTTGGGTGAGGGCTGGAAATATACAACCTGCGCCCTCATAACAGGGGGAAGTAAGCAAAATGATCAATACGCAAATAGCGGTAGACAGCTTGACGCTGTTAGCAGCCTAAGCCTTGTACAAGGTAATATGTTCGTCAAAGAATTTGCGTTATATCAGCATACTTTTAATGATGCCCCAACCCGCGATAGGAGAGTTGTATGTCGTTTCAAGGTGAACAGCACCCAGGCGTTGCCCCCGTTGCCCCGCAAACTCAGGGCTTTCGTTTAAACCACACCATGCTGCGGGTCAAAGACCCGGAACGCGCTCTAGCGTTCTACTCCAAAGTGTTTGGTATGCAGGTGCTGCGCCGGCTGGACTTTGAAGAGATGCAGTTTTCGCTCTACTTCCTCGCCAACGTGGAAGCCAGCGACAGCGTGCCGGAAAATACCCAAGCCCGCACCGCCTGGACCTTTAGCCAGAAAGGCCTGTTAGAGCTGACCCACAACTGGGGCACCGAAACCCAGCAGGATTTTGTCTACCACGATGGCAACGCCGAGCCCCAGGGCTTTGGCCATATCTGCTTCAACGTGCCGGATTTAGAAGCCGCCCAGGCGTGGTTTGATGAGCACGACGTAACCTTCGTGAAGCGTGCCGACCAGGGCAAGATGAAAGACGTTATCTTCGTGAAAGACCCGGATGGCTACTGGATTGAAGTGATTCAAGCCGACCGCATGGCAGCCATGGGCGACTAAGATGGCCCATTTGCTGTTTCGGTTGCGCCATGTAACCGATGAAGAGGCCATGGAAGTCCGCCAACTGCTGGATGAGCATGGCTTTGATGTGTACGAAACCCAGGCGGGCTTTTTCCGCCTGGGGGTCGATGCCATTTGGCTGCGCAACCCTGCCCAGCGTGACGACGCAGAGGCCGCATTGGCCGAGTATCAGGCCGAACGCCAAGCTAACGCACGCCAAGCCCATGAAGAAGCGCTGGCCCGCAATGAAGCGCCAACACTCTGGCGTCGCTTAGCGGAGCACCCGTTTCAGGTAACGCTGGTCATGGTGGCGGTGGTTCTGATTGCGCTGCTCACTCTGCTGCCATTTATTGGCCTGGCGCGCTAGCCTGGGAAAGGGCGTCAGATAGGTGCCCGCGCTTAACGTACATCATCACACCGTGTTGGCCTGCACGAAGCTGCGGGGCCGCACCCGGTGGATAGCGGCACCAACTGCCTTTCGGGTATTCGCTGCTCGCGTCGCACAGCGAGCCTTCCAGCACCAATAGCTCTAAGCCTCCAGGCAGGGCAGGGTAGTCGATGGTGGTATCGCCCTCCCAACGCTCCAGGCTGACCCGCTCATCGCCAAAGGTGTGCAGCATTTTGTAGGTAATGCCCGGCCGACGGTCAGGCTGCCAGGGCAAGCGGTGGGCAGGAATCGCCAGTTGGAGCAGGTCGTTCTCATCAAACTGATGCAACTTAACCAGTATCAGCGCGCCCTCTTCGCCAATTTGCGGCGTATGGCCGGTGCCGATGGGGTTGCGCAAGTAGCTGCCCGCCGGGTAGCGGCCATGCTCGTCTGCAAATACGCCCTCTAATACCAGTATTTCTTCGCCGCCGTCGTGGGTATGGCGATTGAACTGGCTGTTAGGCGCGTAGCGCACCAGGCTCGTGGCACGGGCCACCTCATCGCCGATGCGGTCTAGCATCATTCGTTCCACACCTGCGCTAGGCGAGGCAACCCAGCGGTACTGCTCCGGCGTGACACAGGCAAAGTGGCTAAAATCGGCGTTTAGGCGCATGGCATTGGCTCTTTGCAGTGGTTTAAACAGCGTTAACGAAAGTCGGTGATGCAAGTCTCCCCATCCACCGCGCAAAATGCAATGCAAAAAAATACCGCCGGGTTGGCGGTATTTTTGTCTTCACGGTATGAATCAGTGGCTATGACCATGATCGTCGTGGTCGTGGTCGTGGTCGTGGTCGTGGTCGTGGTCGTGGTCGTCATGACCATGATCATCATGGCCCGGCTCTGCAAGAGCGTCGTGCAGCACCTGCGCATTGTGGCGCATCATGCCCAGGTACGTACTGGCATCGCCTTCACTGGCCAGCGCATCCGCGTAAAGGGTGCCTGCAATGGGCAGGCCAGTCTCTTCCGCCAACTGCGTAATGATCGCTTGGTTGGTCATGTTCTCGTGGAACAGCGCTTGCACGTTCTCTTGCTCAATCACATCCACCAGGGCCGCCATGCTGGCGCCGCTGGGGTCGGCTTCGGTAGAGAGCCCGACCGGTGAGAGAAAATTAACGCCATAGGCGCTAGAGAAGTAGCCAAACGAGTCGTGCCCGGTAATCACGCTGGAAGACGCGGGAATCTCACTCAGCAGCTCGCGAATTTCCCCATCGGTGGCATCTAACTCAGCCAGGTAACGCTCCGCGTTGGCTTGGTAGCTCTCTGCATTAGCGCTGTCAGCTTCGATTAAGCCATCGCGAATGTTGGCAACATACACCTTTGCCTGCTGCAGATCCTGCCAGCCGTGCGGATCTTCACTCCCATGCTCATGATCGCTGTGGTCATCATGGGCGTGCTCTTCGTGCTCTTCGTGCTCTTCGTGCTCTTCGTGCTCTTCGTGTTCTTCATGGCCGTGCTCTGCCAACCCCAGCGGGGCAATGCCATCGGTAGCGGTGACCATCGGGCCGCTGTAGTCGCTGGAGTCGATCAGTCGCTCCATCCAGCCCTCAAATAGCAAGCCGTTGAAGACCACCAGATCGGCACCTGCCAGCGCACGGGCATCACCAGGGCTGGGGGAGAAAACGTGGGCATCGCCATCAGGGCCCACCAGCGAGCTGACCGTCACATGCTCTCCACCGACGTTTTCCACCATATCCGCCAAGATAGAAAAGCTGGTGACAACCTGCACCCGCTCGTTCGCCATGGCGGCAGGCAGTGCCAACATGGCCGAAACGCCCACCAGCCAACGCGATGAAGAGAAAAGCGACATAACATGCTCCTGATTTAAGAAATAACCGTATGAACATCAACCCGCTAGTGCGACTGCTCCAGCGCCAAAGGCGTGGTTTTGCGTCGCAGCTTGGCGGCCAAACTGTGGTAACGGCCAAACAGCGCCGAGAGTAAATACGCCACCCCGGCCAGCAAAATAATGCTGGGGCCTGAGGGCGTGTCTAAATGGAACGACAGCAGCAGCCCGCCGGTGCTTGCCAGCATTGCTAACACCACGGCAATCCCGATCAAGCCTTCTAACCGCTTGCTCCAAAACCGTGCTGCCGTAGCAGGCAACATCATTAAGCCAACGGCCATCAGTGTGCCCAGGGTTTGGAAGCCCGCCGTTAAGTTCAGTACCAGCAGCCCTAAAAAGACGCTGTGTACCCAACCGCTACGACTACTTTGGCCGCGTAAAAACAGAGGGTCTAAACACTCCACCACTAGGGCGCGGAAAATAATCGCCAGAGTGATCACAATCAGCGTACTGATCGAGGCGATCAGCAGCAGCGCCGTCGAGTTAATCGCCAAAATGGAGCCGAACAGCACGTGGGTAAGATCCACGCTGCTGCCTCCCATGGAAATCAGCATGACCCCAGCGGCTAACGAAATAATAAAAAAGCTCGCCATGGCGGCATCTTCCCGCTGGCCGCCCATTTTCGAGACCGCCCCCGCCAGCAGCGCCACCATCACCCCAAACAGCACGCCGCCCACGCTCATCACCGGCAGTGAAAAGCCCGCCAGCAAAAAGCCCAGCGCCACGCCGGGCAGAATCGCGTGGGCCATGGCATCGCCAATCAGGCTCATGCCGCGCAGCACCAAAAACACCCCCAGCGGCGGCGCGGCCAATGAAAGGGCAAGCCCACCGACCACGGCACGGCGCATAAAGCCGTAATCAAACGGTGCAATCAACCATGCATCAAGCAGTGCCAGCATAACGGCCTCCTAAGGTAAACGGCACCACTTGGGCCGGGGCATGCTGGTGGTTGAGCGCGCTGGGAGCGACCCAACGGCCATGGCCGCCATTCAGCATCAACACCTCATCCGCCAAGCGGCGCAGGTGGTCCATATCGTGCAGCACAATAATGATCGTGACGCCCTCGTCGGCCATCTGGCGCAAAATGCGAATCAAAATATCGACCGTATCGCTATCTACGTTGGCAAACGGCTCGTCTAGCAGCAGCAGCTCGGCTTCCTGCATTAGCGTGCGGCCAATTAGCGCCCGCTGGCGCTGGCCGCCGGAAAGCTCGCCCAGCGGGCGGTGAGCCAAGTGCGAAATCCCCAGGCGCGCCATAATCTCGCGGCCTTTGCGATAGTGGGCCGCACAGTAACCTTTCATCGCCCCGTGGCTGGGCCAGCTGCCGGTCATCACCAGCTCTTCCACACTCATCGGGAAGGTCAGGTCTAACGCCAACTGCTGGGGCAGCCAAGCACGGCGGGCTTTATCCACCGTACACACCACCTTGCCGCTAATCGGCCGCAGTTCACCCATAATGGCCTGAATCAGCGTGCTTTTACCGGCACCGTTCGCACCAATGAGCGCGGTAATCGCGCCGGGCTTAATATCGCCATCCACATGTTCTAACACCGTGCGACGGCCCTGGGCCAAGTGCAGGTCGTGCAGCTGCAAACGCGAAGAGGAACGTTCACTCATAACGGCCACCCGCCTGCCCACACCACCAGCCCCCAAAGCGCCAGCAACGGGAGCGCGACAAAGCCCAACCGCTTAGTGGCAGACAACGACATCAGCGAAAAATGACAAGGGCCTTCCTTGTTATGGCGATGCATGTGTTCACTCATCGAGCGTCCTCGCTATCGAATAAATAAGTTATAACATAACATTTGGTGAAACCAAAAAAGTGGCGGATATTTTACGCGCTCACGGCGCGCTGACAACGGTAAGCGCGCTAATCTTCCGCCCACTCCAAAAGTGCCTAACAAAGCGACGATGGCAATGCAGGCACGGAGCGCAGATAAATAGCGTAGAGAGGAGGTAACGACCTAATAGCGCCAGGTAGCGCCAATCTGCTAGGGCGATACCATCAGCGCGTATTCGCCTTCTAACGTGATGGGGCCAAGAGACACGCGGGCAGGCTGAAAGCGGTTAATCGCGCTGGAGGCCTGATTAGGCTGCGTCCAAATTTGCAGCTCATTAATCAGCATGCCTGTAGCGAAGTTGATGGCACCATCCCGCTCGCGACCGTCAGCGGCAATTACCGCCCCCGCCACAGTGTTCACCACCAGCGAGCTAACCCGCGCCTCAAACCCACGGCGTTCACGCTCCGCCTGGGCAAGCGAAAGCCCCAACGCCTGCACGCCGCTTAACTCACCCTGCGCTTTAAGGCGCTCGTACTCTACCAGTGCCGCCTGATGCGGCTGGCGATCCGTCAACATACCGCCCAGGGCTAACGCCGATTTTACGACTCCTACGCGGGCATCAAAACGGTCGTCCGGGTCGTTGGCTTCACTGGATTGATAAGCATCAAACGCAAGGCTTGCGGCATAGATGCCCGTCCAACCCGCATCCCACCACTGCGCGTGCTGCGCCCCACGCTCAAACACCTCATCGTAAGCCGCCCAATCGGCACTGGTTTGTGCCTGAGCAGGCAGCGACAGCAGCAGCGCCGCCCCCGCCGCTAAGCCCGCTCGTAAACGTTGACGTAACTGCATGGATGAGCCCCTGAGTAATCGACATGAAAGCATTAAGCGTAGCACGGCAGGGGAGTGCTACGAGCGTGTAAAGCCAGTAGGCAAAGTGTGATGAGGGTTAATGGCGTTTTGGAGTGAAGGAGGGAGTAGCAGTGACCTGTTGGCTAGGCTGTTTTTGAGTCGCCAAACCATCTTGCTTATCAGGCTTACTCTTCCTCATTTTTATTCATCTTCGTAGGGATCAAATGTTTCTTCTGGATAGTAGCGAATGATCTTATAAGCGCGTGGCGTGCCATTCACTGACTGAACCTCTACATCAACCAAATAGGCCAATTCTTGCCAGTCACGAGCAAATCGTGAATCACCTTTTGTCATGGCACGTTTGGTATCCTCGTCCTCGAAAACTATGCGCTTAGGAGCTTTAGAAATATTTTCAATGATTGCTTGGCTCCCGGCAGTCAGCGACGAATCAAAACGAATTTGATGCCACGTCATGTATTGTTTAAAGTGAATGTTATCTATCGGGTCATTTACCTTTTCTATCTCCTTGATAACTCTTCTTTGAACGTTCCGCGCTTCATCATGCCCGATATAGAAATGATTGGTTATGGTTCCCCCCGAGGTGGCGGCGAAAATAACTTGAGAGCCGTTATCTTTAGCCACTGGCTGAACCATTGAGGAAAAATTATCTAAATCATTTTTGGTAACTCTTTGGCATGGCTTCTCTTCCTGGCCAGCTAGCCAAAGCATGATCGATTTAGCATAATTTACCCATTCATGAATAGCTCCATCACCCCAAATTAATGGGACCATTGGAAGAGAATGAGCCACTAGCTCTACCACAATTGAGCCTTGCCTGACCTCATGGATAAGAAGCTCCGTGCAAGCCTCTGGCGATGGCTTTGAATTTGACTTGATGAATTTCTCGAATTGAGCGGAAACCGCCATCAGCGACTGAACTAGGTCCATAAGGACAACAGGATCTCTATTTTCAAGCGTTATCTGAAGCTTACTTTCCACATCAAGAACCACTGTGGGTTCGCCATTCATACATCTTCCCCATGTTGTTCAACTATAGGCTATCGCCTCTTTAGGCGCTTTAGCCGATCTTAGCTGTTAAGGCAGAGTGGTGCTAGGGGCGGAAAATTTTTCGCAGGTTAGGCATTTAACATGACTTCTGATAGTGTCCTAGCCGTCAAAATCGTTAGGGAAACCAAAGTGCCCATCCAATTCCATCCTAAAAAGGGGCAAATGCTGCTGTGTGACTTTTCGCAGGGATTTAAAGACCCTGAGATGACTAAAGACAAGCGTCCCGTCATAGTGCTGTCTAATTCAGTAAATGGCCGCGCGAACTTGGTCACCGTAGTTGCCTGCAGCACAGTAGAGCCTAATATCATACAGCCCGATCACATGGTTTTACCTGCGAGAGCATTGCCCATGCTAGGCAGATTTCAAGGTAATACCACATGGGTTAAAGGCGATATGATCTACACCGTAGGATTTCATCGGCTAAATTTGATACAGCTGAGCAGCAAGCATCCGACGACCGGGAAGCGTCAGCACCACCTGAACTGTTTCGGTCGCGAAACCATGAATAAAATTCATGAATGCGTGCTTCATGGCATGAATTTGGGCCATTTAGCGGCACACTTGTAAATCATTTTTGATTTGACAGGCCGTAAGATTACGCATATCTTGCGCATGTCACCGGCAATGCGAGAGCATCCGGACTCCGAGACTACACAAAGGTCCGTCCCGTGTAGCCAGCACAGTAACTCAGGCGATGACAAGCCTATCTCTGTGCTGAGTCTAGCCTCCTCTTTGAAGGAGGCTTTGTCATTTATAAAGCCTACAAATTTATGAGAGCGGCAAGCATAGCTGCATGCGTTCTCTCCAGTAACGCTACAAGGCCGTTTTCCCACAGAGGCGCCTCAGGAGCTGGGTTAAACCACTCTCCGTACCGGTTGTGCTTTTCACGGTCTGAGTGTAAGGCTTTTTCAAAAAGTTTCGATCCATCAACATGACCTATCTGCTCAACATCCTCTGCAGCACCACTGTTAAGCTATTTGATGCGCTTCTTTATATTCATGACATGCATGTTTGAGCCAATTCTCACAATGCCATCGCTTCTCGCTGCAAAGTAAACTTTCCTTCTCTGTACTTTGCCATCAGCGCTAAGTTTGATCTCACTGTCTGACACGACTGCAAGCCCAAGCAGGACACTGCAAATTCTTATAACCCACTCATCATGCCCTGAGGCCAAGATTACGTGCTCTATTGAGCAGAAGAATTTGTAACTGTTCCCCGTATGATTGGGGTTGAAATATTGTGTGAGTAGTTGAGCAGAGTAGAGCTGAAATAAAAACGCGTAAGCAGCAAGGGAAGGAGCCGCCGCCTAGGCAGCTTTCAGTAGTAGGGTGTGGAGTGCTGGCAATGGTGGGTAATGCCAGGCCCCGCCAGCGGGGCCTCCATCACTTACTCCTTCTCCTCATCCTCTTCCCAGCGTTCAATGGCGCGTTTGTCGTCGGGGAGTCGCACCATATCGCCCACGTTGAGATTTTGGTGTGACTGAAAACGGTGGCCGCGTTGGTCGAGAATGGCGGCCACGCTGCCAATGCTCACGGCATCTTCTTCGCGGTAGGCTTCTACTTTGACCCGCACAATGCGGCCTTGGTAACGGGCGGAAAGCACGGCACCTGGGTAGGGGGGCGTGTGTTCGGGGTCGTCCTTGAAGAAGGCTGCTACGCTGGCGTTGCCGGGCTCGTCCCATTCAATGTGCTTGTGCATGGTGAGTGTCCTTACTGTGGGTGAATAAAAATAAGAAGGCTCGTTAAGTGTAGTGTGCGTTGGCAGAACTCGGCCAATGTGAATAGACAGCCCTAAGCTGGGCGCTTAACGTACCTATTCAGAGGAATAGGGGAGAGGCCGCGATGCAACCGTACCGTGCGCTGTTTGAGCAGTCGGTAACACCGCTGTTTGTTGTTGATCGTTCGGCATCGGGTTCAATGAACGTTCACGCGAATGCGGCCTTTCGTCGAGTGGCGGGCTGGGCGGCAGACAATAGCGAAACGGCCTTGTTACGCTGCTTCCCGCTGGATGCTAGCAATGTGTGGGCGGCTATTCAGACATGCGATGCGCAACAGGCTCCTTACGCGTTAACGGTTAGCTGGGGGGAGTCTGCCCGCCATTGGCATTTGCAGCTTTCGCCCGTGGTGGAAGGCAGCTATCGGGCGGTGCATGGCACGCTGCTGCAAGGGGCGCTGCCCTTTAGTGAATCGTTGGATACGCTGCTTTCTCAGCTGCCGGGCTTTATTTATCAGCTGCATTACTCCGTAGAGGGCAAATGGCGCTACGCCTATGTGGGTAAGCGCGTGGTGGAGCTGTTTAGGGTGAGCGTGGAAGAGGCGCTGACGGATGCGCAAACGCTGCTGAATAGCATTCACCCTGATGACCGCGAGGCGGTGTTTGAGAGTTCGTCGGAAAGCGCGCGAACGTTGATGCCTTGGCAGCAAGAGTTCCGCATATTTCACCGCAGCGGCAAGATGCTGTGGATAGAGGCGATAGATCGGCCGCGTCGCGAGCCGGATGGCAGCGTGCTGTGGACGGGCTACGCTAACGATATCACTCAGCGCAAGGCGCTTGAGACTGCCTTAAAGTCGAGCGAGCAGCGTTTTCGTCAGTTGGTCGAGCAGGCCAACGATATCATTTACACCTTGAGTGCCGAGGGCACGCTTACTTATGTGTCGCCTAACTGGCCGCGTATTTTGGGGCATCCGGTGGCGGAGATATGGGGGCGCAATATCAGCCAGCTTTTGCACCCGGATGATTTAGAAGCGTGCCGCCGTTATATCGCTCAGGTGTATCACACGGGCCAGCCTCAGGGGGTGATTGAGTACCGGGTGCAGCATGCTAAAGGTGAGTGGCGGTGGCACTTCACTAACGGTGCGCCTTTGCTGGATGAGCAGGGGAACGTGACAAGCTTTTTGGGGATTTCTCACGATATTACGCCCCGCCGGGAGATGGAGCAGAAAGTGCTGCATTTAGCCCAGCACGACTCCCTTACCGACCTACCGAACCGGGCGATCTTTTTTAGCCAACTGAGCGATGCTTTGGTCAAATCGCAACGCCAGGGGGATTCCTTGGCGTTGTTGTTTATCGATCTGGATAACTTTAAACCGGTGAATGACCGCTGGGGCCACGCGGTGGGCGACCAGCTGCTGCGAGAAGTGGCGCAGCGTATGCGCTTGAGGTTACGTGGCACGGATATGGTGGGGCGAATTGGTGGCGATGAGTTTGTGGCTCTGCTGGGTGGCCCGGTAAGGGATGATGAGGCATTGGCGGTGGCGAATCAGCTTTGTCAGGCGTTGGCAGAGCCGTTTGCGCTATCGGTGGGGGAGGTTGGCGTGTCGGCGAGTATTGGCGTGTCGCTGTTTCCGCTTCACGCTCAGGAGGAAGCGGCGCTGATTCACTGCGCCGACCAAGCAATGTATCAGGCGAAAGCGGAGGGTCGTCACCGGGCGGTGCTTTACTCGCCGATTGGTTCAACGGATGCGCCGACGTGCTGAAACATAAAGTTGAGCGCGGCGGGTAAGCTGGCCCGCCATACCCGCCAGGTGTGGCCGCCAGGGTAAAGGTCCAGCCGCACTTGGCCTAGTTGAATACGCTCCATGGCTTGGCGTAGCTGGCGGGCGTGAAATTCTGCATCGTACACATCACTGCGCCCGGCGCTAATGTACAGCGGCACGGGCGGGGTGTCGCTGTGTTCGGCGTTTGGCCGGGGTGTGACCTGAAGGCGGTAGGGCTCTAAATGCGCGGTGTAATTAAGCTGTTCCCATAGTGCGCGGTCAAACTGGCCCTGTTCATTTAAAAAGGCTGGGTGCCGGTTGGCGGAGGAGTTGCTAGGCGGTACGGGCACGTAGCTTGCTGGGCTAAGCGCGGCGGCGGCGGCAAACATATCGGGGCGTTCTAGTGCGAAGTTCACCGCGCCATAACCGCCCGCTGAAAGCCCCGCTACGCCGCGTAACGGGCGTGTGGTTCCTACGTGGTAAGTGGTTTCGATATGGGGCAGCAGGTCATTAAAGAAGGCGCTGCGGGCTGCTTCGTTGTGGCCATCTACCCACCAGCTGCGGCTGCCGGGCATAACAAACACAGCGGGCGGTAAATGCCCGGCTTCAATAAGGCGATCGGCTACTTGGGGTAGGTTGCCTCGGGTGGCCCAGTCCCGCTCGTTACCAAACGAGCCGTGCAGAAGGTAAACCACGGGGTAGGGGGTTGTCGCCGCTGTGTCATATCCATCCGGTAGATAGATGGTGTAGGGGTAGTCGTAGCCCAGCGTGGATGAAAAGAACTGTTCTCGGGAAACGTCGCCTGCTAGCGCTATGTTACTCAGCGCTAGCCAACCAAATAAGCTACATACATATCCTGCCCAGCGTGTGCCGCGCGCTATTTTCGGTTTTTTAAGCACATAGCCTCCAGGAATTTACGAACGTTTAAGAGGTCGGACAACGCTGTAAGCCGGGATGTTCATTCACATGAGCTTAGCAGCGGTGACTTGGCGGGAGGGTAAATGCAGAAAGTCGAGGAGATTTACTGGCTGCGTGCATACGGCTGTGTGGCCGTTTTTTTGTTTCACTGGTTAGATCATATTAACCAGCGGGTAGATAACGTGGCGACCGACCTGATGCGTATTCCACTGGTGCTGGGTACACCGGTGTTTCTGTTTATCTCGGTGTTTGTGTTTGCTGTCCGTTACGATAAGCAGGTGCCGCCCGGCTTTCTGCTTCAACGCGTTAAGTACGTCATGCTGCCTTATTTGGCCTACGGGTTGATCTACTCTACCGCCGAGTGGTGGCGCTTAGCTGGAAGTGATAACGCTGTGGGCTTTTGGGAAAACGCAAAGGCCTATTTTATCTACGCGGGTTGGCATGGCTATTTTTTGATTATTGCCATGCAGTTTTATGCGGCCTACTGGGCGTTTACCCGTTGGCAGCTGTGGCGTATTCACCCCGTGCCGTGGCTGTGGTTGGCTTGTGTGGTGAGTATGGCGTATTGGGGCTTTGCCTACTGGTTTGAGATTGAACCCCCCGGCTATTTGCTGTGGGTTGCGCCGCTTGGCTGGGTGTATCTGTTTTTCTTAGCGCTGGTGCTGGTGCGCTACTACCCGTTAACGCCTTCAGCAACATTGAATGAGCGCCCTGTTTGGCTACAAACCCTTTCCCAACCACGCTGGCTTGCGCTGTTCGTCGGCTTGATCGTGCTGGCGACCTTTGCCCACTGGCTGGCCTTCTCTTCTAAGGAAGTGTGGGTCATTCCCTTTTTTGTGTTGTTCACACTGGCGCTTATGCGTGGCTTGAAAGGCCGTAAAGCGCCGGGGTGGGTGCGCTATATCAATGCCTACTCCTTTGGGGTTTATCTGGCACACCCGATGTTTTTTGTCATCACCGATGTGCTGGTGGGCCCTGCCACGCTGCCCGTGGTTGCGTATGGTTTGCTGCTGATATTGATAGGTAGCGTGGGGTCGGTACTGCTGAATAAAGCGGTGAATACCACTACCCTGGGGGCAATGCTTTTTGGCAAACGGCTGAAGGTATAAACGGCCGAGAAATAGCGCGGGCGAAAATCGTTATCAGGATAAAGCGGGCGTGCTTAGGAGGAGGGGGGCGGCAAGCGGGAAGAGGGGTAGTGGGTGCCGCGTCTAGTTGGCGAACCCCGCGCAAGGCCTAAGGCTTCACCGCTGATGGTTTTTAATCGCGTTGGGCAAGCGTACAGGCGCTGTAAGAAGTCCTGCAGTGCTGGCGCTTCAAGCTCGGGGTCAAACCCGCCTAAGCGCTCAAACCATGTTCGGCGAATGGCGACGTAGGGCGGCACCGCTGTGGACGCACCAAAAAAGCGCTGCAGCAGGCGTTCAGATAATCGAGGAGTGGTAGCGCTAATCAAGAGCGCGTCTAGCGCTAGGGTGTGTAGCTGTGGGTAGAGTAGGTACCACAGCTGTGCTGCCAGGGGCTGTTTATCCAGCGCAATCATCACCCATTCCGCTTGGCTCACATAGGCTGCCCGGTTGATCCGTGCGCCTAGCGTTTGCGAGGGCGTGATTAAGCAGTGCACATGGTAGCGCTGCTCAATGGACGATAGCCGCTCATCTACCTGATTGCACGTCACAATAATTGGCACCACATGCTCTGCAAGGCCCGACTCTCGGATGGAACGTAGGTGTCGCGGTAGCAAGGCTCCTGTCACTGTTGCGTCAACGATAAAGCAAACCGTACTCATGTAAGCGGCTTCCTTTGTTATGAAACCTGTCTGAATGTAATTTATTGTAGATGTTGGTTTATTTGCGTAGCAAGATAAAGTTTTCTGATGGTAGCTCGCTAGGCGCTGGGTTTTTTGAACCAACTTGGTGCACTGATACCTTTTTATGAGCTTTTATGGTGCGCCAATAAAAAAATAATGGCGCTTTTGTGCGCAACCAAAAGGCCTTTGCTACATGAAGAGGCATCTCTTCATAGGTTTTTGTATTTTAAAAACAAAGCATTATAAATTTTTGATGCCATAATGGTGCAGAGTTGGCATGCTCTGTGCTTATACATTGTAGATAGTTTTGTCACCAGCTATTAGATCGTATGCAGAAGCCTCTCGGCATGCTACAACGATAGCCGGTCTGAAATGATCGCTGGGCGTTTTGTTATCCATCGTCAGGCAAACGTTAAGCGAACAAAAAAGACAAACGCGCCACATGCAGCTGCGTGTTGAACGATTTGTTGAATAACACTTTTATCGATAGCTTACAGTTACAAGCTTTAAGCCACGCTCATACCGGAGGACACTATGTCAGCCAAGACTCTCGCGCTAATCGAAGAACATGATGTTAAGTGGGTAGATCTGCGTTTCACCGACACGCGCGGTAAAGAGCAGCACGTCACCGTACCGGCACGCGACGTGAATGAAGAGTTTTTTGAAAACGGCCAAATGTTTGACGGCTCTTCTATTGAAGGCTGGAAAGGCATTAATGAATCCGACATGATCCTGCGTCCGGAAGACGGCACCGGCTTCCTGGACCCCTTCACCGAAGACGCTACCCTGATCCTGCGTTGCGACATCATCGAGCCTGCTACCATGCAGGGCTATGATCGCGACCCGCGCTCTATCGCTAAGCGTGCAGAAGCTTACCTGCAGTCTACCGGTCTGGGCGACACCGCCTTCTTCGGCCCAGAGCCGGAATTCTTCATCTTTGACGAAGTGCACTGGAAGTCCGATATCCAGGGCTCTATGTACAAAATCACGTCTGATGAAGGCGCTTGGGCAACTGACAACAAAGTAGAAGGCGGCAACCTGGGTCACCGTCCGCGCGTGAAAGGCGGCTACTTCCCGGTTCCTCCGGTCGATAGCTTCCACGATATCCGTGGCGCAATGTGTAACACCCTGGAAGCGATTGGCCAGACTGTGGAAGTTCACCACCACGAAGTTGCCAACGCGGGTCAGAACGAAATCGGCGTTAAATTCAACACGCTGGTGAAGAAAGCTGACGAAGTTCAGGAAATGAAGTACGTGATCCACAACGTGGCGCACGCTTACGGCAAAACCGCTACCTTCATGCCGAAGCCGCTGGTAGGCGACAACGGTTCTGGTATGCACGTACACCAGTCGTTCTGGAAAGATGGCCAAAACCAGTTCGCCGGTGACGAGTATGCGGGCCTGTCTGAAATGGCACTGTACTACATCGGTGGTGTTATCAAGCACGCTCGTGCTCTGAACGCCTTCACCAACGCTTCTACCAACTCGTACAAGCGTCTGGTACCGGGCTTCGAAGCACCGGTCATGCTGGCCTACAGTGCCCGTAACCGTTCTGCTTCTATCCGTATTCCTTACACCGCTAGCCCGAAAGGCAAGCGTGTAGAGACTCGCTTCCCTGATCCGACTGCTAACCCCTACCTGGCGTTTTCAGCGATGCTGATGGCGGGTATCGACGGTATCAAGAACAAGATCCACCCTGGCGATGCCATGGACAAGAACCTGTACGACCTGCCGCCGGAAGAAGGCAAGTCCGTACCGACCGTTGCCAACAGCCTGGACCAAGCACTGGAAGCACTCGATGCTGACCGTGCGTTCCTGACCGAAGGCGGCGTATTTACTGATGAAATGATCGATGCTTACATCGAGCTGAAGATGGAAGAAGTGGAGCGCATTCGCATGACCACTCACCCGATCGAGTTCGACATGTACTACTCTTGCTAAGAACGGTTGCTAAACACCGTTTTAACAAGAGTGCTAACATCACCCTTGCGGTGTGATTAGCCTGAAAAACCCCGCCTCGGCGGGGTTTTTTGTTGGAGCAACATAAGGGTGAGAAAGTAATGATCAGTAGATGGCGTTTGCGTCAAAAAAGTGGTTTGTCCACAGGGGCTGCGCTGCTGCTGGGCCTGTGGGTAAGCGCTGCGCAGGCTCAAACGGTGTATCGCGTGGTGGATGCGCAGGGCAACGTGACGTTTACTGACAACCCAGAGCGTGGTGGTAAAGCGATCACGCTGGCCCCGCTGCCAAGCGTGCCTACCGCTGCTCGGCCTGCTTCTCCGTCTCCCCGCGCGAAGGGGAATCCTGGCCAACCGTTTATGCCCTATGACCGCTTTGCGATTGCTAACCCAGTGGCGGGGGCCTCGCTGCGAAATAATATGACGCCGGTTGAAGTGGCGGTTTCGCCGCCGCTACGCGACGACCACCAAATTCAACTGCTCGTGAATGGCGAGCTAAGCCAATCTGCCCTGCATAGCGATGCGTTCTGGCTGGCGGGCTTGCCAGCGGGCCAACACCAGCTGCAGGCCGAACTGTTGGATAGCCAAGGGCGTATTCAACACCGCACCGATCCGGTGACTATTTTTATTGCTGAATAGTGCAATGCACTACAATGGTGCATAGGAGTATCTGGATTTGTTCGGCAGTGCGCTATAACGGCTCGCTGTGCCCACACCGGCTGCCCATCAGCCGTGCATGCCGCCGTTTGTGCTTAATTGGCGCGCTTTTTGCAGTTCCTCTCTCAACGATCCCATCACGCTATTGTTCATCACACTATTGTTAGAGCGACGTTTCAGGACACGCCATGTATCAGCGCTTATTAGAACATCTCACCACCGCAGTGCTACTGCTCGACGGTGAACTCCGTGTCCGCTGGATGAACCCAGCGGCGGAAGCGCTGCTAGCGGTGAGCTTTAGCCGTGTGCAGGGTATTAGCCTAGATACCTTGCTAGGCGGTGGGGAAAGTATTGATGAGGTATTGGCCAAAGCGCGGGATGCCTTTCACCCCTATACCCAGCGGGAAGCACGTATCACGCCGCTCAATAGTGAGCCGCTCACGGTGGACTATACGGTAACGCCCCTCTCAGCCGATGAGCTGCTGCTGGAAGTCGAGCCGCGAGACCGCTTGATGCAGATTTCCCGCGAAGAGGCGCTCACCACCCGCCAAGAGACCATTAAGGTGCTGGCGCGGGGCTTGGCCCACGAGGTGAAAAACCCATTAGGCGGCATTCGCGGTGCGGCGCAACTGCTGGAGCGTGATTTAGACGACCCGGCGCTGCGGGAATTTACCCATATCATCGTCGAAGAAGTAGACCGCTTACGAGATTTGGTTGATTCCATGCTGGGCCCGAACCGCATCATTAAACACGAGCCGGTCAATATCCATAAAGTGCTGGAGCGAGTGCGAGCGCTGCTGATTGCCGAGCATCCCCATGTCACCGTCAACCGCGATTACGATCCCAGCCTGCCGGATCTTTCCGGTGATGAGTCGCAAATGATTCAGGCGGTATTAAACGTGGCGCGGAACGCGGTTCAGGCCATGAGTGATGCAGAGACCCCCTCACCGGAGCTGATTCTGCGCACCCGTGCCCGGCGCCAGTTCACTTTAGGCGCCGAGCGGCACCGGCTAGTGAGCGAAGTCGGCGTGATTGATAACGGCCCTGGTATTCCTGAGAGCCTGCGCGAAACCCTTTTTTACCCGATGGTGTCTGGCCGCGCGGAAGGCAGCGGCCTAGGGCTATCGATTGCTCAGTCAATTTTGCACCAACATCAAGGATTGATCGAATGCGACTCACGACCTGGACATACCGAATTTCGTTTACTGATTCCATTAGTTATTAATTGCACCGGAGAAGCGTCATGACTGAGGCGACACGTACCGATGTTGCACGGGTGGTTATTGTCGATGATGACCGCGCTATCCGTTGGGTGCTGGAGCGCGCACTGGCGCAGCCAGACCTGGAGGTCGAGTGTATTGAGCGTGCCGACACAGCGCTGGCACGGCTGCTGGAAAGCCCACCGGATGTGCTGGTGACCGATATTCGCATGCCGGGGATTGATGGGCTGGATTTAATGTCACGGGTTCGCGAAGCCCACCCGGACCTGCCGGTCATTGTCATGACCGCTCACTCCGATTTAGATAGCGCCGTGGCCTCTTATCAGGGTGGGGCGTTTGAGTACTTGCCCAAGCCGTTTGATGTGGATGAGGCGCTAGCGCTGGTACGCCGTGCGGTAGCCCACGCCCGTGAACGCCAGCGGCCGGTGAGCGTGCCGGAAGGCCTAAGCGCCGAGATCATCGGTGAAGCGCCCGCCATGCAGGAAGTCTTTCGCGCCATTGGGCGGCTCTCCCATTCGCACATTACGGTACTGATTAACGGTGAGTCGGGCACCGGTAAAGAGCGTGTCGCCCAGGCGCTGCATCAGCACAGCCCGAGGGCGGGCAAGCCGTTTATTGCTTTGAATATGGCGGCAATTCCTCGTGACTTAATAGAGTCCGAGCTGTTTGGCCATGAGAAAGGCGCGTTTACCGGGGCGGCTGCCCAGCGCCAAGGGCGCTTCGAGCAGGCCAACGGTGGCACGCTGTTTCTGGATGAAATCGGCGATATGCCCGCCGAGACGCAAACCCGTCTGCTGCGCGTGCTGGCCGACGGCGAGTTTTACCGCGTGGGCGGGCATACCCCGGTAAAAGTTGATGTGCGGATTATCGCGGCAACCCACCAGAACCTAGAGTCGTTGGTAGATGATGGGCGCTTTCGTGAAGACTTGTTCCACCGTCTGAACGTGATTCGCGTTCATCTACCGCGCCTTGCCGAGCGCCGCGAAGATATTCCCCGGCTAACCCGGCATTTTTTGGCCGAAGCGGCGAAAGAGCTTTCCACCGATATCAAAGTGCTGACCCCTGAGGCAGAGGCGCACTTAACCCGGCTGCCGTGGCCCGGCAACGTGCGTCAGCTGGAAAATATCTGCCGTTGGTTAACGGTCATGGCCTCTGGCCGGGAAATCCTGGTAGAAGACCTGCCGCCAGAGCTACGCACGGTCGGTGCGTCGGAAAGTAGCGTTCACGGTGATTGGCGTTCAGCATTTCGGGATTGGGCCGATCACGCCTTGGCAGAAGGCCATACGCACCTGCTGGAAGAGGCGGTACCCGATTTCGAGCGCATTTTGATTGAAACCGCCCTCAAACATACCGGCGGTCGCAAAGGCGAGGCCGCTGAGCTGCTGGGCTGGGGGCGTAATACGCTTACCCGTAAACTAAAAACGCTGCTGCCTGCGTTGGCGGATGACGCCTAGGGCATCGGCTCGGCGGAAATGGGGGCAGGGAGTACAAACACGGCATCGGCCAGTGTTGGCTCGGGGAGGTCACACTCAGCCTGTTCCCAGGGCAGCAGGCTGAAGGTGTGTTGAATCCCCAGCCCTTCTAGCTGATGCTCCACACCATGGCCGTAGGTGACGTGCCCAAGGCCCATTAAGCCAACGGCTAACGCCCCCTCTTTTGCCGCGTCTGCCAGGCCGTGGGCCATGGCGATATCCCAGGTGAGCTGCGCTTGGGTAAAGCGTTCCAGCATTTCCGGGTTTTCTTGGCCCATGGCATGCTGTTCAAACACCTCTTTTAGCCGAGTTTGGTACGCAGGGCTGGCAGGCAGAGGTGGGGGAATAGCATGGCGCTGTTCGGCAGGTACGCTTTCAAAACTCTCTTTTGAGAGCTGCTGGCGTAGTTCTGGTGAAATATTGAGTGCGACCAGCGAAATGTGCTGTAGCCGGGCAAAGTGGAAGATCGGTAAATAGAGTTCGGCATCAAACCCCCAGGCCTCTTCCCACTCGCTTTGGGTCAATAGCTCTGTCTCGGTAAGCTGGCCAGCCACCCAATGATCTAATACCGGCTGCGCGCTCCTTGGCAGCATCTCCAAGCCAATAACCATATCTTTCCGAAGCGCATGTAGCCCCGCCAGGGTATGTAACTGCCAGCGGTGGTGGTCAATGGCATCGTGCTGTTCGCCAAGCAGCACCACTTGCCGCTGGGCTGCTTGAGCGAGAAGCGCTTGATGAGGAGTGGCCCGCTCACCTTGCCACCACTGCCCAGGCTGCGGGCAGCTTCCGTAGGCGTGCGTGGTTAAGGTGCCTGTGAGCAGCGCAGCCAAACCCAAACCGATGCGCACCGCGTTAGCCCTCTTGAGCCTTAAGGCGGTTGATGTCGGCAAGAATCTCCTCGGCCTCTTCTGTCAGTGTGGCGTTGGCGCGCATATCGCCGTTGCGGGAAGCTTCCATCGCCGCTTGCAGCTTGCGTTCGTACGCTTGTTGAAGCTTCTTTTTTGGGTCGCGCTTAAATAGTCCAAACATGTGCACTCTCCTTTTTGGCGTATATCATTTGTATAGATTTTGGGTGCTTATGTCGACTGCTTTACGCGTTTTTCGTTTTCCATTGCGTTGCTGAGGCTAAACCGGTGGGCGGGCGTCCGCACACTGGGCTAAGAAGCGTGTAAAGTCGTCCAGGATAGTGTCCAGGCTACTATGCAGGCGATGATCGTCATCAATCATTCGCAGTGACAAGCGCTGTAGGCGGGCACGCTCAATCACTGGGCCTGGGGGGACCACATCATCGCGCCAGCCATGAATGATATGCGTATGCTGGGCTTGAATCGTCGGTGAGGTCTCTGGGTACTCGGGCAGGCCAAGCGCGGGGGTGAGTAAAAAACAGCCCAACACCGGTGTTTGCGCACTGGCGGCAGCGCTGAGCCAGCCGCCTAAGCTTGAGCCTGCTAATACACAGTGGGCGGGGTCATCACCACGAGCCAGCAGAGTAGCGGTAAGGTGTTTCAATCGCTCGGCTGGCTCGTCCATACCCCGGTAATCCATGACGACCGGCTCACAGTCATCAAGCTGTTCAGCAATACCCTTGAGCGCCTGCATTTTCAGTGCCCCTGGGCCACTCTCCAAGCCATGTGAAAGGTAGACGGTCATCATCATGGTTAATCCGCCGAACGCTGAATGGCTTCACCACCCTGCTCAATATCCTGGCCCATACCGCGAACTGTGTTACAGCCGCTAATGGTGAGTAGTGTGGCCAGTAAGAGTATGCCAAGCGCAATGGTGCGTTTCATTGGGTCTTTCCTCTCTACTAAATAATGCCCCCGCTGGGGCGTCATGGTGTGATGAGTAACATAAGCGCTGTTGGTGCGGGTTGCCACCGGTAAGTAGCCATGAGGTGGAACGTTTTGCCAACGCTGCTTATCTCTCCTTAGCGTAGATGTGAACCGTGCGAATTTGTCGCATGTGTCAATATTATCCATGCCATCCCTGAGTTTTCTGTCAATTTCGGTTAGGCTGGGCTTTTATTGTTTTTATTTAATTTATTGATATTAAAGATATTTTTTATTTATTGGCATGATTGGCCCAATGCCTGCAGTGTTATAAGTGTTAATACTTATAGTGTCACCATTGATGATTTAACCAATTTCACTGTTAGCAACCAAGTTTCAACCCATCAAAGCGTGAGCAGGCTAATAGGCAGTAGAGGAGGGCAGGACGCCCAGTAAGCATCACGGACGTGAATGGACACTTAGCCTGCTCACTCTTATCAGCATAAGGCCGTGCTGATCATCGAAGCCAAGGAGTGGCAGCGATGCAAAACAGCCATCTCGCAACTGTGAGGTGGTTTTTTTGCGTTTATTTTTCAATCATTAATACATTGATTTATATAAGATTTTTGCTCGCCTTGGGTGTGCTGCATAGTTCCTGTACAGATATGCAAAGTATTTTGGTCTATCCTTTCGGGTAAACCAAAATCAGCGGTTATAAGACGTCAACGCATCGGCCGCACACTGACAGGGACAAGCGCTATGGTGATGGTATTGATGTTCTGCATGTTCGTGCTGTTTCTAGGGTTTTCGGGGGTGGGCCTGTACATGATGTTTAAAACATCATTTATGACGGCTACAGAGGATCGCGACGACATGCCGCCTGATATGTAAGTGCATGAATAATAAATAAAAAGCCACCATTTTTTTGGGTGGCTTTTGCATGTTGGCATGTAGGGACTCCAGACTGCTGACAAAGCCCTGGCCCTTCGGCCAGGGTTTTGCTTTGATAAGCGTATCGTTTTTCGTGGTGGCGGATATGCTCAAAGACCCTTCCCCCCAACAGCACGAACTGGAGATGGTCATGCTCGAAGAACTCGTACCCTCCAACCATTTGTTGCGTCAGATTGAGGCCGCCCTCGACTTCAGCTTTATCCGCGAGCGCGTCCGTCATCTTTACTGTGCGGATAATGGTCGGCCCGCGCTCGATCCCGTGCTGCTCTTCAAGGCCTTGTTGATCGGCTATCTGTTCGGCATTCGCAGCGAACGCCAGTTGATGCGCGAGATCCAGGTCAACGTCGCCTACCGCTGGTTCCTCGGCTTGCGCTTGACCGACAAGGTGCCCGACGCCTCAACGATCAGCCAGAACCGGCGCCGCCGCTTCTCCGACAGCACGCATCTCAAGGCCAATGCCAACAAGCATCGTTTTGAGCGCCAAGCGGTCGAGACGACGGCACGGGACTATCTGGACGCCCTGGACGTGGCGGTTGAGGAGGACCGCGCTCAACACGGAAAAAAGCCCTGACGCCGCGTGCTAAGGCACCGGCCACTGTCGAAAAGAAAATCAGCCTCACCGACCCGGATAGCGGCTATATGGTGCGCGATGGCAAGCCAACGGGGTTCTTTTATCTGGATCACCGCACGGTGGACGGCAAGCACGCCATTATTACCGATACCCATGTCACCCCGGCCAGTGTGCACGATAGCGTGCCTTACTTGGCGCGACTGGATCATCAGTGCCAGCGCTTCGGGCTGGACCCGGTCGGTGTCGGCCTCGACGCGGGTTACTTTACAGCGGCTATCTGTCATGGGCTGGAAGAGCGCGGTCTGTATGGTGTCATTGGCTACCGCCGCCCCAGTAAACCCAAGGGGTATCTTCCCAAGCGCGCCTTTACGTATGACGCGGCAACCAACACCTATCAGTGCCCAGAGGGCCAGTCGCTGATCTATGCCACCACGGACCGACATGGCTACCGCCACTATCGCAGTGATCCTGAGATCTGTCG
The DNA here is from genome assembly GCF_044543515.1 of Vreelandella lionensis. NCBI lineage: Bacteria > Pseudomonadati > Pseudomonadota > Gammaproteobacteria > Oceanospirillales > Halomonadaceae > Vreelandella > Vreelandella lionensis. Next base: position 51 of record NZ_JBITWC010000008.1, on the reverse strand, counting down.
CGGCTGTCCTCGGCTGGCGACCTGTACCCGCAACGCCAAGCAGACAAAAAC